>CACGGY010000079.1 GCA_902572675.1 uncultured Prochlorococcus sp. | reverse complement strand
AAGGAGCCATGCTTGCATCTTGGGTTAGTCAAGCAAGTTTTTCTCCGCCTGGGTTAAGTATTGCAGTAGCAAAAGATAGATCGGTCGAGTCTCTTCTGCAAATAGGTGATTCATTCGCATTAAATATTCTTAGTGAAAAAGATTTTAAAGAACCTTTGAAAAGATTCACAAAGCCCTTTGCTCCTGGAGAAGATAGATTTGAAGGAATAAATATTGAATTAACTCCTAATGAACAGATAATCATTCCTGAATCGCTCGCATGGTTAGATGCTTCTGTAAAAGAGAGAATGGAATGTGGAGATCATTGGGTGATTTACGCCGAAGTACTACACGGTAATATACTAAAATCCGATAGTCTAACGGCAGTTCATCACCGCAAAACAGGTGCTAACTATTAAATTTATTTACCTAATTTATGACTGAAACAAAAGATCTAATAATCATTACGGCTAGTTGTGGTAAAAATCTAGAACTTTCTGAAAAATTTCTTGAAAAAAGTAATGAACTTAAAATAAGTTCTGAAATTTTAGATCTTACCACTCTTGATATTCCATTATTTAATCCAAGAATTCACAGCAAAGAAAATATTCCAAATGAAATAGAAGAATTAAAAAAAAAGCTTTTCAAGATTGAAAGGTGGGTGATTTGTGCGCCTGAATATAATGGATCCATACCTCCCATTCTTTCCAACTTCATAGCATGGCTTTCTATTTCGGGAGATGACTTTAGGAATTTATTTAATGGTCAACCGATTGCAATTGCAACATTTTCTGGTGGCATAGGATTAGAACTGCTAACCTCATTACGCATTCAATTAGTGCATTTAGGAAGTCAAGTATTAGGGAGACAACTTTTGTCCTCATATAGTAAACCTACAGATACAAAAACTATTGAAGATATTATTCAAAGACTTTTACAAATGAAAAAATTAAAAACATAAACTTTTAAACCTAATACAATTTCATTTTTTTTCATTCCAAACTTTTAAAATTTCCCTTGCCATAGGCAGTGCATGAACAGATCCCCCACCAGGAGTATTTTGTGCAAAAGCAACTACAAGTAATTCGCTTTTTTCAGATGGAGTAAAGCAAACGAACCAAGCGTGATCTAATCCACCTTCACCATCTTCAGCAGTTCCAGTTTTGCCTGAAACTGGAGGTAAATTTGAAACTCCATAATTCATTGATACTCCAGTACCAGACTCTACTACTTTCCTGAGACCACTTTTTATCAACTGAATATTATTTGGATCAATATCGATTTTTATAAGTTTTTTATCTAAAAGATTTTCTTCATCTTTCTTAACTAAATAGGGTGTAACTAGATAACCTCCATTTGCAATTGCAGCATATGCTCTAGCTATTTGAATAGGGGTAACCTGTACAACAAATTGTCCAATAGACATACTCGCAATATCTTCTGGAACCCAAGGGGTTCTTCCTGGTTGCCCCCATCCTCTGCCTTCTTTAGCCCATTCACTACTAGCTACTAATCCTACATTTTCTTGTTCAGAAATTTCAATTCCAGATAAAGAATTAAAACCAAGCTTTCGAGAGACCTTATAAATTTCATCAACTCCTACTCCGTAACCTACTTGATAAAAAAATGTATTACTAGAAACTCTTAAAGCATCTTCATAACCTATTACCCCGAAGCCTAGATCATTATGCTCTCTAAAACATTGGCTCCCATAAGTTATACATGGTTTCGTATCTAACGTAGTTTCTCTAGGGAATTTTCCACTTTCCAAGCCAGCTAAAGCCGTTACAATTTTCCAAACACTTCCTGGATCGTAGGCATTTAATGCTCTATTAAATAAGGGTTTTTCAGAAGAATTAAAAAGTTTATTATATTCTTTCTCAGGTTTAAAATCCTTTGAGAAAAAATTTAAATCAAATGTAGGTTTACTTGCCATTGCTCTTATTGCACCATCTCTTGGATCCATTACTATTATGGCTCCAGCTTTTTTATCTTTAAGTACCTCCTCAGCAACTAATTGCAGCTTAAGATCGATTGTTAATTCAATATCATTTCCTTGAACTGGAGGTTTTATACCCAATGATCTTTGAAATTTTCCTAAT
>CACGGY010000078.1 GCA_902572675.1 uncultured Prochlorococcus sp. | reverse complement strand
GAGCTGGACAAATGAATAGAGTTGGCGCAGCAAAAATTGCATTAAAAGCAGCTGGAAAATCATGTTCTGATGCGGTGTTGGCCAGTGATGGTTTTTTCCCATTTGCAGATACTGTAGAACTTGCAAATAAATACGGTATAAAAGCTATTGTCCAACCTGGAGGCAGTCTAAGAGACCAAGAAAGTATTGATATGTGCAATTCGAAAGGAATCTCGATGGTTTTTACGCAAAAAAGGCATTTTTTGCATTAAATTACGTTGACTTTGGATAATATGTAATTTTGTTAGTTTTTCTGAATAGAGAAAGCCTGCCTGGACCAGCACATAAAAAGTAGAGAGAAATAGCTCCATATATAAAAGACAATTCGAAAGCATAATTATGACCTTCAACAACTGCAAGTGGAAAACCCTCTAATCCAGTATCTAGGAGATGAAAATAAACAGCAAATGCCATTGTGGAGAATAAACCAAGTGAAGAAAGCCTCGCAAAAATCCCTAGAGCCAATCCTACCGGGCATACTAATTGAGTAATCGCAGCTCCGAAAGTCCAAATAACAGGATCACCTGGCAAAAATGGAAAGTATTTACCAACTACAAACTCAGCAAAACCCTGAGGATCCTGAAGTTTCTCTAGGCCATGATGAATCATCAAAGCGCAAAAACCGATTCTTAAAATAAAAATGGATAATTCTCCAAGAATATTTACATCTGACCCTGAAGATGAATTAGCAACTACAACTTCAACTTTTTGGGGAGCTTTTGTTCTATTAATACTGGCTGTTTGAGCTTGATTAGTTTGTGCTTTGTCTTCCATGCTTCATAAATTTTTCATTATTCTAGTTAATAAAGTAGATCTTTTGGAATTATCTGACCAATAAATTAAAAAAACTAAGCATTGTTATAGATGAAATAATAAATTCAGGAGGCAATATCAATTAACTTTTCAATAACATCTGCAACAACCTTATCAGGAGTAGATGCACCTGAAGTAATTCCAACATTAATATTTCCACTAGGTAAAAAATTATTTTTAAGTTCTAAATCTGATCCAAGTGGTTTATGTAATATTGAATTTTCTTTAACTGATATCCTCTCAGGAGTATCTATGTGAAAAGAAGAAATATTTTTAGTAATTGCTATCTCTTGTAAGTGAGTAGTATTGGAAGAATTGAAGCCTCCAATAACAACAAGAATATCAAGGTCTTCATCTACCAAAGAAAACATTGCATCTTGCCTTTCTTCAGTTGCATCACAAATAGTATTAAAAGCTAAAAAGTGACTATTTAAGTTTTCTGGCCCAAATTTTTTTAGCATAGTTCTTTCAAAAACTTTACCAATTTCTTCAGTCTCGCTTTTTAGCATAGTTGTCTGGTTGGCAACTCCAACTCTTTCTAAATCTTTATCAGGATCAAATCCATTAGAGCAAGCTTTAGCAAATTTGTTCATAAACTCATTTCTATTACCTCTCCCCAGAATATATTCAGAAACATAGTTCGCTTCTTCTAAATCAAGTACGACCAAATATTTACCTGCGAATGAACTGGTAGCGAGAGTTTCTTCGTGCTTAAATTTCCCATGAATTATAGATGTGAAAACATGTTTTTTATGCTTCTCAACAGTATGCCAAACCTTCGAAACCCAAGGACAGGTTGTATCTATAATATGACACCCTTTTTCATGTAGGAGTTTCATTTCTTGAACAGTAGCTCCGAAAGCAGGCAATATTACTACGTCTCCGTTAGAAACCAACGAAAAATCTTTGATTCCATTTTTAGCTGAAATGAATTTTACATTCATTTGTCTTAAGTGATCATTAACAGAAGGGTTATGAATTATTTCATTTGTTATCCAGATATTCTCATTGGGGTAATGTCTTCTAGTCTCATAGGCCATTGCTACTGCTCTTTCAACTCCCCAACAAAAACCAAAAGCTTGAGCTAACTTAATATTTAATCTGCCACTATTATAAGTAAAACCATTATCTCTTATAGAACTTATCAAATCACTTTGGTAAGCTTCCTCTAAAGCTTGCGCTCTTTTGGTGGGAGAATCAAAACCCCTTCTATTGTATCTATCAGAATGATGAAGGGATCTTCTAAAGGCTTGTGTATCCATCCCTTGATGTTACAACATTTTAAATAATTTTTCGCAAAAAAAAAGAAACCTGACATAAGTCAGGTTTCTAAAATCAATTTTAAATTAGATTATTTAGCAGAGGCAAAGTCTGGATAAGCTTCCAT
>CACGGY010000077.1 GCA_902572675.1 uncultured Prochlorococcus sp. | reverse complement strand
CTTAAAATTACTCTTTCTCGTAAGTTATTTTCTAATAGAGATTTATGAACCTCAGCAACACCTAGTTCCCATGGTAAACCAGCATGTTTAATAGAACTTAGGGGTGAAGCACCTGTACCTCCGTCATGGCCTGAAATTTGAATTACATCTGCATTAGCTTTGCTTACTCCAGCAGCAATAGTGCCTATACCAATTTCAGAAACAAGTTTAACGCTCACTTTAGCTTTTGGATGAACTTGGTGTAAGTCATGGATAAGTTGAGCTAAATCTTCAATTGAATAAATATCATGATGTGGAGGAGGAGATATTAGAGCTACTCCAGGTTTACTATTTCTTAGTTTTGCGATGTAAGAATCAACTTTTGGACCAGGCAATTGTCCCCCCTCTCCAGGTTTTGCACCCTGAGCCATTTTAATTTCGAGTTGTTTCCCACTTCTTAGATATTCAGGCGTAACTCCAAATCTACCTGATGCTATTTGTTTAATAGCTGAGCATGCGGTGTCTCCATTTTCTAGACCTTTTATAAATGGCAACGTCGCAGATTGGGTATTTTCATCGATATCATTTAAAATATTAAAACGAGCTGGATCTTCTCCGCCCTCTCCACTGTTACTTTTTCCGCCAATTCTATTCATCGCAACTGCTAATACTTCATGTGCTTCTCTTGATAAAGCACCCAAACTCATTCCTCCTGTACAGAACCTTTTGCAAATTGATTCAACACTTTCAACTTCTTCTAATGGAATGCTTTTTCTTTTTGAATTAATTGTTAGTAAATCTCTTAGAGATGTTGTGGGTCTATTACTAATGAGTTTTTTGTAAGTTTCAAAATGATTGTATCCTGGTCCTTGTTTTACAGCAGAATGTAAAACTTTGGACATCTCAGGATTATTTGAGTGATATTCTCCATTATTTCTAAATTGTACAAATCCTAAAAATTCTAATTTTTTTAAATCGATCTCTGGATAGGCTTTCGTATGTATCGAAAGTGTTTCATTAGTTAATTCTTTTAAAGTTATGCCAGCGATACGGCTTGTTGTACCATCAAAAGCAATTTTTATTAAGTCAGATCCAAGGCCTACAGCTTCAAAAATTTGTGCGCCATGGTAACTAGATAAAAGTGAGATACCAATTTTCGAAAGAATTTTTCTTAGACCATCTTCTAGAGCTTTTTTAATATTTTCTTGTACATCAATTATTGATAATGGGTTTATTTTTTTGCTATCAATGAGTTTTTGTGTTTTTGGATGTTTTAACCAGTGTCTTCCAGCTTCGAAGGTCAACCAAGGGCAAACTGCACTCGCGCCATAACCAATCAAACAAGCCAAGTGATGAGTGCTCCAACATTGACCAGTTTCAATAATTAGAGAAGCTTTTAGCCTTATTTCTTTTTTTAAGAGATAATGATGAACTGCCCCAACAGCAAGTAAAGGAGGAATAAAAGTCTTTTTAGGATTAATTCCCTTGTCAGAAATGATAATTAAAGAGCAACCTTCTTTTATAAAGAGCTCACTCTGTTCGCAAATTGCTTTTAGTTGGTTTTCTAATCCTTGAGCACCTTCCTCTATATCAAACAAACTTGAAATTGTTTGAGATCTAATTTTTGAGTTTTTAATGCAAATTAGTTCTTCCTCATTGAGAATTGGACTTTTTAAATGTACAAAAGGTTTAGGATCTTTAATCTCAAATGGTGTACATCTTTCTCCAAGATGCATCTCTAAACTCATTACAAGTTTTTCTCTCAGAGGGTCAATTGGAGGATTTGTAACTTGCGCAAATCTTTGCTTGAAATAGTCATATAAAATGTGTGGTTTTGAAGAAAGCACTGCTAATGGAATATCGTCTCCCATGCAATAGGTTGGCTCTTTAGCTAATGAAGCCATTGAATCCAATATAAGATCATTATCTTCTGCTGAAAAACCGTACGCAGTTTGTTGTTGTATTAACTCAAGGTCTTTTAGTTTGCAGTCTTTGAGCCATTCATTATTTTTAATTTTTATAGCTCTCTCACTTAGGAGATTTTTATAATCATGCCTTTGAGCTGCTTCAGATTTTACCTCCCAATTTCGGAGGATTCTATTCTGATGAAAATCAACCGCCAACATTTGTCCAGGTCCTAATCGACCTTTCTCTATTACTCTTTCCTCTTCAATTTCTACTACTCCTGTTTCTGAACCCATTATTACAAAACCATCATTTGTGATTGAATATCTTGCTGGTCTTAGACCGTTTCTATCAAGAGTTGCTCCTACAAAATTTCCATCTGCGAATACAAGCAGAGCTGGCCCATCCCAGGCTTCTTGTAGGCTCGCAGAATACTCATAAAATGCTTTAATATTCT
>CACGGY010000076.1 GCA_902572675.1 uncultured Prochlorococcus sp. | reverse complement strand
AATCTTACAAAAAAAGCACTTTTTCCAGCGTGATAACCTTCACCTTGTAATGAATGAAATTGTTCGACTAAGGGTAAAAAATTTGTCATTTTCATTCAAAAAAATAAAGAATATTAATTTGATTGAGTTAACTTATCTTGAGAGGCTTTTATTAATCCTTTAAATAAAGGATGAGGTTTGCCAGGTCGTGATAAAAACTCAGGATGATATTGACATGCTAAGAAGTAGGGATGATTTTCTAACTCAATTAACTCAACTAATCTGCCATCTGGTGATGTACCACTAATTTTGTACCCAGAATCTAAAAAACTTTGTTTGTAGTAATTATTAAATTCGTATCTATGTCGATGTCTCTCATAAATGACATCCTCATCATATAAATTTTTTCCAGTTGTATTTTTTGTCAACCTACATGGATAAACTCCAAGTCTCATTGTCCCACCTAAATCAACTACATCTTCCTGTTCTGGTAATAAATGTATCACTGGATTTGGAGTGTTTGGGTCTAGTTCAGAACTAGATGCATCTGGAAGATTAGCTACATTCCTTGCCCATTCTATAACTGCACATTGCATACCAAGGCACAAACCTAAAAAGGGAATTTTATTTTCTCTTGCGAATTTTATAGCCGAAATTTTTCCATTGACTCCTCTATTGCCAAATCCCCCGGGTACGACAATTGCATCAACTTCGTTTAAGTAAGTTTCTGCTGAATTTTTTTCTATCATTTCAGCACTTACCCAATGTAAATCTAATAAAGCCTTTTGTTCAATGCATGCATGTCTTAAAGCTTCAACGACGGATAAATATGCATCTCCAAGTTCAATATATTTGCCTACAAGGCCAACTTTTATTGGATCTCCAGGATTTCTTAGGTTGTGTATTAGTTGCTCCCAATTTTTCAAATCACATTTTTTATCTTCAAGGTCTAAATACTTCAGGGTTTCTTTGCATAAGCCCTCTTTTTTTAAAGAAAGAGGTACAGAATAAATACTGTCTGCGTCTAAAGCTTCAATTACAGAGTTGATACTGACACCGCAAAAACCACTAAGCTTTTTTTTAAGAGCTTCATTGATAGATTTATCACTTCGGCATACAAGTAAATCTGGCTGAATTCCAATTGATCTTAATTCTTTTACTGAATGTTGTGTTGGTTTAGTTTTTATTTCGCCAGAGGTTTTGATGTAAGGAAGTAATGTTACGTGTATGTATGCAACATCGTTCCTATTGACATCATTTTTGAATTCTCTAATTGCCTCTAAAAAAGGTAGAGATTCAATATCACCAACTGTTCCACCAATTTCAGTAATAATAATATCAGCATTGCTATTAGCGGCTACTCTATGAATCCTTTCTCTAATTTCTCCTGTTATGTGAGGTATTACTTGCACAGTTCCACCGTTATAATTACCTCTTCTTTCTTTATTAATAACTGCTTGATAAATAGATCCCGTTGTTACACTATTCAACCTAGTCATTGCAGTATCAGTAAATCTTTCGTAGTGACCTAAATCTAGATCGGTTTCAGCCCCATCTTCGGTTACAAATACTTCTCCATGCTGGAAAGGGCTCATTGTGCCTGGATCAACATTTAGATATGGATCTAGTTTTAATATTGAAACACTATATCCTCTAGACTTTAATAATCTACCTAAGCTTGCAGCTACAATTCCTTTGCCAATGCTAGAAACTACTCCTCCGGTGACAAAAACAAATTTTGACATTAAATATTTTTAATTAAGCACTGCCTCCTTATATTTTATTTAAACAAAAAACTTTTAGAACATCCATATATATTCTTATTCATCAATTGTTATTTCAATATCTAATTCTTTTAATTGTGATTCTGAGACATTTGAAGGCGCATTTGTGAGGAGACATTTTGCTTGTTGATTTTTTGGAAACGCTATTGTTTCTCTGATTGAATCTGCACCTATGATCAGCATGGTAATACGATCTAGTCCAAACGCTATTCCACCATGAGGAGGAGCACCCATTTCTAGGGCTTCTATTAAAAATCCAAATTTTTCATTAATCTCTTTATCAGTAAGTCCTACCGTTTTCAAAACCTCTCTTTGCAAGTTTGCTTCATGAATACGTAAAGAGCCACCTCCTAATTCCAATCCATTAAGAACTAAGTCATAAGCATTTGCTATAGAGTCCTCGATTTCTTTTTGCAAGTTTTCAGGATCTTTAGATTTTATATTTTTTGGAGAACAAAAAGGATGATGTAAAGCTTCATATCTATTTTCCTCTTCATTTCTCTCAAACATCGGGAAATCAGTTACCCATAAGAAATTCCATTTACTTTTATCTATGAGATTTAAGTCTTTTGCAATGTATTGCCTCACTCTATCTAATGATTGGTTGACAATTTGTTTATCTCCAGCACCCAAGAGGATTAAGTCTCCATCTTGCGCTTCGGTGATTCTTAAAATATCAGCTATATGCTCTTCATTTAGATTATTTTTAATTGCCCCAATAGTCTCAAGCTCATCTCCTTTGACCCTTATAAAGGCTAAACCACCAGCTCCTGCATCTTGAGCTACTTGGAAGATATCACCTCCTGGTTTAATCCTTACGTTGCTAATACTTAAATTACCTCCTTTGACTGTTATGGATTTTATAGAACCTCC
>CACGGY010000075.1 GCA_902572675.1 uncultured Prochlorococcus sp. | reverse complement strand
GTGATAGGAACCAACATTCACGTATTTTCCACAATTATAAAGATTAGAAGCTGCCCAAAGAAGTTCTTTGGCTTTAAGGTCATTATCGCTATGAAAGATATTTTTTGTCTGATCGTAGATTTGAAAGGCAATCTCGATAACTTTCTCAGCTCTTTTACTATCTACGCCAAACTTTCTGGCCTGATGAACTATGGTTGTTTTTCTAATATTGCTTTGAATATTTAACTCGTTTTTTATTATCCCTTTACGAAGCATCCAATCAACAACTAAACCCTCCCTAAGCGCCCTCTCACTTATAGTTAATTCATTAAAGTTCAACATCTCCATTGCGGTGTTTAATATAAATGCTCCTGGAACAATTATTTCTGCTCTTCTCTCACTTAATGAAGGTATTTTCTTGATTTCCGAAACTGGCAATTTAATTAATTTTTCCAATATATTTTGTAAATTTTCCCTTTTAAATTTATAACCATGCAACTTTTGTTTAGATTCTCCCAAACCATCTGAAATCAAATTTCCTAATGAGGTTGCAGTGCCACTAGTTGCAATCATAGATAAAGTCTTATCTCCCTTAGATCTACTCTTTATTTTTCGAACAGCTGGTTCTAAAGATCCTTTAATAAAAGTTGTTAGAAAACTCGATCTTTCTGAATTTATAGACTCTTTATTAAAAAAATCATTTTTAAGTCTTACCGCACCAATTCTCGAACTGGTAAGAGCTATAGCATCTTTTTTATCAGCAAGTATTAATTCTGTAGATCCCCCTCCAATATCTATGATTACAAAAGACTGATCTTCAAAAGCCATGCCAGAAAGAACACCAAGGTAAATTAATCTGGCTTCCTCAGAACCACTTATCATTTCTATTTGAATATCAGTTTCATCAAGAACTCTTCTAATAAAATCTTGACCATTTGGAGCTTCCCTAACTGCACTTGTTGCTGCTGTTACTATTTGTTTTACTCCATTACTTTTACAATATTCCTTAAATCGCTTAAGAGTAACTAATGCTCTTTGGATTGATTCTTCACTAAGATTACCCTCCTCATCTCTTTCTCCAAGACGAGTGGTTGATTTATCAGTAAATTTTATTGAAAATGATTTTAATTCTAGATTAATTTCTGCAACTAGTAGATGTGTAGAGTTAGTTCCAATATCTATAGAAGCTACTAAAATTTGCTTTTCTTGAAAATATCTTAAATCTTGTTTATGTATCATTTATTTTTAAAAGATGCAGATATCTTTAATCCATTAATAAATATACCCAAGATTGATTATTAAATAATAGAAATCATTTAATCCTTGTAAGATTATTTAAAGTTATGAAATATACAATAGTTCATATGCAAAATAAAAATCGACAAATTAAATTAAGTACTTTTTTTGAATTATTAAGGTGGAATAAGCCAACTGGAAGAATGATCTTACTTATTCCTGCTGGATGGAGTTTATATTTAACCCCAGATGCTAATCCAACATTTTTAATGTTGCTAAGGATAATACTGGGAGGACTACTAGTAAGTGGATTAGGCTGCGTGGTTAATGATATTTGGGACAAAAAAATTGATCAAAGAGTTGTTAGGACAAAAAATAGACCTCTAGCTTCAAATAAAATCAGTCTTAAAACAGCTTATTCAATTCTTTTCTTTTTAATTTTATGTAGCTTCTTTTTAACTTTGTCAATACCTCAGCCTGGAAGAACCCTTTCCATTTCACTTGCTTTTTTAGCTTTACCTATTATCTTAATTTATCCTTCTGCCAAAAGATGGTTTAAATATCCTCAATTAATCTTATCCATATGCTGGGGCTTTGCTGTCTTAATTCCCTGGGCTGCAAATGAAGGAAATTTAAATAGTATTGTTTTATTATTTTGCTGGCTAGCTACCATTTTTTGGACTTTTGGCTTTGACACGATTTATGCTTTAGCAGATAAAAAATATGATATCAAAATTGGAATAAATAGTTCCGCTGTTAATCTCCAGAACAATACAAGAATAACTATTCAAATTTGTTATTTTTTAACTTCTTGTTTTCTCGCATTATGCGTATTTATTAATCAAATGGATTTTATTTTTTGGCCAATTTGGCTTACAACGTCAATCTTAATGCAGAGAGATATACTTAAAGTATTTCCTGAGGAAAAGCAATCAATAAAAAATATTGGGAATCACTTCAAAAATCAATCCATTTATGGAGGTTTCCTTTTATTGGGAATGATTATTGCCTCATAAATTCTAAATATGGTTTTTAGATTAAAAAAAGGGGATCTAATTGATATTTTAGCGCCAGGCTCATTTATTGATGAAAACGAAAATTTTCAAAAAGGCATAGAAATCTTAAAAAACTGGGGCTTGGAAATTAATGAAAATAATTCTCTATCAAAAAAATTTGGTTATTTTGCCGGTGATGATCTAACTAGATTTGAAGAACTGGAAAAAGCACAAAATAGTAAACTAATCATTTTTGCAAAAGGAGGCTGGGGTTCAGCAAGACTATTAGAAAAAGAACCTTCTTGGCAGCATGGTTTAATGCTGGGATTCTCAGATACATGTTCTTTATTGCTATCTAAATATTCTCAAGGATTTATTGGTTCTATTCATGGGCCTATGGTTACAAGCCTTTTCAAAGAGCCAGAGTGGAGTCTTGATAGATTAAGAAATTTACTTTTTGAGGGATATGTTGAGGACATAAGAGGAATTCCTCTACGAGCTGGAAAAGCAAAAGGGGAAATTATAGTTTCTAACTTAACTATTGCTAC
>CACGGY010000074.1 GCA_902572675.1 uncultured Prochlorococcus sp. | reverse complement strand
CTTGAAAAGATGCAGGAAGCAATTGATAAGCCTCAAGAGTCTTTATCACCTCATGCCCCAAGGCTCTTAAGTTTTAGAATCGATCCAGAACTTATAGGAACTGTAATTGGGCCTGGTGGTAGAACCATCAAAGGCATTACAGAAAGGACAAATACAAAAATAGATATCGAGGATGGCGGAATCGTTACTATTGCTTCTCATGACGGGGCTGCTGCTGAAGAAGCTCAGAAGATAATAGAGGGTCTTACAAGGAAAGTTCATGAGGGGGAAATTTTCTCTGGCGTGGTAACGAGGATCATTCCTATAGGTGCCTTCGTTGAAATACTTCCTGGTAAGGAGGGGATGGTTCACATTTCACAATTATCAGAAGCAAGAGTTGAAAGAGTAGAAGATGTTGTAAGGCAGGGAGATGAGGTTACTGTTAGGGTTCGAGAAATTGATAGCAGAGGTAGAATCAATCTCACATTAAGAGGCGTTGCTCAAAATAATGGTGGGATGTCATATCCAGAACCAACACCCACGCCTGTAGCTCCTCTTAATTAACTATCAATAGGAAATAAATTAAATTCTTTAATAATTTCTTTAATCTCTTTACATTTGCTTTCATGTGTTTTTTTATCATTTGAAGCAATTATTATTCCTCTTTGTTCATAATTTACCTTGCCGTAAGAAAGTTCTTCATTGTCCAAATTTGTTATTGTCCCTCCAAAAGATCTTAAAATCGCTTCTGGAGCAGCGAAATCCCAATCTTTTGGACAACTTTGGCCCGGCAAACTTATTGATATATAAATATCACTTTCTCCCCTGATTAAAGAGGCTATTTTGCATCCAATACTGCCCATAATCTTCACATTTTTGAATTTAATCTTTTTAATTAAGTTTTCAAGATTTGAGTTACTATGGTTTTTACTTGTCACAATGGTCATATCTTTAATTTCCTTTCTAACGGGTTTCATAATAATCTTTTGAGATCCATCAGCCCTTTCACACCAAACTTTTTCTCCATTTGAGATCCATAATTCATTTTTTTCTGGGATTAGGACTACACCTAAATAAGGTTTTTGATTATAATTTAAAGCTAAATGCATGGCATAGTTACCCGTACCTTGAATAAAGTCTTTCGTTCCATCTAAAGGATCAAGAATCCATAACCATTGTTTTCTTATGTTAGAAATGGACATATTTTGAATTGAACTTTCTTCGCTCAAAATACCCCATTCACAGTTTTTATAAGCATTATTAATTCTTTGTATTATTAGTTCATTCACTTTTATGTCAGCTAAAGTTACAGGATCTTTATTATCCTTTAGTTTTATTAAATCATTTTTATAATCAGATCCCCCGAGTATTCTAGAGTAATAGAGTAATATTTCCGAAGCTTCCCAGCTGAAATTTATAAGATCCTCTATTAGATTATCTTTATCAACACCAAGAGGTAATTTAACCACTATATGAATACCAATTCCTCATTATCTCATAGAAGCAAAGAACCTGAAAATAGCATTTTGTATATCGTAGGAACTCCCATTGGCAATTTAAACGATTTATCAATTAGGGCTATTAACATCTTAAAGAATGTTTCCTTAATTGCTTGTGAAGATACTAGACAAACCCTCAAGTTATTAAATAAATACGAAATTAATAATACTCTTCTAAGTTTTAATATGCATAATGCAAAGAGTAGAATTCCTAAAATACTTCAGATCCTTAAGAATAAAGAATCGGTCGCTCTTGTAAGCGATGCAGGAATGCCAGGTATTTGTGACCCTGGTGAAGATCTTATTAAAACAGTGAAATTAAATGAATTAGAAGTAATTTGCATACCAGGGCCATGCGCCGCTATTACAGCATTAGTATCAAGCGGCCTACCTTCCTCATCATTTATATTTATGGGTTTCTTACCAAAAAAGAAAACAGAAAGACACAAAGTTTTATTAGAAATTAGCAAATCCGAGAAGACTATAATTATTTATGAGTCCCCTAATAGACTGAAAAAACTTTTGGTGGAATTGAGAGAATATTGCGGAGGAGATACAGAAATTCAAGTTTATAGGGAATTAACAAAAATACATGAGGAGAATGTTGGAAATAATTTGAATATGGTAATCAACTTTTTTGAAGACCAAGATGTAAAAGGGGAAATAACTTTAGTTGTAAAAGGAATAGAAAAGACAAAAAAGGAATTGAATTATTTAGATTTAAAAAAAGAATTACTTGAATTAATCAGTGCCGGTTTAAGTTTACCCGCAGCCTCAAAATACCTAGCAAAAAAGAAAGAAATTAAAAAAAGCATAATTTATAGTTTATATGGAGAACTATAATTTGTTTATTAAAATTTCTACTCAAATGAAGAACTTAGTATTTACAAGCATTTTTAACTTTAGTTTATTTGTTTTTTTTAATGGTTGGTATTCAAAATAGTTCAAACAAAAGTAAAGTTAATTTGTTTTTTAATGAAACCATAGATTTTCCAATAAGCTTCATACTTGGCTCAAGTTTTATTATAGGGTCCTTAACTGGTAGTGTTTTAACGTCAAATCTTTTGCGTAAAGATTAATGAAATATCAAAGTGAAATCAAATTTTCTGGACTAACTATTCTTGAAATTCCTCTAGAAAGTAAAATTTTAGCTGCAATTTTAAAAACATTTGTATTAGGCACTTTAATAACCTTTTGTTCCTTGTTACAAAATCTTTTAGCGATTTTTAAATCAAAATAAATCTGTATTGTTTTCCTTTTTAATTCCTCTGAGGAAAGAAATTGCCATTCAGGATAATCCTTCAAAATTTTTGTTTCTAATTCAATCTTG
>CACGGY010000073.1 GCA_902572675.1 uncultured Prochlorococcus sp. | reverse complement strand
TTTGTGACCGAAAAAGGCGTGATAGTGAGAACAAACGCAGATAAAATATCCCAACAATCTAGAGCCGCTACTGGAGTAAAATTACAAAGATTAGATGAGGGTGATCATTTATCAGAAGTTGTATTAGTTCCTCATGAACAAACAGAAGAAACAGACCAACTCAACGAAGTCAAGGAAAATTAAAAATAATAGCTTGTTAGATAATATGGAAATACTTGATATTCTAATTTTAGGTTCCGGGCCTGCAGCACTATGCTTGGCTTCTGAATTAGCCAAGCAAGATCTAAATATTAAAGGTATATCAACTAAATCTCCAAATGAAAAATGGGAGAATACATATGGTATTTGGGCTTCTGAATTAGAGGAATTAGGATTAGAGTCTTTGTTATCTCATCGGTGGTGCAAAACAGTTAGTTATTTTGGAAATGGCGAAAATAAAAAGGGAGATAATCCTACAAAACATAATTACGATTATGGTTTAATAAATCAAGAAGCTTTTCAAAATGCACTTTTAAAAAAGTGTAATGGGATTGAATGGTTGAATGAAACAGCAAAGGATATTAAAGAGAAAAATAAACTATCTGAGGTGATTTGTTTTTCAGGTCGAAGAATAAAAGCGAGGTTAGTCATTGACGCAAGTGGTCATAAAAGTAATTTCATAAAAAGACCAGTCCAAAATGAAATCGCTCAACAAGCTGCGTATGGGATTGTAGGTAAATTTTCATCACCACCAGTTAATAAGAATCAGTTTGTCTTAATGGATTTTCGTCCAAATCATTTGAACAATGAAGAAAAGTTATCATCTCCTTCCTTTCTTTATGCAATGGATCTTGGAAATGAAACTTTTTTTGTTGAAGAAACATCATTAGCTAGTTATCCTGCCTTATCCCAAGAAAATCTAAAAAAAAGACTTTTTAAAAGATTGAATAGCAAGGGTATTCAGGTAGATGAAATTTTTCATGAAGAGAATTGCCTTTTCCCAATGAATTTACCCCTCCCATTTAAAAAACAATTTGTACTTGGTTTTGGAGGGTCTGCAAGTATGGTGCATCCTGCATCAGGATACATGATCGGATCTTTATTAAGAAGAGCTCCACTCCTTGCAAAAAAATTAGCAATCTTTTTAAAAGAACCTAATCTTAGTTCTCTTGAACTAGCAACAAAAGGTTGGGAGATCCTATGGCCTTACGAGTTAATACAAAGGCATAAACTTTACCAATATGGTTTAAGAAGATTGATGAGTTTTGACGAAAGTAGATTAAGAAGCTTTTTCTCAAATTTCTTTAGATTATCGACCAATGAATGGGTAGGTTTTCTTACTAATACACTTCCACTTCCAAAACTAATTTACGTAATGAGTAAGATGTTTATAAATTCACCTTTAAAAGTAAAGCTTGGAATGCTTAAGTTAAATTAGCATTTTATTTCCGCCAATCATCAATATTGATATCTGGGAAAACTTTGTCTTCTTCCTCAATATCTTCAATAAATTTTAAATTAATTTTTGAGTGATTTTTAATCATATCAACTAATTTCCAAAACCTGAACAAATGTCTTTCTATTCTCTCTTTTGCAAGCTCAGTTGTTGTTCCAGCTCTTAGGATAAAACTCCAATCAGACGACTCAGAAAGAAGTAATTCTCTCGCTGCTTGCTTAAAAAGTCTTGATGATAAGTCATTATTAATTTCTTTCGAGCATAAATCAACAAAAGTTGAGCCTGCTTTCGTAATTTCTGGAACGATCCATGCATTTGCATCATTAATCCAGTAGTTATGGTAACCACCTTGCCCCCAGCTTGATGGCGATGGATCGCAAATCTGAAGATTTGGCTTTTGAAGTAAGAATTCTTTTAAATTAGTAAGCTTAATAGAATATTTACTAGATTTCTTTAAAATATTTTTGATAAAAAAAGGTCCTTCATACCACCAATGACCAAATAACTCTGCATCAAATGGAGCTACCAACAAGGGTTTAAAAGAAGAGGATAAAGCTAATTTTTCTAATTGGTTGAATCTTTCTTTAAGATAAGCGTCAGCATCTTCTGCGACCTTCCTTTGGGCTTCATTTTCTAAGTAAAACTCCTTTTTCCCTAATGGAACGTTTTCATCTGTAATTTTATGAAACTTTAAACCCAAAGGTCTTTTAGTTGAAATACCTTTATTTTGGAGTTTAGAGATAGGTAATTCCCACCCCAAATCTTTATGAAATTCTCTATAAACTTTGTCACCCGGGAATCCATCTTTAGCAGACCAAACAGGCAAGGTTGACTCACTATCTCTTCCAAAGAATGCGACTCCTTTTTTTGAGCAGATTGGAGCATATACGCCATACCTGGGTCTTGGTGTGGAATTTAGAATTCCATGACCGTCTAAGATTGCATATCTAATTCCAGAATCAAATAGTATTTGATCTAAATTTTCATAATATGCACATTCTGGCAACCATATACCTAAAGGCTTTGTGCCAAAAATATTTTTATGGCTCCTAATTGCTGTATTAATTTGTCCTTTAACTGTTTCAGGATTCTCCCTTAGGATTGGCAAATATCCATGTGTAGCAGCACAAGTAAGAATATCCAAATTTCCAGAGTTATTTAGAATTCTGAATTTCTCAATTAAATTTCCAGAACATTTTTGCCAGTATAAGTATTTGTCTTCGAGATTGTTAATTAAAAATGCTGCAGCATTTTTTTCTTCTGGCGGCAGTTCGTTTAAAAATTCTTTCCTTGTTTTAATCCAGCTTGGGAAAGTTTCTTGAATTTGATTATTATCTAGAAGTGATAATAATGTTGGAGACAAACTAATAGTAAGTTTTGTATTTGAAGGATTTTCATTTTTAGAAGACTCTATTATTTGAAGTAGAGGTATATAACATTCCAATATCGCCTGAAATAACCAATCCTCTTCTAAAGAGTTTTTTTCATTTTTTCTAACATAAGG
>CACGGY010000072.1 GCA_902572675.1 uncultured Prochlorococcus sp. | reverse complement strand
GTAACAATGACTCATTCAAAAACATTGAATTTAAATAAAATCTGTAAGGAGGCTGACATACTAATTGCTGCTGCAGGGAAACCAAATCTTGTAGACTCTAGTTTTGTAAAAGAGGGTGCAGTGATTATTGATGTTGGAATACATAGATTAAATAGTTTTGAAAAAAAATAAAACGAGATTATGTGGCGATGTATTATTAGAAGATGTCATTCCTAAAGCATTTGCTTACACACCAGTTCCAGGAGGTGTTGGACCAATGACCGTAACAATGTGATCCTATTAGAAGTGCCCAAGTATTACAGGCGCATGTAGATGAAGGATTAAAGTTTGCAAGGAAAAATAGATTACCTAAACCAATAGCAAATTTTATTCCAGAACATCAGGGCACACTTAAAATGGGGTATTTTTTTCATAAGGCCAGAGAAAAAAATATCAAAATTAATGAAAAAGATTTTAGATACAAAGGTCCTATTCCTCAGTCAAAAGAAACAGCAATTTTAATGCTTGCTGATGGATGTGAGGCAGCGTTAAGAGCAATGAATATAAATGCATCTGATAAAGAAGCTTTGGAAACAATATCTAAAATCATCTACGCACGTCAAAAAGATGGCCAATTAGAAGAAAGTAATTTATCTAAGGGAGAAATTTTTTTAATAAAAAGGGCATTCTTGAATGTATGGAAAAGAATCAGACATAGAAGAATTCAGTATCCAACTAACAAGAATAATACTTTTTCTTGATCTTAAATTTATAGCCTAATACTTCTTCGATGCTTTGGATTACACCAATATATAAGAGCTAAAGTACTTAATATTGTTGTTAAAAAGGTAAACCCACCAATTCCAAACATGTCTCTAAGAGTGATGAGCCTTACTACTGAATAAGGACCCATGCCAGAAATAACCATTGATATAGATACTAAAGTTAAAGTTACTCCCCATTTTCTTTCTGCTAAAAGAGCAGCTGAAGAAACTATTCCAACGATTGCAGCAGGCCAACCAAGGCTTATGGCGAGAGTTATGTTCGCAACTTTTAGCGGAGGACCTAAACTTATTATTAATGCGATTATTGGAAGCGCGAGTATATTGCTTATTAACCCAACCCACGAGAGTACCCAATATCCTAGTAACCTTTCTCTCATTATTTATTGCTTTAACTATTAGATAAATTTACAGTATTAAGAGACTATTTTTGATTCTACTTAATAATCCTAAGAATAATTTAATTTGGAGGATTAGTTGAAAACGTTTTTTCTGAACTTTCTAAATTATCAAATTGTGGGTGAAGTGAATTTTTTTTCTCAGAAAATACAAGTCTATTTAAAGCATTAACGTAAGCATTCGCGGCTGCAACTACAACATCCGTATCAGCAGAATGACCAGAATATATCTTATTATCACTCCTTATTCTTATTGTTACTTCGCCCAGAGCATCAATACCCTCTGTAACAGACTTTACAGAAAATTCAATTAACTCATTAGGAACATTAGCTAATTTATTTAGAGCCTCGCATACAGCATCAACTGGTCCAGTACCTATTGATACAGAAGTATCCTCAGTATTATCTTCCGTGTTTAAAAGAGTAATAGTGGCGGTAGGTTTTGATGCATTACCGCAACTTACTTGTACAAGACTTAATTGAAATTTAGCTTCTGGAAGCTGTACTTGTTCACTAACAATTGCTTCTAAGTCTCTATCAGTAATTTCTCTTTTCCTATCAGCTAAATCCTTAAAACGAGCAAAAGCATCATTTAAGTCTTCCCTGCTCAAGTCATATCCCATCTCTTCTAATCTCGCTCTCACTGCACTTCTGCCACTAAGTTTCCCCAAAGAAATTTTATTGTCACTTAAACCAACAGTTTTTGCATCGATAATTTCGTAGGTTAGTCTATTTTTTAAAACCCCATCTTGATGAATACCTGACTCATGGGCAAAAGCATTAGCTCCTACAATTGCTTTGTTTGGTTGAACAGTCATTCCAGTTAGGTTGGAAACCAGCCTAGAAGTTTTTGTTATCTCTTCTGTTCTTATAGCTGTAAGGGGAGTTGGTGAATCTGGACTTCTTTTGAAAAAACTATTAAAAAAACTTTTCCTCACATGCAGAGCCATTACTAATTCTTCTAGAGAGGCATTTCCAGCTCTTTCCCCAATTCCATTAATCGTACACTCTAATTGTCTTGCTCCATTTTTTACTGCCTCTAGAAAATTGGCAACCGCTAAGCCTAAATCATTATGACCATGAACAGAAATTACTGCTTCATCAATATTTGGAACATTTTTATTTATATCGGAAATTAATTTACCAAATTCACTAGGAGTAGTAAATCCAACTGTATCAGGAATATTTATTGTTGTTGCTCCTGCAGAAATTGCTAGTTGAATTACTTCATATAAAAATTCTGGATCACTCCTCGAGGCATCTTCACAAGAAAACTCAATATCATCTACCAATGTTTTTGCATAGTTAACCATTTCTGGAACTATTTGAAGAACATCTTTTCTGGATTTTTTAAGTTTATGTTTTAGGTGAATATCACTTGTTGCAATAAAAGTATGTATTCTTTTCTTAGGGGCTGGACTTACAGCTTCATAACAAGCCTTTATATCACCCTTGGACGCTCTAGCTAAACCACATATTATTGGACCATTTTCTTTACCTACAGCATAAGCAATTTTATTAACAGCTTTAAAATCTCCGGGGCTAGCAAAAGGGAACCCAGCTTCAATAACATCTACTCCTAATCTTGCTAATTGATGCGCGATAGCAAGCTTTTCCTCAAGATTTAAGCTGGCACCAGGAGATTGCTCTCCATCTCGAAGAGTGGTATCAAAGATCAATATTCTTCCAGGATCTTTTGACATTAACTGTAATCATTTAAACTTATATTACGCTAATTAAAAAAAATTGACTAGAAATTTTTTAATAAAAAATTGCTAAAAGCTTATTACTTAA
>CACGGY010000071.1 GCA_902572675.1 uncultured Prochlorococcus sp. | reverse complement strand
ATTACCAATCTAGAAATTCTTTCTTTAGCGTCTTTAGTTGAGTTCATAACATAACTTCCTTTCGAAAGAACACCTGAATACATCCTTACAAAAGTTAATTTCCCATAAGGATCTGACATCACTTTGAAAGCTAAAGCGCTGAAAGGAGCATTATCGTCTGAAGGTCTAACATCTTCTTTACCACTTGGTAAGATACCTTGTATTGGTTTAACATCAACTGGAGCTGGAAGGTAATCAACAACAGCGTCTAAAACAAGTTGGACACCTTTATTCTTAAAGGCTGAACCACACAAAACAGGAACCAATCCATGTTTTAAAACACCTTCCCTTATGCCTTTTTTAAGTTGTTCTTCAGATAATTCTCCTGTTTCCAGAAATAAGTCTATTAATTCTTCATCATTTTCTGCAACACTCTCCATCAACTTATTTCTCCATTCAGCAGCTTCCTCTTCCATTTCAGATGGAACAGGTGCCTCTTCAATATCGGTACCTAAATCATTTTTATAAAGGTACGCTTTGTTAGCAACTAAATCAATAATTCCTGTGAGATCACCTTCAGCTCCAATAGGTAACTGAATGGGAAGCGCATTTGCCTTCAGCCGGTCTTTAATTTGTTTATTAACCTTTAAAAAATCTGCACCAGTTCTGTCCATTTTATTAACAAAAACCATCCTTGGAACAGAGTATCTATCTGCCTGTCTCCAAACAGTTTCAGATTGAGGTTGAACTCCACCTACTGCGCAAAATACAGCTATTACTCCATCTAAGACGCGCATTGATCTTTCCACTTCAATAGTAAAATCAACGTGACCTGGGGTGTCTATGATGTTAATTCTGTGATCTTGCCAACTAGTAGATATTGCAGCAGCAGTTATAGTTATTCCTCTTTCTCTTTCTTGATCCATCCAATCTGTTACAGCAGCACCGTCATGAACTTCTCCAATCTTGTGAACTACACCTGAATAAAACAATATTCTTTCAGTCGTTGTTGTCTTCCCTGCATCAATATGAGCGGCTATACCTATATTTCTTACTCGTTCTAGGGGAAAGTCGCGTGCCAATTTTAAAGCTCCAAATAAAATAATTTTTAAAAAGTATAGTTCACACTAATAGTAAACTTTTATAATAATAAACTACTTAAGTACCTTTTTGACGAAATTAATACCTGTAATGCGCAAAAGCTTTATTTGCTTCAGCCATTTTATGGGTATCTTCCCTTTTTTTAACTGCACTACCAGTTTCATTTGCTGCATCCATCAATTCACCCGCGAGTTTTTGAGACATACTTTTACCGTTTCTTGCACGTGAGAATGTAACAAGCCATCTTAATGCCATAGCTGTACCTCTCTCTTGTCTTACTTCCATGGGTACTTGATATGTAGCACCACCAACTCTTCTCGCTCTTACCTCGACTAAAGGAGTTGCATTTTTTACAGCTGTCTCAAATAATTCGACTGCATTACCACCTGTTCTCTCGGTTATCAATGAAAAAGCATCAGACAATATTCTTTGAGCTGTTGATTTTTTTCCATGTTTCATCAATCTAGAAATCATCATTGAAGCTAGACGACTATTAAATTGAGGGTCTGGGAGAACTGGTCTTTTTACTGCGGCGTTACGTCTTGACATGTTTTAAAAAAGTGCTGTTTACAAATTAATCTTTTGGAGCTTTTGCTCCATATTTAGATCTGGATTGACGTCTATCCTTGACTCCAGCTGTATCTAAAGTTCCTCTTATTATATGATATCTAACTCCAGGCAAATCCTTAACTCTTCCACCTCTAAGAAGTACTACAGAGTGTTCTTGCAAATTATGACCAATACCTGGTATGTATGCCGTTACTTCGAAACCAGAAGTCAATCTTACTCTTGCAACTTTTCTTAGAGCTGAATTAGGTTTTTTAGGTGTTGAAGTATAAACTCTTGTACATACCCCTCTCCTCTCAGGGCATGCTTTTAATGCAGGGGATTTTGTTTTTTTAGTCAGACGTTTTCTTTCTGAACCTATTAATTGCGAGATGGTTGGCATCTATTATGTCTAGATAAAAATAAACTTCTAATATCATAACCTTTCGCGTGTACCAACTAAAAGTTTTTTTTTATATTTTTTTTAAAATTTAGTGAAATTAAAATACTTTGGTAAATATTAATTATCTTTAGATTTATTTTCATATTTATTTTTATAATAAGATTAAATAAATAACTAATTAGAATTAAATAATCAATGGCAGTGAGTAACAAAAGATTAGTTAAGCCATATCAAGATAGTTATTCCCCAATTGGAATAATTGGCGAGAAAGATGCATGTGGTGTTGGATTCATAGCAAATGTAAATGGGGAAGAAAGCAACTGGATACTCAAACAATCCTTGAAAGGCCTTAACTGCATGGAACATAGAGGAGGTTGTGGAGGAGATAGTGACTCCGGAGATGGAGCTGGCATTTTATGTTCAATTCCATGGCAATATTTAGATGAAAAAATTAATCAAAAAAATGAACAAGATTTTGATAGAGGTTTAGGCATGGTTTTTATGCCTAATAAAAAAGAGAAGATTGAAGAATGTAAATCAATATGTGAGAGGGAAGCAGAAAAATTAAGAATCAACAAAACATTCTGGAGATCGGTACCTGTTAATCATGAAATCCTAGGTCCCTTAGCAAAAGCAAATGCCCCATTCATAAGTCAGTGGATTTTATATATTCCAAAAAAAGATAATCAAGATATTGAAAAGATTTTATTCCAATTAAGGAAAAGAATTGAAAAAAAAATAAGAGAAGCTTTAAAAAGCCATGTTGGGGATTGTGAATTTTATTTTGCCTCACTAAGTTCTCAAACAGTTGTTTATAAGGGTATGGTTCGTTCTGAAATATTATCTGAGTTTTATCAAGATCTCAAAGAAGATAATTTTAAGGTTTCATTTTCTGTTTACCATAGGAGATTTAGTACCAATACACTTCCAAAATGGCCACTAGCTCAGCCCATGAGATTTTTAGGTCACAATGGCGAAATAAATACTCTCTTGGGAAATATCAACTGGGCTAA
>CACGGY010000070.1 GCA_902572675.1 uncultured Prochlorococcus sp. | reverse complement strand
ATTTCTTTTATAAAATATTTAGTAATTTGCTCTTTTATAGATGACTGTTATGAATTAAGATCTAATAATCGGGGCGTGGCGCAGCTTGGTAGCGCGGGTGCTTTGGGAGCACTAGGTCGCAGGTTCGAATCCTGTCGCCCCGACTCAATCAAATCCAAGTCATACTAGAGAGTTTCCCGGACTCTCTTTTTTATTGCCAACACTTAGAAAGATGAGACTGAGCGAGCTTTGAGCGAGGATTTGCAATACCTTGCATAACTTTGCAACCTCATGTCTCTAAAACTTAAGTTACTTGAATTAATATAATCCCATTTAATGAGATAAAAATTGATCCTAATTAATTTCTTTTTCCATCTTTGGAATTTTTCGTTGAGTAATCCAAAACCCAATAAATAAAGAAATTGGAATTATCCAGTAGAAAAATGGTCCTGACCCTAAGCCAGCGCTCATAACCAAATTAGTTATTAATACCAAAACAATACTTATAACTTTTAAAAATATGTTTCCTGATGAATTAAACCAGATAGTCGGAATGATTGTGCCAAGTACTGGAACAAGTATAAGAATTAATGGAGAGATCGAACCTTTAACTAGCATCAATAAGAAAGGAGCGATGACACCAATCAAGTAACCTAGAGTTGTAAGTAGATTACCTATAAGTTTTGTAGTCTCAAACTGTGCTTGATTCCTTATTTGTTGACTCATCTGAGCATCTTGCAAAGCAGAATTGATTTGATCTCTTGATTTCGGGTCTTCCATTAAAAACGCTAGATTAATCTATTTAATTAATTATTAAGGCAATTTATAGAAAATCAAACTTTAAAATCCTAATTTAATAAATCAGAAATATAGATAAAAGGATTTTGTTAAAAAAAATAAAACTAACTATTCTTATGAACAAAAACTTTATGTTCAACCCAAGCGCTGAGCTTCTTAACTAATGAATTATTACGCTCTAACCATATTGCAAATAAATATTCTTCTATTTCTTTATTAGTTTTATTTTTATCATTAATTATTTCCTGTATATATTCCTTAGAGTAGTGCTTATTTAAAAATTCCATTACTGCATCTTTTTGAGTAGAGACTGCATCGGAAAGGTCAATCTCCTTAGATTTCGATTGGTTATCTAGGGAGCTATATATAGCCATGAAGGAACCAGAAGAACATTTCTCTCCATATGTATCAACAATTAAATTAAAGGCAGATTCAGAAGAAATCTCTGATTTTTTAACCTTTGCATAAATTTCTACAGCAGCTTTAAAAGATTGATCCTCTATCTCTTCATTCGCAATAGTTGAAGCCCATTTAGACCATGTATCTGCCTTGCCACAATCATTTTCATAAAGATATTTACCGTAGTTTAAAGCTCCAAGCTCTTCAATCTTTAATGGTTCAGGGAAAGCACATTCATTGTTTATGTCTGTCTTAATTACAATTTCTCCGAAGCAAATAAATCCACCATTATCGATATATTGGCAGACAAAAGGGTTAGTAATATGAAATATATGTCCTAGTTCATCTAATTCCTCAGGAACTTTTTCCATTGGTATACATGCAATTTGGCCACTATCAACAAGGTATTGATTAGATTTCTGATCCTCAAAGACTCCATCCCCTAAAGCAGTTTCAAAGAAAGCGAACGGCATCCCATTTTTTGAATAAAAGCATCCACCATTCGAAGAATCGTTTAATTTATTGCGAAAATTACCTTGAATATTAATAGGGTCACCAATCCAGTAATATCCTCCGGGTAAGATTCCTAAAGTATCATTTCCTTCTACATAATCGAAGTCTAATTCAGAATCCTCTTTTGAGATTGGACGTGTTGCTAAATTATCTAATAGTTCAACTGGTAATTCATGAAACTTTATTAAATCAGTCTTATCCATATAATTTAGTTTTTCGCCAACTTCTTTTACTCCATTAACTTCTAGGACGGATATACCATTACCTATTTTGTAGTTAAAAAAACTCTCCAACTGAGAAGAATCTAAGAATTTATTTAGAACATCATTTTTAAAGTAATATTTATTGACTTGTTCTGCAGTGATAATCCAGATTTTATTTTTAAAGAACCAGTATTTCTTTTTACTCCAACTCTCATAATCATTTAACTTATACAAGTCCTCTGAACATGCGATTTCCCAACATTTACTGAAAATCGAATATGTATATTCACTATCAAATGATTTTAAAAAGCTCTCTTTTGAATTAAAAGCATGTAATTCACTATCTGGACCAATATTCCATTCACTCTCTAACCATTCAGGATCGTCGTTGGCAAAACTTTTATCATATAAAAGATCCCTCATCCATTTAGTAAAATTTTCTGGCGAGCTAACATCTTTGTAACTGCTTAAAAGAAAAGAATAAAAATCCTTCTCATTTTCATCAGTTGCATCATCTTCCATTACCCACGCTAATCTCTTTAATGCTTTAAAAGTTGCCCAAGTTTTAAAAGTTGGGTTGAAATTGTCTAATTTGGTTTCAAGAACATTTTGAATAGCATCTCTACGAATCGGTTTTTTCTCGACATTATCTACAGATTTTTCACTCTCATCTTCATTTGTTAGATTATTTTTCGTTTCATTAGAAATAGAATTTATTCTCTTTAGAACGTCTTTTGCTGATTCATTTCCTAAATCAGCTGATTTATTCATATCTTTCAAGGCCCCTTCTGAATCATTTATTGCAAGCTTTGCATTCGCACGATTATAAAAAGCGATCGAATATTCAGTAGGATTCTTTTCCAGAACTATATCGTAATCAGATATGGCACCTAAAAAATCTTCTGATTCGTATTTAGTATTGGCTCGACAAAGATATGTATATGTTGGATCATTTTCGTCCATATCTATAGCACTAGTAAAAGCAGCAATGGAACCCGAAAAATCTTTTATTTTTTGTTTTGCAATTCCCAATCCAAAATAACAATTTATTATCCCTTGCTTATTTGGAGACAACTTTAGAGCTTTTTTTAAATTATTAATGGCATTTGTATTATCATTATTTTTGATTTGTTCTCTAGCTAAGTTCAAAAATTCATTGAAGTTTTTATTAGTTCCATCAACTCCCATAGAGGAATCTTTTTGAGTAGATCCGCTTGATAAGTTATCTTTATT
>CACGGY010000069.1 GCA_902572675.1 uncultured Prochlorococcus sp. | reverse complement strand
GAATTCAAGCCAATTTCATCATGGATTAAAAAACCTATGTTAATTGTTGGAGGGCTTTGGGATCCACACTTAAAGGGCGCATTTGATCTTTATAAAAAATCTAAAGAAGCTGGTGGCAGTCCAGAGATACTTGTGGGGAATGCGACTCATCTAACTTGGTGGGAGGGAGCACAAGAATCTTTATTGAAATTTTTTGATAGACATTTAAAGTCAGATAAAAAATTTAATTCCAAGAATACTAAAACTGAGAGAAAAATATGGAATCTTTCATTAAAAAAATGGGATGAATTAGATAATAAATTTTCCCCTGAATTTATTTTTGGGCTCAAAAGCGATGGCGTAGCAAATGTAAATATTGAAGATGGTAGTCTGAGAATAAATTCAAAAGGTTCAGGATGGTTCACAATTGTCAATGACCCATGGAGACCTGCGCCATCTGAAGGCGGTCATCTAGGACCAAATCCAGGAAAGTTTAATAGAAATATTATTGACAAGCGTCTGGATGTAGGTATTTTTCAAACCAAAATATTACAAGAAGATCAACATTTCAAAGGGGTTCCCATATTAGAAATCTCTTTAAAAAGTGATCATCCCAACTTTGATATCTGCCTTGCTTTATCTCTAGTTGAAGATAATGATGAAAAGGTAAATCAATTCTCAACTGGATTCTTAAGAGTTAAAAACTCCAAAATAAATGAAGAATCCATTTATCAAATTGCAATGCAGCCAACAAATATTTGTTTAATTAAAGGTAGCAAGCTTCGATTATCTATTTCAGCAGCAGCTTATCCTGCTATTGGAGTAAATCCTGGATTTGGTGAGGGGAATATTGGTGCGCCTTCAGCAAATCATAATGTTATAACTCTTAGTTTTAACCTTAATAAAGCATTTATGAAAATGAACCCTTTTTTTTTAATAAACAATTATATTTTTGGTAATCATTTGATATCATAAATCGTTAATATACTAGGTTTATGATAGAGACAATTCGAGCAGACTGGATTAATTCAGAAGCTATCAATCTAGAAAATTGTTGTAGTGATAATCCATTTAAAATATTAGGTCCTCATTTTTATGAACAGCAATGGGTGATAAGAGTATGGATGCCTGAAGCTGATGAGGTTAAAGTAAATTATAAAAATAAAACCTATAAGGCAGAAAACATAAACCATAAATGGCTTTTTGAAGCCGTACTGCCTGAAAATCCAAATTCTAATTACGAAATAAAGGTTTTAAGAGGAGGTATAACTCATACGCAACATGACCCATGGTCTTACAAAGAAGAGTGGATGGGAGAAGTTGATAGGCATCTTTTTGCAGAAGGTAATCATCATCATATTTGGGAGAGAATGGGAGCGCATCTCATTGATAAAAAGAATCAAAAAGGAGTCATGTTTTGCATTTGGGCTCCAAATGCAAAATCAATCTCAATAATTGGCGATATAAATTCTTGGGATGGAAGACATCATCCAATGCAAAAGAGATTAGGGGGAATTTGGGAGCTATTCATGCCAACAATGGAAGAGGGAGACGTATATAAATATGAAATAAGAACACAACAAGGACATATTTATGAGAAAGCTGATCCATATGGTTTCCTTCATGAAATCAGGCCTCAAAATGGTTCAATAGTTTCAAAATTGAAAAACTTTAATTGGAGTGATAGTTCTTGGATTTCAAATAGAGATTCTTCAAGTCAAATTAACAAGCCAATTTCAGTTTATGAAATGCATTTAGGAAGTTGGCTCCATGAATCAACAGACAATAAATATCTTGAAGAAAATGGTGAACCAAGAGATCCAGTGCCTGCAGCCGATTTAAAACCTGGAACAAGATTATTAACTTATCCAGAAATAACCGAAAAACTCATCCCTTATGTAAAAGAGAGAGGATTTACCCATATTGAACTAATGCCAATATCTGAACATCCTTTCGATGGTTCATGGGGATATCAGGTTACAGGCTGGTATGCACCAACAAGTAGATTTGGCACCCCAAATGAATTTAGAGAGTTTGTAAATAAATGTCATGAAGAGGGCATAGGCGTAATTCTTGATTGGGTACCTGGTCATTTCCCAAAAGATAAGCATGGTTTAGCATTTTTTGATGGTTGTCATCTTTATGAACATGGAGACTCACGAATAGGTGAACACAAAGAATGGGGGACCCTAATATTTAATTACAGCAGAAACGAAGTAAGAAATTTCTTAGTAGCAAACCTAGTTTATTGGTTTGAAGAGTTTCATATTGATGGCATAAGAGTAGATGCTGTAGCTTCAATGCTCTACAGAGATTATTTACGCCCAGATGGCGAATGGATACCCAATGAAAATGGTGGAAATGAAAATATAGAAGCCGTTAAATTTCTTCAACAAGCTAATCATGTACTCTTCCAACATTTCCCAGGTGCACTTTCTATCGCTGAAGAATCAACAACTTGGCCAATGGTAACCAAACCAACTGACATGGGAGGGTTAGGGTTTAATTTGAAATGGAATATGGGATGGATGCACGATATGCTCGATTATTTTGAGATAGATCCTTGGTTTAGGCAATTTCATCAAAATAGTGTAACTTTCTCGATTACCTACAACTATACAGAGAACTTTATGCTTGCTCTTAGTCATGATGAGGTTGTCCATGGGAAAAGTCATCTTTTGCATAAAATGCCAGGTGATGACTGGAAGAAATATGCAAATACTCGAGCTTTACTAACTTATATGTGGACCCACCCTGGCAAAAAAACGATATTTATGGGAATGGAATTTGGACAAAGACAAGAATGGAATGTTTGGGATGATCTGCAATGGGAGTTACTAGAATTTGAGCCTCATAAAGGTATCAGAAACTTGATTGATGACTTAAACGAACTATATAAAAATGAAGCTGCGTTGTGGAAAAATGACTTTGATCCTTATGGATTCCAATGGATTGATTGTAATGACAAATCTAATTCGGTTATAAGTTTCATGAGAAGAGAAAACGATACCAATGAGTGGCTTGTTGTTGTTGCTAACTTTACACCTAATACACATGGGTCATACAAAGTAGGTGTTCCTGTGGAAGGATTCTATAAAGAAATATTTAATTCAGATGGCTCTAGATACGGGGGCAGTAACAAGGGAAATATGGGTGGTAAAGAAACTATAAATTACAATATTCATGATTATCAAAATGCTCTGGAACTT
>CACGGY010000068.1 GCA_902572675.1 uncultured Prochlorococcus sp. | reverse complement strand
TAAAAAAACATTTTTTGGAATAAGTTTCCATAATATTGATCTATCAGGTAAAGGTATCTTTGTTCCTTCAGGACCATGTATTAATATCTGCCATCTAAATTTTTTACCGACTTTAGCAATTAAACTAGGAGCAGGACCAATTAATTTCCAGTTCTTTTTCTCACAAAAATTGAGTATATATTTTGCTAATTTTATTGCAATTGACTCAGTTAATTCATAATTTTCACCTGATAATTTAAGAAGGCAAATCGTGCAAAAAGGAAATAAATTGGCATCTTTTCTCAATTTCGAGTTTTCACTTAAGAATCTTTCATAATCTCTTTTCTGAAGATACGAAATTACGGGGTGGTTAGGTTTATATGTTTGAAAAATTACTTTTCCTTTTTTTTGAGCCCTGCCTGCCCTGCCAGCTAATTGCAAAAATAATTGTAATGATTTTTCTTCTGCTGAAATATCTGGGCGATGAAGCAACCCATCGGCTGCAATAACTACTGAAAGAGTAATATTGGGGATGTCAATACCTTTTGCCAACATCTGAGTACCGACAAGAATATCGGCATCACCTTTAGAAAACTTTGAAAGAATATCTCTATGACCATCCTTTCCTGATGTTGTATCTCTGTCAAAGCGAAGTACTCTTAAGTCAGGAAATTCTTCATTTAAAAACTCTATTACCCTTTGCGTACCAATTCCAAAAGGTTTAAAAGCAGTCGAATGACAATCTGGGCAACGATTGATCAATCTTGATTTATGATCACACCAATGACAACTTAACCATTTTTTTCCTTGTGATCCAAGATGAACTGATAAAGGAACGTCACAGTTGGGGCAATTTATTAAATATCCGCAATTTCTACAACTTAAAAATCCACTATGCCCCCTCCTAGGGATCAAAATTATTGCTTGCTCTTTTTTTAAGCGTAGTTGAGGAAGCAATTGTAATAATTCATTGGAAAAAATTTTCATATTTCCCTTCTTGAACTCATCCCGCATATCAATAATTCTTATTTCAGGAATCTCATTATTAGATATCCTTTGAATCATTCTTACCAATTTAAAATTCTTTTCAAAAATACACTTTTTCCAGGTCTTCATTGATGGGGTTGCACTCCCTAAAATTAACTTTGCAGAATTCCTTTTTACTATTTCAATAGCAATCTCTCTTGCGTCATAACAAGGCATAGGACTATCTTGTTTATAAGAAACATCATGTTCTTCATCCATGATTATTAATCCTAGATTTTTCATTGGGAGAAAAACTGCGGACCTTGTTCCTATTACTATTAAAGGTTCATTAGCATTAATAATTTGCTCCCAAACCACAGTTCTATGATTGGGAGAACAGTTACTATGATATTCGTAAACGACATTTTTAAATCGCCGACTAAACCTATCAATAAGTTGTGGAATAAGTCCGATTTCTGGGGCTAGTATCAAACAACTTTTATTCTTAACTAATTGATCTTCAGCAATTTTCATATAAACTTCTGTTTTACCTGAACCTGTTTCACCCCATAGAAGTAAAACATCTCCTGGTTTCATTGTTTGAAATTCTTGAAATGCAATTTTTTGCTCATTTGTAAGATCTAGTTTTTTAGTTGCAATATGATCATCTAAAAAGGAATTTAATTTAATATTTATATTTTTTTTTCTTTTAGATTTAACAAGGTAATTTTTACCGACCATTGAGTTAATTAGAGTGTAATTAAAACCAGACTTTATTAATTCACTTTGCCAATCACCTTTTTCAGGCAAAGTATTCATTAAAAAAAATTCTTTTTTGGTTAATCTATTTTTCTCAATATCAAATTCTTTTTTGGTTTCAATCCATATTTGATCTTTTAAACCTTTAGAAAAATTCTTATATTTACCAATCCAGCCAGGGGGAAATGCAGTTTTAAACATTTTTAAATTACTAACCATATAAAAAGAGGCTAGAGACTCTATCCATTCTCTCCAAGACTCATCAATTACTTTTTTCTGCAAAATACTTTCAACAAACAAATATCTTATGCTTTTTCCTCCAGTAATATTTGCCTCAACATTATTAATTGTCGAAAAGTTTTTTTTTGAGATTACCAACCCATTCAATAATCTCCCTCTTAGTCTCACACTTACAATATCTCCAACTTCTGCCCCAAGATTATTTCCATCTAAATAGTAAAAGCTTTCATTACTACCTCCTATATCAAGCAAAATTTCCAATTTAAAGGAGATATTTAATAACTGATTACTTGCCGGCTTCAAAACTTTTTCTTAGTATTGGATTGTTGAACATTCCACAAAGTGTTTTTTGCACATTGTAAGTATCCTGCTCTTAAGGGAGACATGAAGCTTTGATCATTGACTGAAAATTCAAAAAGTGATCTGCCTGTCTGAGAAATCCCAAGACTTTTTACTTTAGGTAATCTATAGCACTATTTAAATTTTTCAACAATTTAGAAAACTTTTCTTATTCTCATTTTGTGAAAAAGTTTTTTAAACATTAAGGGGAACTTTACTACTAAATGTTCAAATTAGCCCTAAATAAAATTTTATCTAGTTAAATTCACCGTAGAAAGGAGTCAATTATGTGTCCAGTCACAGCAGAATCGAAGAATTCCAAGCCTAGTTCAAAAAAAAAGATTAATAAAAAAATTAATACAAATTTAGAAACAGTAGTTGAAGGAGATAGTAATCAAAATAGTCAAAATTTGCAGACATCTTCAGCGTTAGACGAAAGCAAGATTGAAAATAATAATGAATTTAATGATTCTGAAGAAGAAGATAAAGGCCTCGGAAATATCAAGCTTGGTCCAAAAGGTATCTACACTGAAGATTCAATAAGAGTTTATCTACAGGAAATTGGAAGAATTAGACTTTTAAGACCAGATGAAGAAATTGAGCTTGCAAGAAAAATTGCTGACTTACTCCAATTAGAAGAACTGGCAACTCAATATGAGTCAGAAAAAGGGCATTTCCCATCAGTTAGAGAATGGGCCGAGTTAATAGATATGCCTCTTTCCAAATTTAGAAGAAGACTTCTCTTGGGTAGGAGAGCTAAAGAAAAAATGGTTCAATCAAATTTAAGATTAGTTGTTTCCATTGCTAAAAAATATATGAATAGAGGTTTATCATTTCAAGATTTAATCCAAGAAGGAAGTTTGGGTCTAATTAGGGCAGCGGAAAAATTTGACCATGAAAAAGGTTATA
>CACGGY010000067.1 GCA_902572675.1 uncultured Prochlorococcus sp. | reverse complement strand
TTTGTTGAGGAACATCCTAATTGGGATCAATACAGAATATTACAAGCTGCTATTGCAGGCTTTTTGATGCAAAAAGGATTTCAAAATAGAGATTTAACGCGACTTTACATTGGAAATATGTTTTCGATGAATTTTAAGGATTAAAATTTTTTTATATTTTTTCTAAAAGTATTTTTGCTATATCATTTCTAACAGGAATTATAGATAACCTATTTCCTTTTTTTACAACTAATAACTCATCTTCACTGAATAAAATTTTTAATTCAGGTAAACTTAGGATCCCATTTGACTTAGATACAAATTTTACTTTTACACAATCCCATCTCGGTTTATCAGGTTTCGATTTTGGGTCAAAATACTTTGAATCTTTATCAAACTGAGTGGGATCAACTATATTTAGGTCTATCACCTCCATAAGGCCAACAATACCTGGGGGCTTGCAGTTTGAATGATAGAAAAATACTTTATCTCCTTTATTCATATTTCTCATGAAATTTCGAGCTTGATAATTTCTTATACCATCCCATAAAGTTACCTCATCATTCTTTAAAGTATCAATGCTATAAGCATCAGGTTCACTCTTCATTAGCCAGTAATTAACGTCAGTCATATCAAGGGATTAAGAGAATATTGCAAATCGTGAATGAATCGTGAATGAAATATAAGATTTGCCTTTATAAAATCATTATCCATTAAAGCTTCTATTTAGGAAAGTGATGGGTGGTATGGGGGGTTAAAACAGTTTTGATCAATTAAAGTTGTTTAAACAAATTTATTTTTTAATTAATTTTTCTTTAATCTTGGCATCTTAACTTTTAAAAGTCTTCTTTATTTTCACGTCTTAAATATTGAAGACAAACCATTTAAAGCAATAAATGATTTTAAAAATTAACTTTTATAAATCAGATTTTATTTATGCATCCAAGTAAAGTAATCAAAGATCCAAAAATCAATGACACTTATTACGATCCAGATCTAGATAAGCTTTATCAATATGTCAAACTTGGCGACTATCCGCCTGAATGGCTCGAAACAAGTATTGAGGAAAATGATGAAAACTATTTTGTTTAGATGGCTAATATATCTTAAAAAAAACGATTTAATTGACTTTAATCGTCATCATCTTCATCCTCATCAATATTGGCAGTTATTAAACTATTTTCTGAAAAACCTTCAGAACCATCATTTATTACTTCTTCGTCAGTTTCTTTAACTGCCTTCTCAATTTCTTTTTGAAACTCTCCAGAAGCTTGTTGTAAGCTTTTCAATGTTTTTCCAATTGAACGTCCTAGTTCTGGTAGCTTTTTAGGTCCAAATATTAAAAGAGCTAAAACAAAAATTACAGCAATTTCTGGAATTCCAACACCAAATATATTCATGTTTTCTACCTAATTGTTTTGTTTTTATACATTATCCAATTGCTCTTCCATTATTTCTTGTGATGGCAATAACTGTAGACCTTGGAACGCTATTACCTCCATCAGGAAAATGACAACTATCTGGATTTTTTTCTCCAGGATGTTGTACACCTACAAACATTGTCTTCTTATCCGAACTCCAAGTTATGCCTGTAATTTCACATTCCTTGGGACCAACAAGAAATCTACTAATTTCTCCTGTCCTTGGATTTGCACAAAGCATTTGATTATTTCCCATTCCTGCAAATTGTCCAGAATTACTATATTTACCATCTGTCTGAATCCACAAATTGCCTTTAGAGTCAAAGGCGATCCCATCAGGCGAATTAAACATATTATCTTTGTTTATATTTTTTGAACCTTTGTATAATCCTTCTGCTGTTTCAGGATTTCCAGCCATTACAAAAAGATCCCATTTGAAATCTACTGATGCATGATCTGAATTGCTAGGTGTCCATCTAACTATCTGTCCGTAAGGATTATTTTCTCTTGGATTTACTGCGTTAATTGGTTGATTATCTTTAACTCCTCTATTTTTGTTATTGGTTAAGGCACAGTATGCTTCTACTTTTTTGGGATTAACAGCGACCCACTCAGGTCTATCCATAGTTGTAGCTCCAACTTTAGTAGCTGCGAGTCGTGTAAAAATTGCTATTTCAGGCTCACTCATTCCAGATTCTTTTAAATTTATCCATTTACCTGTTCCATCATCATTAAAAACAGCAACAAATAACTCTCCCTCACTTAATAAATCGTAGTTAGAAGAGGCACCTTTTTTATATTTTCCTTTGGATACGAACTTATATAGATGCTCTCCTCGTTCATCATCTCCCATATAAGCAACAACTTGTCCATTTTTAGAAATAGATACTTCACAATTCTCATGCTTAAACCTACCCATTGCAGTATGTTTCCTTGGCATTGATTGTGGCTTTGAAGGGTCAATTTCAGTTATGTATCCGTGCCTATTAACTTCGTTTGGATTCTTAACTAAATCAAATCTATCTTGATTCATAACCCAGTTATAACCTTTGTCTTTTGTCTTTAGACCATATCTTGCTTGTTCTGGGGGAATAGAAGCGGATGGATTGGAAGGTGAAGAAAAGTAACCATGAAAATTTTCCTCGCAAGCTAGATAAGTTCCCCATGGAGTTCTGCCGTTCCCACAATTATTGAAAGTACCTTTTGCAACTTTTCCGGTTAGATCCTCATCAGTTTTCATTAAATAGAACCCAGCTGCTGGTCCATCTAAAGCTATTTTGGTATCACCTGTAATTTTTCTGTTGTAAAGTGAATCTTTTTTTATTTTCCATTTTCCTAATTTCTTTTCTATTTCAAAAATAGAAACTCCATGCGAAGCAATTCCTTTGCGTACGTCATCAGATGTTTCTGGTAATCCGCTAGCTCTATTTCCATAAATTATTTTCCTATTGCAATATTCATTATTGACTGCAAGAATTGATTTCCCCTCAATATCAAAGAGGCTCATGCCATCATTATTATCCCCAAAAGATCCTTCCTGAGATTCTCCTGTTCCTCGTGTTATTTGATCAAAATCATCAACTCCGCTCCATAATGGATCACCCCATGATGCAACTTTATGCCAACTAAATCCTTTTGGAAGAGTAATTGTATCTTTACCATTAGCTGGCACAGGATTAAAACTTATACCATTAAAACCACTTGAGAAACTAGTTGCTTTCGCAGGACCAATTGTCGCAGCTATAAATGCTCCAGAGCCTAAAGCAAATGAACCTTGCAAAAATTTTCTTCTTGAAACAACATCATTAA
>CACGGY010000066.1 GCA_902572675.1 uncultured Prochlorococcus sp. | reverse complement strand
TCCATCAACTGTTTATAGACATTGCCAACAAATGAATCTCTTTCTTCTAATGAAAGTTCTTCTACGTCTTTTGAAGGAAGTTCTACATCTTTGTCAAGGTTACATTGTTTAGAAGTCTCAACTATTGCATTAACAATTTGAATGCCCCTGCTATTTTCTCTTAATTGTTGATAAGAACCAACGAGTTCACTTAGTTCTTTAAGTCCTTTGTAGAGTCCTGCATTTTCCGCTGGAGGAGTCAGATAACTAATAGTTGAAGCATATCCTCTTCTCTTCGCAATTGTTGCTTCAGATGGATTATTCGCAGCATAGTAATACAAATTAGGCAATGATCCAATTAGAGAATCCGGATAGCAAGTTTCACTCATACCCATCTGCTTCCCAGGCATAAATTCAAGTGAGCCGTGAGTTCCAAAGTGAAGAACAGCATCAGCCCCCCAGATTTTTTCTACATATGTGTAATAAGCAGCAAAACCATGATGAGGACTAGCACTTCTTGAATAGAGCAATCTCATGGGATCACCTTCATAACCGAATGTAGGTTGAACCCCTATAAAAACGTTTCCAAAATGTTTTCCATATATCAGTAAATTCTGTCCATCACTGTTAAGGTTCCCAGGAGGTTTACCCCAATTTTCTTCAAGTCTTTGTGAATATGGTGTGAATTCTTCATATTCTTTTACTGACATCTTATGAGCAATATTTAACTCTGGAGAGCCATCCATCGCTTCAGGGTTGTTGATTACTTTTTCCATTAATTCTTTTGAATTACTTGGAAGTTCATCTATTTGATATCCTTTAGCTTTCATTTCAAGAAGTACTCTATAAATTGAACCAAAAACATTCAAGTATGCCGCCGTACCAACATTTCCTTTGTCTGGTGGAAAACTAAATACTGTGATGGCTAATTTTTTATCCTTTCTTTGTTTAACTCTTAAAGTTGACCATTTTATTGCTCTTTCAGCTATTACATCAACTCGATCTTGGAGCGTATGCGCCTTACCTGTAGCATCATCTCGACCTGAGAGAATAATAGGTTCAATAGCACCATCAAGCTCTGGAATTGCAATCTGAAGTGCTACCTGAACGGGGTGTAAACCTAGATCACTATCTTCCCATTCTTGTGTGGTTTGGAACACTAATGGAAGTGCAACCATATAGGGTCTGTTTAACCTTTTTAGGGCTTCAATAGCTTTAGGATGATCTTGTCTTGCCGGCCCACCAACTAGTGCAAATCCTGTTAGAGATACAACTCCATCTACTATAGGTTGGTCCTTATTTATAGAATCATAATAAAATTCATTAACTGGTTTAGAAAAATCTAGACCTCCACAGAAGATAGGTAGAACTCTCGCACCTCTGTATTCCAATTCTTGAATAACTGCAACGTAATGAGCATCATCTCCAGTAACAATATGACTCCTTTGAAGAACTAAACCTATTGTTGGAGTTTTGTCATCTTTAGGATTTATATCTTTTCTATTGTTTTCCCAATTTTGATATTCTTTAAGACTTTCAAACATGCAAGGAGCAAGAGGATGCCAAATTCCTAAATCTGGGAATGTTTCGGGGTCTTGAATTTTGAATTCTTCTATTTGATCTTTGATGATATCTGAAACAGCATACTTTTCAGAAATCATTAATAAGAAGTTTTTTAAGTTCTCAGTGGTACCACCTAACCAATACTGAAAACTCAGAATAAATGTTCTAGCATCTTGAGCTTTTTCTACTGGTAAATATTTAAGTATTGAAGGTAATGTATTTAATAACTTCAACATTGAATCTTGGAAACTTGCTCCATCAGATTCTTTTTTCTTTTTAATTAAATCTCCAATAATACTTTTAGATTGACCAAGTTGGGCCATGCTAAATGAACCTAGCTTATTTAATCTCATTACCTCTGGCATGGAGGGGAAAACAATTGATGCTTTAAGTTTGTCTTTAAATGGAGATACTGCATCAACCACTTTTTGAGCAAGGTCTTCAATGAAAATTAAAGAAGCAACAAATATATCTGCATTTGCTATATCTTCTTTAAAATCTTCAAAATTACTATCATTCCTAAGTTCTTCGATAAGATAGCCGCTAAGATCTATACCAATTGGTCCATTCATCTTATTTATTGACTTTGCAGCTTCCGTTAAGGAATTTTGGTATTGTGGCTCAAGGACAACATAAACTGCTTTTATTACAACTTTGTGTTTGTTATCCTCAACAGGAGATACTCTGCGGTTTGCTGAGCGGACCTGCGTAAACATTGATTTTCTTTAAGTATTTCTACCAGCCTACGAATGAAAAGACGTTATTGTGTGCAATATAAATAGCGTGTAACAACCTTTAAAAAAAAATTTTTTAAAAAAATGATTGAAAATTCTAAAAAACCTATACCAGTACTAGTATCCGGAGCTTTAGGCAGAATGGGCAGCGAAGTTGTTAATACTGTATTAAATTCTACAGATTGTGAACTTGTTGCAGCAATCGATATAAACGAAAAGAATAATGGCTCAAATATTTCTGAATTATTGAAGGTAAAAAATTGTGATGTTTTTGTTTCAAATGATTTTGAAGGAACTTTATGTTCAGTTAGTCAAAATTACAGAAATGAAAATATCAAGCCTGTGATGGTTGATTTTACTCATCCTGATTCTGTATATGAAAATACCAGATCAGCTATTGCATATGGTATTTCACCAGTAGTAGGAACTACAGGTCTCAACCCTTCACAAATACAAGATTTGTCTGTTTTTGCCCAGAAAGCATCGGTTGGTTGTGCAATAATTCCCAATTTTTCTGTAGGTATGGTTCTTCTTCAGCAAGCGGCATCTGTAGCTGCAAGATTTTATGACAATATTGAATTAATAGAAATGCATCATAATCAAAAAGCTGATTCTCCTAGTGGGACGTGTATAAAAACTGCAGAAATGATTGAAGAATATCCAAAGAAATTTAATCAGAATTTAGTAAAAGAATCTGAGTCATTGAAAGGTGTACGGGGTGGGCTCAGAGATTCAGGAATTAATATACATTCTGTACGATTACCAGGATTACTCGCTCATCAGTTAGTAATTATGGGATCTCAAGGTGAAACTTACACAATTAAGCATGACACTATCGACAGAAAGGCCTATATGCCAGGAGTTTTACAGGCTATTAAAAAAATTGGTAATTATGAAACTTTAATTTACGGACTTGAAAAATTGATTTTTTAAAATGTTAATTCCAATTAATTCAAGTCAAATATCAAAACTTATTCCTGCAGTTGGTACAGGAAGTCAATTTAAGTATGCGTTGGGGAATCCGAGAAAAATTCTTCAAAGAGTAATAGTTTCTTCAATTGGTGGATTTATCTCATTAATTATTAGTTCGACTGGAGATCAAACTAATAATTTCTGGTTATTTCTATGTGTTGGTTTCTTTTTGTATATCATCTGGGGCCCAATTCTTGA
>CACGGY010000065.1 GCA_902572675.1 uncultured Prochlorococcus sp. | reverse complement strand
TAACTTACTAATTAGGTGGACTACAAAAAAAAATCACTTAATAGTATCAATACAAGCGAAAGTTACGAAGAAATTGATACTAGATTAGCCTCAGGTTGGTATGTTGACACGGTTGGAAATAATAAGAAAAAAAGTATAAAACTAAAAAAGTTCTTTTCACTATTGCGAAAAAACAGAAGGATTAATTTTTTACTAAAAAGTTGAACTAATTCCTATTTTCTGATGTTCAGATATAAAACTGGCACACTTAAACAAAAAATGTATCGATAAACACTTGATTTAGTAGGTGGTTATACATTATCTTAAGGTGTCCTTTAAATTTCGTGTGAGGAAATTTATGAAGCTTTTTAAAAGCTTGCTTGTAGCTCCTGCGGCATTGGGTTTATTAGCACCTGTGTCTGCTACAGCAAATGAAGTAACTATTAGTGACTTCACCCCCGCAGAACAGCTTGCTATTACTAACAGTCGTGTAGATGGCTTAGAAGCAAGATTAAATAATATTGAAGCAGGTAGCTTCTCAGAAACTACAACTGCATCATTCTCAGCTGATTTCGCAATTGGTGTTGAAGATGGTAAAGGTATTACATCCACAGTGACTGATGGAGATGAAGATCTTCAAGCTACTTATGGTTTCCAGATTGACTTAAATACTAGTTTCACTGGTGAAGATTCTCTTGATATCTCTATTGATGCTGGTAATGCAGGAAACGATGGTGGTACTTCCCCACTTGCTGAGTTTGACTTAAACGGTGCATACGGAACAGCTACTGGAGATGTTTTATCTGTTGACGGTGTTTCATACACATTCCCAGTGGGCGATAGCATGACTGTTATGGTTGGTGACAACACTGATGGTAGTGCTTTGTTCACAACTGCATGTGCTTATGGCGGACCATCTAACACTCTTGATGATTGCGGTAACGTAAACGCTGGTATCACTAATGGTGGTGTAATGGCAGGAGCAGCTTATGACTTCGGTAATGGTATTACTGCTGCTATAGGATATGCAGGTCCTGAAACAGGCATCATGACTGATGAGTCTTTAGACGCTTACGGCGCTAACGTAGCTTACACAGCTGATAACTACGGTGTTTCATTTACTTACGGTAATATTGAGTCAACTGCGGTAGTTGCTGCTGGTGAAGTAGACACATTCACAGCTTTGAATGCTTATTACACATTTGATAATGGCATGTCAATCAGTGCTGGTTATGAACTTGGTGACCTTGGTGGTGCTACTCCAGCTACTGACGAATCAGTTAACTACTTCTTTGGAATCAATGGAGAAGTTGGTGCTGGTGAATTAGGTGCTGCTCTAGGTACATCTGGTGGCCAAAGAGAAGGCACAGATGAAGAGCTAATGTACGAAGTATATTACTCATACCCTGTTAATGACGGCATGACAATCACTCCACTTGTATACGTCAAAGAGCAAGCTACAGATGGAACTCCAGATCTAACTGGAATCATGGTTAAAACATCATTCAGCTTCTAAATCTAATTTAGAAAATCTTACACACGTAAAAAGGCCTGCTAATTGCAGGCCTTTTTTTATTTAGACAACTTTTTTTTTGTCTACTAAAGGTTGTCAATTACAATTTTATTTATTATTTTAAGGTTACTAAATTGTGTGAGGACACTTTAATGAAGCTTTTCCAACGTTTGTTGGTAGCTCCAGCTGCTATAGGATTATTGTCACCTTTAGCTGCAAATGCTACTGAGGTTAACCTCAATGAAATTTCAAATTACTCTGATATAGAGAACATTGAATTAGCTAATTCATTTGATAACAATGAATACTCTAATAATCCATTACTCGCAGGGGGTGAAGGATTAGTTGATAGTTATGATGGTAGCTTCTCAGAAACTACAACTGCATCATTCTCAGCTGATTTCGCAATTGGTGTTGAAGATGGTAAAGGTATTACATCCACAGTGACTGATGGAGATGAAGATCTTCAAGCTACTTATGGTTTCCAGATTGACTTAAATACTAGTTTCACTGGTGAAGATTCTCTTGATATCTCTATTGATGCTGGTAATGCAGGAAACGATGGTGGTACTTCCCCACTTGCTGAGTTTGACTTAAACGGTGCATACGGAACAGCTACTGGAGATGTTTTATCTGTTGACGGTGTTTCATACACATTCCCAGTGGGCGATAGCATGACTGTTATGGTTGGTGACAACACTGATGGTAGTGCTTTGTTCACAACTGCATGTGCTTATGGCGGACCATCTAACACTCTTGATGATTGCGGTAACGTAAACGCTGGTATCACTAATGGTGGTGTAATGGCAGGAGCAGCTTATGACTTCGGTAATGGTATTACTGCTGCTATAGGATATGCAGGTCCTGAAACAGGCATCATGACTGATGAGTCTTTAGACGCTTACGGCGCTAACGTAGCTTACACAGCTGATAACTACGGTGTTTCATTTACTTACGGTAATATTGAGTCAACTGCGGTAGTTGCTGCTGGTGAAGTAGACACATTCACAGCTTTGAATGCTTATTACACATTTGATAATGGCATGTCAATCAGTGCTGGTTATGAACTTGGTGACCTTGGTGGTGCTACTCCAGCTACTGACGAATCAGTTAACTACTTCTTTGGAATCAATGGAGAAGTTGGTGCTGGTGAATTAGGTGCTGCTCTAGGTACATCTGGTGGCCAAAGAGAAGGCACAGATGAAGAGCTAATGTACGAAGTATATTACTCATACCCTGTTAATGACGGCATGACAATCACTCCACTTGTATACGTCAAAGAGCAAGCTACAGATGGAACTCCAGATCTAACTGGAATCATGGTTAAAACATCATTCAGCTTCTAAATCTAATTTAGAAAATCTTACACACGTAAAAAGGCCTGCTAATTGCAGGCCTTTTTTTATTTAGACAACTTTTTTCTATATTCTTTTTTAGGTTTAATTCGAAATTCTTTAGTTAGTATTTATAAATATCAAGATTTTGAAATTGTCAAATAATATATTTTAATAAGATTGTTAAAAAACTTTTTAAAAGTTTAATTTAAATATGTCGCCAATTTTTAAATGTCTTATTTGTCGTAGGGACATTGAGAGATCAACAAAAACATTTTGGATGAAGAAGGGACATTTATTATGTTCATCTTGTTTAGATGATATCGAAAAAACTAATTCAAGAAAAAAAAATACTCCTAAAAAAGTAACATAAAAAACCCCCTTAGGGGGTTGCTAGGTTTTAAACTAATATTTAGAAATGCCAGGAGAAACTGTGGCAAATGATTGTTAAATATAATTTTGGTAAACCTGTGACGAATAGTTAAATCTTCAAAACTAAAAAAGGTATTTAATCATCAATGGATTTAGATGGTTTTAACTTTATTGGTGTTGAATAGACAAAATAGTTTGTTAGAAAAAAAAGTTTTTTAATCACTCTTGTTTTGTCTGTTTGAATTAGAACCATCCAGGGATGATCTGTCCAGTAGTTACATAAGCACCAACAGCCGCTACAAAACCTAACATTGCTGCCCAACCATTAAAACGTTCTGCTTCAGGAGTCATAATAAAGTAAGTAATTTATGTTAACTAGTGTAACAGATAATATGAAGCTTTGTAAAGTATTTATGGAATTTAAGCTGATAGATAATTTTATTTTTTAATGAGTATCAGTAATGTAGCAATACTGCTTAATTAAAGTGTATGGTGACATATTTTTATTGACGATTTATTGAAGTTTACCACTTCGTTAAAG
>CACGGY010000064.1 GCA_902572675.1 uncultured Prochlorococcus sp. | reverse complement strand
GGATAATGTTGCTGTTGGCAGGCTAAGAACTGATTTAAGTCAGCCTCATGGATTAGAATTATGGTTATGTGGAGATCAAATAAGAAAAGGAGCAGCTCTTAATGCTGTTCAAATAGCTGAGTTATTAATTCCAAAAAAATGATTACAGACAAAACTGAGTGTAATAATCCACTATTTGGAAGAATATTGACTGCAATGGTTACTCCATTCACTGAGAATGGAGATGTAGATTATGAACTAGCTATAAAACTTTCAAATTATCTTTTTGAGAACGGTTCCGATGGAATTGTGTTGTGCGGTACCACTGGAGAGTCTCCGACTCTTTCATGGGCTGAACAGCATGATTTATTTATTGCGGTAAAAGGATCTTTGGATGCAAGCTGCAAAGTAATAGTTGGCACTGGTAGTAATTGTACAAGCGAAGCTGTGGAAGCTACAAAAAAAGCTTACGACTCTGGTGCCGACGGTGCTTTGGTCGTTGTTCCTTATTACAATAAGCCGCCTCAAGAAGGTCTTTATAAACATTTCAGTTCTATTGCTAAATCTGCAAAGGATTTGCCCCTTATGCTCTACAACATTCCTGGTAGGACTGGATGCAATTTATTACCTGACACTGTGAAGAAACTTATGGATTTCTCAAATATTCTCAGTATTAAAGCTGCAAGCGGTAGAATAGAAGAAGTAACAGAACTAAGAGCTATTTGTGGCTCCGAACTCTCTGTATATAGTGGCGACGATTCATTGTTGCTTCCAATGTTATCTGTAGGTGCTGTAGGAGTAGTAAGTGTTGCAAGTCATTTAGTTGGATTGCAACTGAAAGAGATGATTCATTCTTTTCAAAGTGGAAAGGTTTCCAATGCTCTTGCTATTCATGAAAAACTTCAGCCTCTTTTCAAAGCACTCTTTATGACTACTAATCCAATCCCAATTAAGGCTGCTTTGGAGCTTTCGGGATGGGATGTAGGTAATCCTAGAAGTCCATTTGTCACCTTTAACCAATGACATGAAAAAGCAACTATCTTTTATCCTGAATTCCTTATAATAGGAATTATATTTAACTTGATAATTAAATTTAAATAAACCTTATTTGATTACAAGCAGGCCTTCATAAATTTCAAAATTATGCAATCAAGTACAAATCCAACTGTAAATAGATCTACTCATGATTCATCTAGATCTAAAAGTAATACGCCAGCTCTACGAGTAATACCTCTTGGAGGACTACATGAAATAGGAAAAAACACTTGCGTTTTTGAATATGGTGATGAATTAATGCTTGTTGATGCTGGCCTAGCTTTCCCATCTGATGGTATGCATGGAGTAAACGTTGTTATGCCTGATACAACTTTTTTAAAAGAAAATCAAAGAAGAATAAAAGGAATGATTGTCACTCACGGGCATGAAGATCATATTGGAGGTATTTCTCATCATCTAAAGCATTTTAATATTCCCATTATTTATGGCCCAAGACTGGCAATGTCAATGCTTAGAGGAAAAATGGAGGAAGCAGGGGTATCTGATAGAACAACTATACAGACAGTAAATCCAAGAGATGTTGTAAAAGTAGGGCAACATTTTTCTGTTGAATTTATTCGAAATACCCATTCTATTTGCGATAGCTTTTCTTTAGCAGTTACAACACCTGTTGGCACAATTATTTTCACGGGAGATTTTAAGTTTGATCATATGCCAGTAGATGGAGAGCAATTTGATATTGAAAGAATGGTGCATTACGGAGAGAAGGGTGTTTTATGCATGTTCAGTGATTCTACTAATGCCGAAGTTCCAGGTTTTTGTCCTTCTGAGAAGACTATCTATCCCTCTTTAGAAAAACATATTGCAGAGGCAAAAGAACGAGTTATCCTTACCACTTTTGCTAGTTCTGTCCATAGAGTGACAATGATCTTAGAATTGGCAATGAAACATGGAAGAAAGGTCGGTTTGTTAGGTAGATCGATGATAAATGTTATTGCTAAGGCAAGAGATATTGGTTATATGAAATGCCCAGATGATTTGTTTGTTCCTATCAAGCAAATTAGAGATTTGCCAGATAGGGAGACCTTATTATTAATGACTGGTAGTCAAGGAGAACCCCTAGCAGCGTTAAGCAGAATCTCTCGTGGTGAACATCAGCATGTTCGTCTTAAGACTACTGATACTGTAATATTTTCAGCCAGCCCAATTCCTGGTAATACTATTTCTGTTGTTAATACAATAGATAGATTAATGAAACTCGGAGCAAAGGTTGTTTATGGAAAGGGTGAGAATATTCATGTTTCTGGTCATGGTTTTCAAGAAGATCAAAAGTTAATGTTGGCGCTCGCAAAACCTAAGTTTTTTGTTCCTGTTCATGGAGAACATAGAATGCTTGTTTGTCATGGGAAGAGTGCACAAACTATGGGGGTTCCAAAGGATAATATCTTAATTATTGAAAATGGAGATGTAGTTGAGTTAACACCTAATTCTATTCAAAAGGGTGATCCTGTAAAAGCTGGTGTTGAACTGCTTGATAACTCACGAAATGGGATAGTAGATGCTCGAGTATTAAAGGAAAGGCAGCAATTAGCTGGGGATGGTGTAGTAACTGTTTTAGCTCCTATTAGTACAGATGGGAAGATGGTTGCGCCTCCTAGAGTTAATTTAAGAGGAGTTGTTACTACTGCAGAGCCAAGAAAAATGTCTATGTGGACAGAACGAGAAATAAGCTGGGTCTTAGAAAATAGATGGAAACAATTATCCAGACAAACTGGGCCGAATAATTTTGAGGTAGATTGGATTGGTGTACAAAGAGAAATTGAAAATGGTTTATCGAGAAGAATGAGAAGAGAATTACAAGTTGAACCACTTATTTTGTGTTTAGTTCAACCTGCTCCAAGTGGAACTCGTGCTTATATTCCAAAGATTACCGAAGAGCAAAATTTCTCCAATAAAAATAGAAATAATAATAATTTCCATAAGAAATCAAGCAATAATCATCCTAATAGTTCAAATAACCCACAAAATAATCAAAAAAGTCCTAAAGTTTCACAGAATCCATCAGCTGAGACTGCTACAGAAGATTCATTTGAAGGTAGAACAAGAAGAAGAAGATCTGCTGTCACATCTTAACTTTTTTCAAAATTTATATAGTTTTTATCCCAAACAATCTTTAAAAACTCTTGCAGATTAATTTGACCTTTATTTTTTTCGTAAATTGAAGTTGCTAATTTTGTCAGATTTTTAGAACTACATTGCTTTGTAGATATTTCTTTTAAAAATCTATTTAAAATTGTGCACCTCGCTTCAATACACATACCATTTAGGAGATTCCTATCGATACCTTTAACGTCTTTACAATATAAATACGCTAGTTCACTAAGATCATTACGTTCATTATTGTATTTGCTCATTTTTTGTGAAAAATTATTTATCCTTTCAGAACAACCAGGATAAATGACTTCTAAGGAAGGAATAATTTTTTTTCTTACTAAATTTCTTTTTAATTTAAGATCTGAATTTGTAGGATCTTCCCAGACTGGGATGTTCATATCATTGCAAAATTGTTTTGTATCTTCCCTACTGAAAATTAATATTGGTCTTATTAAATAAATTTGATTTTCTATTAATCTTTTACTCTCAATATTACTCAGACCTGCAAAATTGCTTCCTCTAGATAAATTGAGGATAAATGTTTCTGCATTATCACTACTCGTGTGACCAGTTAACAGATAAATATTATGTTTTTGCTGGTTTTTATTTAATAAAGTTTTGGCTCTTTCACATAATTTTTTATATCTCCATTCTCGTGCTTTTTCTTCTGAAGAAATACTTTCTTTATTTGCTTGATCAAAAGAGAACGAAATATTTTTATCTTCGCAATATTCTTTTAATTCAAGA
>CACGGY010000063.1 GCA_902572675.1 uncultured Prochlorococcus sp. | reverse complement strand
ATTAGTTTTTATAACTTTAATTCAAATTGCTTGCATAATGAAAATTCAAAACCTAATAATTTTTGTGTTACCTATTTGCTTATTTTGGGGAAGATTTTCAAATTTATTTTTTATAGAAAAGTTTAAATATATGAGTTATAAAAAAAAATCTATTAGTCACAAAAAATTTTGGAATGGATTTAAAAAAGAATCTTTGATCTCCATTATTTTTCTTTTAGTTTTCATTGCATACCAATTAGTTTCAATTACATCACAGGCAGTATTAATTAATTTTTTAATTCTTATTTTGATTGGTATTTTTCTAAGCTATTCTATTCCAAACATACTGGGAAATAAAATTGGAGGGTTCAATGGAGATGCATGCGGTGCAAGTGTTGTACTAGTCGAAACTGCAATGTTATTTATGCATGCAATTCTTTTATAGGTAGTTCTAAATAGAAAATATTTTTCTTCTTAAGATTTTTTAATTTCTCAGTCTTATCTATCGAGTTATTTTCCAGCAATCTCAAATCTCCTCCAATTTGTTTTGCTAATTTCTTCGCCAAAAAAAGTCCCACACCAGTGCCGTCCTTCTTTTTAGCCGCAGATCCCCTAAAACCTTTTTCAAAAATTTTCTCGTTTTCATTTTTGGTTATTTTTTTACCATCATCAAATATACAAAGTCCATTACTCGTAATTGCGAGTCCAATTTCAGCATCTTTTTGGGCATATTTAAAAGCATTTTCTAATAAATTGGCAACAATTTCGGCAATTACAGCATATTTTGCCTTTAATGGCGAGATAGTCCAATCTGGCCAAAGAGAAGGTTCAGTCCAATCTCTATTCTCTAAGTCTGCATTAGCTTTACCCCTTTCTAATATTGGCCTCAATAAACTCTGAACAGTTATTACCTTTTTATTATCTAAATTTGGTGGTAATAATAATCTTTCCTCTCCAATTTCTAAAGGCAGTTGAATAGGGGAATTTAATTGCGCAAAAGAATCCATATATTGATTAATTTGTTTTTGCTCTATTATCATCCGTTCGACTATTTCAATAGAGTCATCATCTGAACCAAGTCTTTTTATTAGTAATTTTGCATATGTCCTAATAGCAGCCAATGGATTCCTTAATTGATGGATAATAACATTCACTTGATTTTTTAAAAAATTGATTTCTTCATTTTTATTTTGACGTTCTAATTCGATAGATACGCAATTAGCTAAAGATATTGAAAGCGCTTTTAATCTAGAATCAAGAGATACTGGCCAATTCCCCCCTTTTAAATCAGTTTCTACCCTAAGGACGCCAAGCAGAATATCGTTTTCTTGAAGCGGATACCATCTTCTATTAGGCGATGAAACTTTTAGTGAAGGATCATCTTCAATTGATATCAGTACTCTGTCAATTTTTGGCCATTGACCAATCATTTCAAAAGATGCTTTAGTTCCCTGCTTAGCTGAAGCAAGATACATAACTAAATTAGTCACGCCCATTGAGCAACCAAAACTCTCTAGCTGTTTTATGATTAGTTCTTCAAATTTTTTTGAAAGATTCATAATTAAAGAAATTTTGAGAAATTTTTTAAAAAAAACTTGAAAAAGGGCTTGTAAAATATGAAAAAAGTATTAAGATATATAAAGAGGTTTGACTTTGGCCAGCCTTAAATATGAGTATTCAATCATATTTTAAGATACATCAGGGGTTGATGGGTCCTCTATGTAATTGATTTGAATTTAAAATCACATATATAAGATTAGTAATAATAAATAAGACTAATCTCATTAATAATTTCAGGAGTACCAATCAATGTCAAAAAAAAGAAAAAGAATCAGCAGAAGAAGATTGGCTGGTCAAAGAGTAATGGCTCATGTACCCATTTATCATATCGAAACTGGCAAACATAAACCAGTTACAGCAGCAAGAAGATTCATAGCTGAAAATGGTCTATCAGCGCCTTCAGTCTTCAATGTCAGAAGAAATGAGCATACCACGGATAGGTTCTTTTGGGGCGAAAAAGGTTTGTTTAGCGCCCAATATGCTGAAGAAAATCATTTTCTATTCCCATCACTAAAAGTTGTAGTTGAGGGAATTGGTGAAGAAAAAATATTTGAAGGTTTAGAACTTACTGCAGATGATTGGGAAGAGATTGAAGAATACGAATATGCTTTTGTTTAAAAAATATTACTTATATTTGAACTTATAAAATTAATTAAATTTGAATCAATTTGATGAAATCCATCGAATTCTAATAATTCACAAAATTTAGAAGTTTTACTCTTTACCTTCTCATAAATAGTCCTAGAAGCATCTATAGGCACAATGTCATCAAATAAGCCATGGCTAATAATAAATGGCGAGCATTTTTCTCCTGGGTCCCAGCTGGGGTGAGGATAACCACTACAAGCGACAATTAATCCAAAATTTAATTTAAATCCTGCATCAATTGCCATTGCCGCCCCCTGAGAGAACCCCAACAAAATTGTTTTTCTTAGTGGAATTTGATTAGTATCAAATTTTTTTAATGTAACTATAAGTTTATTTACTTCAATTTCAGCTCCATTCCAATCATGTGGGTATAATCCATACCACTGTCTTCCCTGACCACTTGGATGTAATCCAGGAGCCCTCAAAGATATTACCTCAAAATCAAAATTTATTTTTTCAGTCATCTCCTTTCCAAATGTTAAAAGGTCATCTGAATCAGCTCCCCAACCATGCATCAGAATAATTCTATGAGTTGCAGTTTGAGAGCTAATCGAGACAAATTCATGATTGATTTCATATTTCATGTTTATATTCATAAGTAAGTAAATTTTTCCATAATGTCACCACTAGCTTTAGTAAGTGTCTCTGATAAAAAAAATATAATCCCATTTTGCAGGGAATTGGTAGAGCAATTTAATTATAAAATTCTATCAAGTGGAGGAACTGCCAAGCATCTTATAGAGGCAAAAATTCCAGTTATTAAAGTTGCAGATTTTACAAATTCTCCAGAAATTCTCGGAGGAAGAGTTAAAACTTTACATCCAAAAATACACGGAGGAATATTAGCTAAAAGAACTGATGAGGAACATAAAAAAGATATAGAAGCTAACAATATTGAATTAATTGACTTAGTAGTTGTCAATTTGTATCCTTTTAAAAAAACTATAGATCAGGGAGCCAAATGGGAAGATGCTATTGAAAATATCGATATCGGAGGGCCATCAATGATTCGTTCTGCAGCGAAAAATCATAAAGACGTTTCCGTTTTAGTGGATCCTAAACAGTATGAAATTTTTCTGGAAGAAAGCAAAAAAGGTAAATTAAAGGACTCATATAAAGCAAAATTAGCCCTTGAAGCTTTTCAACATACAGCGGACTATGACACTGCAATATCTAATTGGATAAAAAAAGAAAGAGATTTACAATCTTTCAAATATATTGAATCTTATCCACTAATCAAAACTTTAAGATATGGGGAGAATCCACATCAAAAAGCTTTCTGGTACGGTTTAAGTAATATTGGATGGAACTCAGCAGAACAATTACAAGGTAAAGACTTAAGTTATAACAATCTATTGGATCTAGAGTCGGCACTTTCAACAGTGTTAGAATTTGGCTACTCAGTAAAAGATGAACTTACAACAGGTACTTTTGCTTCTGTTATCCTAAAACACAATAATCCTTGTGGTGCCTCTTTAAGTAATTCAGCTTCTCAAGCATTTTTGAATGCTTTGGAATGCGACTCAGTTAGTGCATTTGGCGGAATAGTTGCTTTTAATTCAAATGTTGATAGTGAGACAGCAATTCACCTCAAAGATATTTTCTTAGAGTGTGTCGTCGCTCCATCTTTTGATGAGGAAGCTTTAGAAATTTTAAAAGTTAAAAAGAATTTAAGAATTTTAAAGTTCTCAAAAGATCAACTTCCAAAAAAGAATCAAAC
>CACGGY010000062.1 GCA_902572675.1 uncultured Prochlorococcus sp. | reverse complement strand
TAACCGCAGAAAGAAATATAGCTGTATTTTCAATCCCATCTGTTTTAGATAAAAATATGGCTCCTAAAGGGAAACATGTTCTTCATGGGTATACTCCCGCAAATGAACCTTGGGAAATTTGGGAAAACCTAAATCCAAAGGAATTAGAATATAGAAATTTGAAAGAAGAAAGATGTTCAATATTCCTTAATGCAGTGCGAAAATTCATCCCTGACATAGATGAAAGGATTGATTTAAAGATGCTAGGAACCCCAATCACTCATAAAAAATTCACCAATACCTATTGCGGTAGTTACGGCCCTGCATTATCTGCAGCAAAAGGTCTTTTCCCAAGCTGCAAAACTCCAGTGAAAAATTTATTTACTTGCGGTGCAAGTACATTTCCAGGTATTGGAATTCCTGCTGTTTCAGCAAGTGGTGCTTACGCAGCTGAAAAAATTATTGGTAAAAAAGAATTTAAAACTCTTCTTAAGAAAATAAATTTATGAATAAATTTCTTTTTATTACTCTAGAATCACATAGTTAAGAAATAAGAATAAAGAAAGCAAAAACGTTCAATAATGATAATCTTTATCTGAACATAAACTTAACTTATAGCTCTTATATGTTTTTCTTATCAATTCCTCAAGCATGGCATTTAGTTGGCACTTGGTCAGAACAACTTCCGGACGAGTCAAATCTTATAGGAATGGGCCAAACAGAATTAATGATGACTTTACATTCAATATTCGTTCCCCTCTTACTTGTAATTTCCTACTACCTATTCAATAGACTTAATAAAAGCGAATCAAAGAAAATTAAAGGATGATCGTTTAAGATTTATTTAGCTGAACTTCTTCTAACTACTTTTCTGCCTGTAGAAGTATCAACTACGCTAGAATTTTTAGTTTGTGAATTAGTTTCAACATCATCAATATCACTTTTATCCATTTCTGCGCAAACACCTACTACCATGGCGGCTTGCATTTGATCTGGCAAATCTCCAATAGTTAATAACGCCTTTAAAACTAATTGAAGTCGAGTTTGCCGATCTATTTCAGGTCTTAGTTTTTTTACGGTATTCCAAAGTTCTTGGGTAACTTCTTTTAAAAGTTCTCGATCTACAGCCAAATTAAATCCTTCTTGTATTTCTACTAATCTAACAAAAAATTGGATCTCGTAAAATAATATTCAATAAAAAGATTGTTAGTTAATATTTTTCTATACGAATACAAGTTGCATTTGTTGATGCAAATCATTCTTCTCTTGCAAAAGTTCATCTTTTTCAATCTTTTTAAGAGTAAAAGTTCTATAAATTTTTTTTTGAATCTTTATTGGAGTATTTTCAAACTTTGCATTTTTGCTTATTAAAGAATTCCACTCTTTTGAATTAAAAGGGGCATAAGGAGAAGATGAAATCACTTTCATATCTTAATAATACATCTGTACTAATATTAGTACATTTTTACTATAGCGCAACAGCTGTCCTCAATTATCTTAATTTCAAAGTTTCCTTATGAATGGATTGATTTTTTTTATCTATTTTGTTGGAATTATAAGTTTGATAAATGAATAAACGTATCATTAGTAACTTATTGATCCCTTTTTTTAGTGTCTTAAGACTTTTCTCGCTTAAATACCTTTTAAAATAGATTATTTGTTGAAATTAACATTGACAAGATATATTTAGTAATCCTTCCTATAAAAAAGAATAATAATTTAATAAAAAATGCTCCTTAGTAATAAAAAAAGGCTAAAGATCCAAGGAATAATTAAAAGAATTGCTCAAGATAAATCAATCTCATTAGAAGAAAGGATATATGTGGAGAAATTTGCACACCATAATTCGACAATTTCTCTTTGGCTGAAAAAAGCTAACAGCTTTAGAAGGAATGGTACAAAAAATGATGGGGGTATTGATAACCTCTTACAATCATTTGGGATGGATGGACTAGATAAAGAAAATCATTTCAACCCAAATGAAGATGATATATCGGATTGGTTTGGCGGTGCTCCTGGTTGGCTAAGGAGAAGCTAGATTCAATAATTGTTCAATTTACCCAAGCTATATTACACAAATACATACTCATAAAAGATATTAATACCCAAAACACCCATGGTATAAATTTAATCGGTACTAAATATTTTTTTGAAAAGGTTTTCATATAAATTTTTCTTTTAGAATATTTCTTCTTTACCGTTTTTGAGAATAGGTTTAATTGCTCTATTTATCAATTAAACAATATTAGAAACCTCAAATTTATTAAATCACTTTAAGTAGATAAAGTTAATCAGCCTTAATCATCACAATCTAAGCAACTTTATTTTCAATCTTCCTTTTAAAATTTACTATTTTTTCCTCATCATGGTCTGAATCATTCCAATATTTTATAAGTCTTTCTAATTCATCAATCCTTTTTTTTGCATTTGCAATTTTTTCAGTAGTTGTCATATAAAATTTTTATCTATCCAATTAATGCATGAAAAAAAAATATTTCAATGGAGGTAAAATTTTTTTAAACTATAAATATTAATTTTTGGTTAATTACTTCAATACCTTATGGTCACCGAGTGGCTGAGTAATTATACTTAAAGTAAAACAAAATTTATGAAGAAATTAAATTCTTTGATTTTGAATAGTACTGTTAACTGCTTAGATTTCATATACTCAGGTAGATCTTTACAAAGATTTTGGGTTTTAGAAGTAATAGCTAGATCACCTTATTTTGCATTTCTTTCAGTTCTTCATTTTAAAGAATCCCTAGGAATTAAAAATGAAAAAACAATGATTTTAATGAAAGAACATTTTTATCAAGCTATTAACGAAACTGAACATCTTAAAGAAATGGAGAAAAGAGGAGGAGATAGGTTCTGGATTGATAGATTTTTTGCGAGACACCTTGTGCTTGTCTATTACTGGATAATGGTTTTTTATTATTTCATCTCTCCCGCTAATGCTTATGATGTCAACATAAAAATCGAAGAACATGCATTTGAAACTTATTCCAAATATTTAATAGATAATCCAAATGATCAAAAAATAAAAGAAATTGCTCAAGATGAATTAAATCATGTTCAAGAACTTAACGAAGCTTTGTCAATGCTTACTACCGTTTAGATTAGTGTTGAGAAATCTATTAGCAATATTGAGAGCATCACTGAAGAAGATATTAATCCTAGGCTAATCATCAATGAGACATAACCTTTTTTTCTAGGCAATTTATAAAAAGATATTCCAATAATTAATATCATTATGAATGAGAAAAAAATTATAATTTTTTCATTTACTAAATTGAGATGTATAACTAAATTTTTTTCTTCAAAAAATTTGAGAAATTCAGATAAAACTAGTTCTTCTTCTATTTTCTTAAAATAGTCAAATGAACCTATAAAAGCAGAACTTAATAAAGATAATGAAACCATTGCAGTAACTGGTTTTGTTAACCTGTTAATTGTTCTGTTAAAACTTACCAATAAAATAAAAATAAATATAGAGGTTACTAAAGGTATTAAAGGTATAAGAGTTGCTGAATTTATGAAATTTCCCACGAAAATAATATGTATCTAACTTAAAATTTTATATTATTTCGTCGCGTTATTTTATTAAATAAGATTTTTTAAAATCTTAAATGTAATTAGTACCTATTGCATTCTGTGTAAATTGATACCAAAATTGAATTAGTATTGAAAATAAAATGTTAGTCATTTCTGAAATTATTATTGCAAGTGCTATCTTCCTAGGGATTGTATATTGGGAAGTTAAATTCCTATATACCAAAACTACTGTAGCGAAATAACTTCGCTCAAAATAGGAAAATTAAAAATATAGAAAATTTAAATAAAATTTAAGAATTTAAGTTGACAAAAAAAGCTCTAAATATGAGAGAATAAACACAAAATTTAAAGTTTCTCTAATGAGCGAAGTTCAAAATCCTAATACTAACTCAACTCAGCAACAACAACAGCAACAGCAGCAATCCTATTCTGAAAGCAAAATCAATTCTGCGGAGAGTGAGAGGCTATATCTTGAGATGAAAGAGGCTTGGCTTTAAATTTAATCCTTTCTTGAAAGAATATTTCTATAAATTTCTAAGTTTTTTTTATTTTTGAAATAATTAATACTTTTTTATTTTCTACAGTCTTTAAATTTAGTTTAATAACTAAATCAACTTGATTAAAAAGCTAAAGCAATTAGAAAAAATCAACGGAAGGCTCGCAATGGGAGGATTGATATATTTAGTTTTTACAAAATTAGTTTCTAACCGAGC
>CACGGY010000061.1 GCA_902572675.1 uncultured Prochlorococcus sp. | reverse complement strand
AAAGCTAAGGAAAACCAAAATAGCGAGTAAGATCCAAACAAAATTATACTTAATAAAGGGATAAGGGTTGTAATACTGGTAAATGTTGTTCTCCTAAATGATTCATTTACTGATAATTGAATAGTTTCGTTATAGTTTTCTTTCTTTGATTTTAAATTTTCACGAATTCTATCAAAAATAACAACAGTATCATTTACAGAATAACCAGCAATAGTTAGCAAGGACACCGCAAATAAACTATTTACCTCGACAGATAATATAATTCCCAACCAAGAGAATATACCAAAAACAATTAATAAATCATGAAATAAAGCTAATAATGCAAATAATGCGTATTTCTTATCAAATCTAATGGTTATATATAAAGATATTGCAAATAAAGAAACCAACAATGAAGTAACACAATTAGTAAGTAATCTTTTCCCAAGCTTTGGGCCTATTAATCTTGAATCCTTACTCTCATAATTAAGAGGTCCAACAATATTATTAAGATTAGAAATAAGATTATTTGATTCTTCGATACTTAAATAAGGTGTTCTTATTGAAATTAATTTATTATTATTTTGGAATTGTAATTTGATATTATTTGAAAATTTATTAGTTTTAGAAATCTCTTTTAAATTTTCCAAAACTGAATCTGGGGAAAAATTAGGACATTCTGCTTCACAAACTCTTTCTATTCTTAGTTCATTTCCTCCAACAAAATCCATTCCTAAATTTATAGGTTTCTTATAAGAAGTATTAAAAGTAGAATATAAAATTCCTAAAAGACTAAATAAAATAAGAACAGTTGAAAAACCAATTACCTTTTTTTTATTTTTTATTAGTTCAAGATTGTATTTCATGGGAAATTAAAAAAAAAATTTAATTTGAAAAATTATTCCTTGGCAGATAGAGATTTTTCTGTCTCAAAGATTGATATGTTGTAAAAAATCGCAAAATAGTTTTAGAACAATTTAATGAGGTAAACAAGCTTATTAAGACTCCAATACCTAATGTTGCCGCAAAACCCTTAACAAAATTTGTTCCTAATAAAAACAATACAAAACAACTAAGAAGAGTTGTAATATGGCCATCAACTATGGATGAATTAGCTCTTTGAAAACCGCTATCAATAGATCTTGTAAGAGTATTACCATCATATAATTCTTCTCTTATTCTCTCAAATATTAAAATATTTGCATCAACAGCCAAATAAAGATAACTTCAAAACAGAAAGGGCGATAAGAAAAGCATTAAGACACGAAGCAACTCATGCGATACAAAAATGTAATAACAATAAAACAATAGGGGATATAAAAAATTTAGAAAGCAAATTGCATCAAAGTAAAAGAAAAGCATTAGAGTTCTCCAGTTCAAATTTTTCTGGAACTTATGCGAAAGAAGTAGAAGCTTATGTTCTTGAAGATAAACCCAAAAAAGTTAAAAACTTGATTAAAAAATACTGCCTATAAATTAAAAATTTTTATATTAACTAGCGATGAAATTGCCACAACGTTGTTTATCTAAAAAATTAATATGTTGCCTTTCTAAGTAATATAATTCCTGAAATTTGATCGCATCTGAGTTTAAATCCTTAAAAAGATCATCTATCTCTTTATTTGTATTTGAAGAACCTGAAGAAGGATTATCAATTAAAATAGATATACAATTTTCTAAAGTTTTTAATCTTTGAGATCCCCAAGATTCGATTAAGTGTCTACATCTTTTAAGAGAATTATATTTCTCAAGAAGTGATAATGTTCCTAGTAAATTGTCTTTAGGATTGCTCAGCAATGTTAAAAACAACTCATTTGGATTAATAAAAATATTAATTTTGTTTGATGATTCAGGATTATTGAGAGCTAAGTAATCAGGCAGAAGTGAAATTAAGTTAATAGAAGAAAAATCTTTTTGAAGATTTTGACTATTTGATTGTTTTAAATCATTTAAGTAGTTTAAACCTAAATTATTTTGTTCAATTTTTGAAATAGCTTCCCATAAACTTTGAATATAACTAGTATTAAAACCATTAATTTCTCTTTTGAGAAATTCATCACGAATAAATATCCTAAGATCTGGACAATGTAAATAATAAAAAATTATTTCCGATTCATTTTTCTCCCGTCGAGAAATTTCATTTGGTTGTTCAAATTTTTTTGATCTACCATGCCAACGAAATCCCTTTACTTGATTTCTTAAATCTTGTTCAAACTGTATTGCTAACCTAGCTTGTCCCTTACTTAATTTTTCGGAAACTTTTTGTAGATAATGAGTTCTGGTTGATGATTGAGGTAATTTACTCAACAATTTTACCAATGACGAAATAACACTCTGGAAAATTTCAGACCTAGTTAAATCTTTATCTTTAAAGATCTGATCAATTTCCCAATCAATCCAAAAGTATGAATTATCAATTAAATTAAAATAATCTTCAGGAGTATGACTATTTAAATATTCGTCAGGATCTTTAAAATCACTTAGTTGAAGTATCTTAAGATTAATTTGATCATGAATAGATAGACTCTCGACTTCTTTAATTACTCTTTTTGTAGCTAAGATACCTGCATTATCAGAATCAAAATTCAAAATTATATTTTTATTATCTGTACATCTACATAATTGAGAAATTTGATACTTATTTAATGCGGTACCGAGAGAAGCCACAGAATTAGTAATGCCCTTTGAATGAAGAGAAATAACATCAAAGTAGCCTTCAACAATAATAGCTTTATCTCTTTTCCTAATATTGCTAGAAGCTTTTTCGAATGCAAACAACATTTTGCCCTTTTCAAATATCTCTGATTCAGGAGAATTAAGGTATTTAGGTTCCTGACCATCAAGAGATCTTCCTCCAAAAGCAACTACTCTTCCCTGCATATCATGTATTGGAACAATTAATCTATTTCTAAAACGATCATAAATCTTGTCAGAATTATCTTTAGAAATTGCAAGACCTGAAGCTAATATTAAATTGATAGGAAATTTTTCTACCTTGGATAGATAGTTAAATAAATCATTCCATGAATTTGGGGCAAAACCTAATTCAAAGTTATCAATAATCTTGTTACTCAATTTTCTCTTTGATGTTAAATACTTCATAGCTTCAACACCGATAGAATTATTTAATTGAGACTTAAACCAATTTTTAGTGACTCTTAATATTTTATAAAGCTCTTCCTTTCTAGATAATTGTTTTTTATAAGCTTCTACTTGGGGTCCCTCAAGATTTTCAACATTAATATTATTTTTTTTAGCGAGAGAAAGTACAACATCTGAAAAATTTGCACGAGTAAATTCCATTAAAAATTTAATTGAGTTACCACCAGCACCACAAGAAAAACAATAATAGAATTGTTTACTAGGTGATACTGTCATAGATGGCTTAGTATCATCATGGAAAGGGCAAATCCCAACAAATTCCTTGCCTTTCTTCTTAAGAACAATATGTTCAGATATAACGTCAACAATATCTGCTTTTTCCTTAACCTCTTGAATAGTTCTTGGGTGTATAGAATGAACCATTGAGATTATTATCGAAAAATAAATAATGATTTATTTGTTATAGGTCAAAATCAAATAAGAATCTACTTAATTTCACAATAAAATTATTTTTTAAATGATAAATATCGAAGAATTAGAAAAAAGACTTAATTCATTAAAAAAGTATAATTTGGTATTTGCCTCGTTCTTCTTCAGTTTGATGACTTTGTGCGTAAAAAATATTGATAAAAGGATACCTATTTATGAATTAGTTTTATTCAGATCATTGTTAAGTTTAATAATTACATTATTAATAATTAATATAAAAAATATAAATCCTTGGGGCAAAAATAGACCATTACTTGTATTAAGAGGTGTTTTAGGAACTTTAGCTTTAGTTTGTATTTTTTATGCGATAAGAAATATGCCTCTTAGTATATCTACAGTCATTCAGTACACATATCCTATTTTTATATCTATATTTGCTGGCATATTTATAAACGAAAAAATAACACGTAATATAATTTTTGCTTTAATTATTGCCTGGATTGGAATATTAGTAATATTGAATCCAAGCCAATTATCAAATATAAACGTAGAAATTGAAATTATTTCGATTTTGATAGCATTTCTTGGAGCAATCTGCACCGCATTAGCTTACGTTACAGTTAAGAAACTTTCATTTAGTGAAGATATTTATGTAATTATTGAATATTTTCCACTTGTTTCCTTTATAACTCTATTACCAATTGTATTAATCAATTGGGTTACCCCAAATTGGAGTGAATTAGTTTGGATATTAGGAATTGGCTTATTTACACAATTAGGTCAGACTTTCTTAACTATAGGATTAAAAAATTTACCTGCTTCTGAAGCATCAATAATTAATTATTTACAAGT
>CACGGY010000060.1 GCA_902572675.1 uncultured Prochlorococcus sp. | reverse complement strand
CCCTACCTGCGTATAACTCAACACAATGAACACTAGATCCTAATGGCATAACAGAAAGCGGCATTGCATTTCCATCTTCAATTGGAACACTTTCTCCGGAAATGACATTTTGTCCAACTTTTACTCCTGCTGGAGCGATAATATATCTTTTCTCTCCATCTTCGTAAAATAAAAGTGCCAACCTTGCATTTCTATGAGGATCGTAGTGTATAGCTGCAACTTTAGCATTGATATTTCTTTTATCTCTTCTAAAGTCGACCAATCTATATTGCCTCTTGTGACCACCTCCACGATGTCGACAAGTGATAACTCCACGATTATTCCTGCCTTTAACTCTATGTTTTGAAACTATTAGTGATCTTTCAGGTTTTGCACTTGTGATTTCACTAAAGTCAGTAACTACTCTCTGCCTAGTGCCAGGTGTATAAGGTTTAAATTTACGTATTGCCATGATTAAAACTCCTTAAGATTCTGGAAATAGTTGGATTTTGTCTCCTTCAGCAAGACGTACAATTGCCTTCTTGACCTGAGAACGTTTACCGGAAAATTTCCCGACTCTTCTTGTTCTCCTAGGAGGATTCATAGTGTTAACTCCTATGACTTTAACACTAAACAAGGCTTCAATAGCTGCCTTTATTTGTGGTTTAGCCGCTCTATGATCTACTTCGAAAGTATATTGGTTAAGATCTAATGCATTTGTAGCTTTTTCAGTAATAACTGGCTTTCGTATTACATCGGCTAAACGAGAATCGAATAATTTACTCATGATGCATAAACCTCCTGAATTTTATCTATAGCTGATTGACCTATTACCAATTTGTTGGCATTGAGAATATCAAATACATTTAATTGATCAGCGGCGATTAATTTTACTTTCTCAATATTATTAATGGATTTTTTTATAATATCGGAAGGACTATCAAGAATAACCAAAACTTTTTCAGTTTTTTGTATACCTAATCGAGCAAGGCCATTGATGATATCACTTGTTTTAGGCTGCTTTAAAGTAGAGCCAAAATCTTCAACAGCCTTCATATCAGATACTCTGGACATAAGAGCTGTTCTAAGAGCTAATCTACGTTCCTTACGATTCATATCAAGATTGTAAGAACGTGGCTTCGGTCCAAAAATAATTCCGCCACCAGGTCTTAAGGGTGTCCTTATTGATCCTTGACGAGCTCTTCCTGTACCTTTTTGTTTGTATGGCTTTCTACCGCCCCCGCGCACTTCAGATCGTGTCAAAGTTGATGCTGTCCCTTGTCTTTTATTTGCTAGCTGTCTAAGGACTGCTCTATGGATTAAGTCTGCCGAAGAAGTTTCTTTTGCAACTGCCAAATCAAGAGTAACTTTGCCTGATTTTTTACCATCCCACTTTAAAGTTTCAAGTGTTGTCATGATTTTTCGCCTCCTTTTTTGCCTACAACATTATTTGGCTTAATGTTGACAATTGAGCCGGGCTTACCTGGAACAGAACCCTTTACTACAAGCAAATTCTTCTGATCATCAATTTTTAGAACTAACAATCCTTTGGTAGTTATCTGTTTTCCTCCATATCTTCCTGCCATTCTTTTCCCTGGATAAATTCTACCCGGAGTTGTTCCTGCTCCTGTAGATCCTGGTGCTCTATGATTTTTTGAACCATGACTCATAGGTCCTCTGCTAAAACCATGTCTTTTCTGGTAACCTGCAAAACCTCTACCCATAGATTTGCCACTGATATCAACTTTTTGACCAACCTCAAAGTTTTTTACAGTTATTTGTTTTCCGATTTCATAAGATGAAGTTTCTTCAACCCTATATTCTTTCAAATGCTTTAGAAGTTCTTCACCTGATTTCAATAAGTGTCCCTTTTCAGGTTTGCTTATATGCTTCTCTTTGGACAAGCCATAACCTATCTGAACGGCGGTATAACCGTCCAAAGCAGTTGTTTTCAATTGAGTGACGCGGCACGGACCAGCCTCTATAAGAGTAACTGGTACCGAATTACCTTTATCATCGAAAAGTTGGGACATGCCCAATTTCTTTCCTAAAATTCCGATAGACATAAGACTAAATTAGGCTAGCTCGTAATAATTTTTCAATTACCTAAACCCTTAAGTTATTAAGGTGAAGTTAATAAAAAAAACAATTAGTAAGGTCGAGACTTATCTGAAAAAATAGATAGTTTCTCTCGGGATAAACCCACCTGAGTTTTTTAACGAAACGCTAAAAAATGTGAAATTTTCAGAGGCTTGGCTAGCTTGCGAGCTTAAAAATTCACTGAATTACAATTGTACATCATCAAGTACCATAAAATAAAATAAAATAGAAATAAAGGAAATCTTATGCCATTACTTCTCTCAGGAAAAAAGTTTCATAACGATTTAAAAACTAACAAATGTCTTGCAATATTTGCTCCTCTTGAAGGTGGTTATGAAACTCGTCTTTTGAGGAGAATGAGGGGCAAAGGCTTTAAAACTTTTATAACTTCAGCAAGAGGACTCGGAGATCCAGAAGTTTTCTTGCTCAAATTGCATGGCGTTAGACCACCTCACCTTGGTCATCAAAGTGTAGGAAGAAATGGAGCGCTTGGGGAAGTTCAACAAGTAATCCCACAAGCTTCTGAGTTATTTAATGAAAATGACAAAAATAAATTACTTTGGTTATTAGAAGGTCAAGTATTATCTCAATCTGAATTAGAGAGCTTAATAGAGATTTGCACTAAAGATAAAAAACTAACAATAGTTGTTGAAATGGGGGGTTCAAGAAAACTTGAATGGAAACCGTTAAGTAATTATATTTTGGATGAATTTGAAATTTAAATTGTTTGATTAAAACCAAGAGTAAAAAAGATAAATGGATTAAGTTAATTTGTGGTGCCAGTAATGAAGATATTGTTGCCATAGAAGATTTATGTGCAATTTATACTGCTGCTGGTGTCGACTACATAGATGTTGCAGCAGAAGAATCTATAGTTTATGCAGCAAAAAAAGGAATCGATTGGGCAAAAAAAATCTTTAAAAACTCCCCTGGATTAATGATAAGTATTAGTGATGGTAATGATATCCACTTTCGAAAAGCAAAATTTGATCCATTAAAATGTCCCCCTAGTTGTCCAAGACCATGCGAAAAAGTATGCCCCACTTTTGCAATTGATAGTTTCGGAATTAAAGAGAGTAAATGTTATGGATGTGGAAGATGTTTAAATAGTTGTCCTCTAAATCTAATTAGTGAATATGAATATAATTTGTCAAAAAATGATTTAGCATCAACACTTCAAAAAATAAGGCCTAATGCAGTAGAAATTCATACAGAAATAAATCGCCTAGATTCTTTTACAAAAGTTGTAAGTATCCTTAAAAATTCTGGAATGAAATTAGACAAGATATCTATTAGTTGTGGATTAAATCAATCTTTCAAAAAAGCACAAGAGCCTGAAGATCTTTTGAAAGCTCTTTGGGAAAGATATGAAATTCTGAATGAGCTAGATATTCCCCTTATTTGGCAACTTGATGGAAGGCCAATGTCTGGAGATCTTGCTCCTACAACAAGTAGAGATGCTGTTAAGTTGTTTGAAAAAATCGGTTCAGATCTTCCACCAGGATTAATTCAATTAGCAGGGGGAACAAATGAAAAAACTCATGAATTGTTGAATTCAAACAATCTCCCAGATGGAATAGCATTTGGAAGTGCTGCAAGAAAAATTATGCAGCCCCTTATTGAATTTGCTCACAAAAATAACAAAAAACTCTACGAGTATCCTGAAATAATGGGTTTGGCGATCAAAAAAGCTCAGAAATTTCTAGAGCCATGGAAATCGAGCTCATTCAAATAATATTTTTATTTTTCAAAACTAGCGCCATGTTTATAATAAATTTGTATTTTTTGGATAGAAAAAAATCTTTTCATGTATTAAACTAGTAATCCAATGGGCCGTCGCCAAGTGGTAAGGCATCGGGTTTTGGTCTCGACATTCCTAGGTTCGAATCCTAGCGGCCCAGTTCTAATATTCGATTGGTGTCTTCTCAAAAAATTTTTCTATTTGATTTTGATGGAGTAATAGTTGATGGAATGCAAGAATATTGGCATAGCTCCTTGCTGGCCTGTGAAAGATATTTAAATTCACCCAACATCACTATTGATCAAAAACTTTATCAAGGAGTACCAAATTCTTTCAAAGAAATTAGGCCTTGGGTTAAATATGGTTGGGAAATGATTCTAATTGTTCACGAAATTATAAAAACAGAAAATCCACTAAAAAGTGATAATAAAGATGATTTCATTAATAATTATCATCAAAATTGCCAGAGGATATTAAATGACAATTCTTGGATAGCAGAAGATATACAAAAAATGTTAGATAAGTCTCGCAAGTACCAAATTGATAAAGATTTTAAATCGTGGGTAAATTTACATAAACCTTTTTTTGAAATTATAAATTTCATGAAAGAATTAAGCAAAAGAGGAATAAAAACTGGAGTTATAACAACTAAAGGTAAAATATTTGCAGAAAAAATTCTTAAACAATTAAATATTTTTCCAGAATTTATTTTTGGTTATGAATCAGGAACAAAAATCAAAATAGCTGAAAAACTTACACAAACTTATGAAATTTTAGGCTTTATAGAAGATAGAAAAAAAACTCTAATCGATATTAAACAAAATTCAGAAACTTCTCACATTCCATGCTTCCTAGCTGATTGGGGATATTTGAAAGAATCAGATAAAAATAAGTTAAGTAATGAAATCAAATTATTAAAATTAGGAAACCTAGGAGAATTAGTTGCAATTTAAAGATAATCAGCTAGAGTACAGA
>CACGGY010000059.1 GCA_902572675.1 uncultured Prochlorococcus sp. | reverse complement strand
TCATTAATGTAAGTTTGCAAAAGTAATAGAAGTTGTGATTTTAGTTCTGAATCTTCTATGGGAGTAACAGCTTCTATTCGTCTATCAAGATTTCTTCTCATCCAATCTGCGCTCCCTATAAAAACCTCATTATTATTATCGTTGCAAAACCAAAAAATTCTGGAGTGTTCAAGAAAATGTCCAATAATGCTAATGACCTCAATATTTTCACTAAGATTTTTTCTTTTTGGATATAAGCAGCAAATGCCTCGAATAATGAGATTAATTTTTACTCCTGCTTGAGAAGCTACATAAAGCAGTTGAATTATTTCTGGGTCTACTAGAGAGTTCATTTTTGCGATTATTTTTGCTTGTTTGCCTTGCTTTGCATGCAGGATTTCTCTTTTTATTAGAAATATAAATTTCTCTCTCAAAGATGATGGCGATACTAATAATTTTTGGTAAGATTTTTGTTTAGAAAAACCTGATAAGTAATTAAATAATTCGATTAAATCTGACGCAATATCTGGGTCTGTTGAAAGAAATCCTAAATCAGTATAAAACCTCGAAGTATTGGAATTATAATTTCCAGTTCCAATATGAAAATAATTTCTTAAATGACCTTTTTCTTTTCTAACTATTAAAGTTATTTTTGTATGGGTTTTAAAACCTATTATTCCATATACAACATGAACCCCTGCCTGTTCAAGTTGTTTTGCCCATTGAATATTATTATCTTCATCAAATCTTGCTTTTAGTTCAACAAGAGTCATTACTTCTTTTCCGTTTTCTGCAGCTCTCATTAACGCCGCGATAATAGGCGAATCTTTTGAGACTCTATATAAAGTTATTTTTATAGCCATAACGAGTGGATCATCAGCAGCTCTATTTATGAATTCTTCAACTGAAGTTTTAAATAAGTCATATGGATGATGAAGGAGGATATTTTGTTTTCTAAGAATCTTGAAAATAGAATTCAAGTTTTTGTTTGAAGGTAAATCTAAATTTTTTAATTGTGGGTGAGTTTTCCCAATAAGTAGATTTTCTTTTAAATCATCTCTATTAATTTTTGTTAGTTGATTTAAATCGTCAAGGGCTAATAAACTTTTGCAAAAGTAAATATATTCTTTTTGTATTGAGATACTTTCAATAAGTAATTTTAGAATATTTTCTGGCATATTCGACTCCACTTCTAATCTAACAACATCTCCACCTAATCTTCGCTTTTGCAAACTTTGTTCGACTGCTAAAAGAAGATCATCAGCTTCAAGTTCTTTTAGTTCTAAATCTGCATCTCTTGTTACTCTAAAAAAAGAGTAATTTATGCATTCCATTCCGTTAAATAAAGTATTTATATTGTTCCCAATTAAATCTTCAACACTTATGAAATAGAAAGCACTTTCATCACTATCTTGAATAATTTCATTAGGAATTTGTATAAATCGATTTATATTTTTTGTTGGTATTTTTACTCTGACAAACTGATTTTTAGAATCTACCCCATCTTTTATTAAAGCTGCTAAGTTTAGACTCAAATTACTTATAAATGGGAATGGATGTGCTGGATCAACAACTAATGGAGTTAGTAGTGGAAATACTGATGAAGTAAAGTAGTTGTCACACCAATTTTTTTGATTTTCATTTAAATCCTCATATTCTTTTAAAATTACACCTTCTTTTTTTAATTCATTTTTTAATTCATTATTTACATAGTTTTCTTGAAGAGTAGTTAAATTTTTTACTTCTTTATTGATTTTTGTTAATTGCTCTTTAGGGGTAAGTCCATCAATACTTTTTTTAGTAATACCTGCTTCCACTTGAGCTTTTAATGAAGCCACTCTTACCATAAAAAATTCATCAAGATTATTGCTAAAAATTGAACAAAATTTTAATCTATCAAGGATTTTATAATCCTTTTCCATACCAGTTAGGAGTACTCTTTTATTGAATTCAATCCAACTTAATTCTCTATTAATAAAAACATCAGCTTGGCTTTTCATTAAAATACTTTGGAGTTTCGATTATTAAAAGAATTATTATTTTCCCCCTCTGCAATAAGGTATATCATGAAAATTAAGATAATGGAACCAGCTATAAAAGGTGATTTAGGGCCAAAGCTATCATAAACTCTGCCAGCCATCGCTATTCCTAAAACCCCTCCAAGACTCTGTAGACCCTGAAGGTTACTTAGAATTGATCCCTGTTTATCAACATCTAATTTTTTTGATATAAGTGCTCTCAAGGTTGGTGTAATTAACCCCGCCCCGACGGCTAAAAATGATACAGCTGAATAAATATTAATTGTCGCATTTTCTTTTGGAGCAGTTATTAATAGAACACATGCCACAAGAATAAAGCCTGATCCGATAAGTGTTAATCGCATTTCGCCAAATTGCTTTACCAGAGGCCCAATCAATCCTCCCTGAACCACAATTGCAATGATCCCTACTACAACAAGAGTTCCACTTGATGCTTTGGTCGTCCAGTTTAAAGATTCTTGAAGGAAAAATATAAGTATATTGGTTAATCCTGTAAAAGCAATGAAGTAAATAAAAAAAGCTAATGATAATTTTTTAATCTTTTCTTCTTTGAAAACTGTAAATAGAGATTTTAAAGGGTTTTTTAAAATAGTTTTTGATTTATTTGAGTTACTATTAGGCTTGGTTTCAGGTAAGTAAAAAAATACAAGGAGAAAATTTATAATTGGAATGATTGAAGCTATCAAAACTGGAATAATAAAATTATTATTTGTATTTCTTGCAAAAATTACAACAAAAATATTACCTAAGAAAAAACTTAAACCAAAAGCTACACCAATAAGACCAAATGTTTTTGCTCTTTTTTCAGGGCTTGAAACATCTGCAAGAATTGTCGTTGCAGTAGCTGCAGTCCCCCCACTTAAACCGTCTATTAGTCTCGCTAAAAATAATAAAAATAACGGGATAGAGGCTATTGAATTTGACCAATTAAAAAGAACTGTAAAAGATAATATTGATATTCCTATTACTGAACCAGTAATACAAAAAAGAGTGACAGGTCTCCTTCCATATTTATCACTCATAAGTCCTATAAAAGGAGAAGCTGTAAATTGCGCTAATTGGTAAGTGCATGATAATAAACCATATGTACTTGCTTTAGAGTCAAAAAGTAAAACAAAAGAGGGTAATATGGGTAACAGTATACTTTCACTTAAACGATCATTTAGAAGAGTGATAAACGCACTCAGAAGAGTAAATTTTTTATTTGGTTTTAATAAACTTTCTTTCACAATATTTACCTTCATTGCGATTAACTTTTACTACCATACTTGTTAATGAAGAATATTGTGCCCGGCATTGTTTATTTAGTTGGAGCAGGTCCTGGTGATCCTGAGCTTTTAACTCTAAAAGCTCTGCGCCTAATAAAAAATTGTGATGCATTAGTTCATGACGCTTTAATCCCGGATGAAATAACAAAAGAGGCAGGAAAAAATACAGAAATTTTCCATGTAGGCAAAAGAGCTGGGAAGTGTTCTGTGCCTCAGGCTGAAACTAATGCTCTTATTCTGAAATTGGCAAAAGAAGGCAAAAATGTTGTAAGGCTTAAAGGAGGAGATCCATTTGTCTTTTCTAGGGGTGGTGAAGAAGTATCGTTTTTAGAAAAAAATGGAGTTTCAGTTGAAATAGTGCCTGGCATTACTTCTGGTATAGCTGCTCCTACATATTTTGGTATTCCACTTACTCATAGAGATGCTGCGAGTTCTGTAACTTTCGTAACTGGGCATGAGCATGTTGATAAGGATAAAAAGAGTGTCAATTGGAGAGATTTAGCTAAATCATCAGATAGCTTAGTTATTTTTATGGGCATTAAAAATATTGAATTTATTGTAGAGGAATTAATTTTAGGCGGCTTATGTAAGGATACAAAATGCGCTGTAATCCAGGAAGCTACTTTGAAAAATCAAAAATGTTTTATCGAGAAATTAGATAATCTCCCACATAAAATCAAAGATAAAGAATTTTTAGCCCCATCAATTATCATTATTGGAAAAATTGTTGAATTTAAAGTTAAAAATAATATAACTAAAGTATCTGATGTCTATTTACCAGATATTAATCAAGTTCAGCTATATAATAAATCCCAAAAATAAATTGGATCGAATTTGGTTTTAAGCTTTAAATCATTAACTTGATTAATTTGTCTGCAAGATAAGCTATTAATTGCAACTATTACGTCATCGCTTTGAAATTCAGGAGGAATTAATTTTTCTTTTACAATTTTCAATTTTAAAGCTTTAGAAACCATAATCCCCTCTAAACAGCCGCTCTCTTTTCTAGGAGTTATCCATTGATTATTTCTTTTAATTAGAAGATTAAATGTACTTCCACAACAAAGTTCACCTGACGTATTTAATAAGATAGAATCATCAAATGATTTTTCATTAGCTTCTGTCAAAACTTGTATTGCCTGATTATATGCAAATGTTTTGCATTTACTTATAAGACTGAATTGATTTATTTTTTCCGTTTGACTAATCAAAACGCTTATCGGATTAAAATTTGGTTTGATTCTATAGAACTCAAGCCATAAATTATCTAAATTTTTTGTATCTGAAGTGCTATCAATTTTTAGTGTTCGACCTTCATTAGTTCCTCGACTATAGTTTATTCTTACTGAAGCAAATTGATCATTCTTAAGCGATAACTTTCTAACTCCATCATGGATAAGTTGTTTCAAAATTAATTTATTTATTTTTAGATTAATATTTAAAATTTTGCTACTTTTTTCTAACCTTTTTAGATGTTCATCAAAAAGAATAGGTTTGTTTTCCTTTATTAATATGGTTTCAAATATACCATCAGCAAATTTTAATCCTCTATTATTCGCAGCAATAAATATTCTATCAATATCTAACCATTGATCCTTGTGCCAGCCTAATGTTTCAATCATTTTAGTGAATCAATTAATGGTAAAATTTTCCACATTAGTTCATCAGTTTCTTCTTCAGGATTAGAGTCAATAACTATTCCGCAACCAGCATATATATTGATTTTTTTGTCTTTAATTAAAAATGATCTTATTAATATATTGCTGTCAAACTCTCCATTCCAGTCAAGCTTCAAAAATGAGCCACAGTATGGTCCGCGTTCACATTCTTCTAATTCAAAAAGTCTCTGGCATGATCTTAATTTAGGTGCTCCAGTTATAGAGCCTCCAGGCCAACAAGCTTTTAGTAAATCAATCCAGTTCTTGTCTTTTTTTAATTTGCCTCTGATTACTGAAGTTAGATGATGAACTTTTAAGAAACTTTCAAGTTTTAATACTTCTGGCACCATAATACTGCCTGTTTCGCAAACTTTACTTAAATCATTTCTTATTAGGTCAACAA
>CACGGY010000058.1 GCA_902572675.1 uncultured Prochlorococcus sp. | reverse complement strand
AATACTATCTTGTTAGATTTTTCTTTTGTCCACTCTTCATCATCTAAAGAAAATCGTTTTCCAGATAAGTGAAAAATGTGCTTTTTTTCACTTTCCATAAACCATAATATTCCTTTTGCCCTAAATACGTTTTGTGAGATTTGATTATCTAAGAAATATTGAAACTTCCTTAAAGAAAATGGTTCAAATGTCTCATAAGAAACTGATGTAAAACCTTCTATATTATTAATCAAATCGTGTGAATGAGAAGAATGATCGTGTGAATGAGAAGAATGATCGTGTGAATGAGAAGAATGATCGTGTGAATGAGAAGAGTGATCGTGTGAATTTTCTTCTAGATCTTCTGTGCCCTTATCGAATTTAAAAGTATCTGTTTCAAATACCCCTACACTCATTATTGTTTGTAATCCAACTTCACTATTGGTTGATCTCAATATCCTTGGTTCTTTTTTTATTTTATTTATAAATTTTTCGACTTTGTTTAATTTTTCTTCGTTGACTAAATCACATTTATTTAGAAGTAGAATATCCCCGTATAAAATCTGAGAATAAGCGACACTTGTATTATTAATTTCAAAATCAAAATTTTCTCCATCAATAACAGTGATGATTGAATCTAATCTTACTTTTTCTCGAAGATCTCCAGCTGCAAAAGTCATGGCTACTGGTAATGGATCTGCTAGCCCAGTAGTCTCGACAATCATATAGTCAATTTTTTCAGATCTTTCTAAAACTTTGGATACTGTATTTAACAATTCACCATTAATAGAGCAACATATACAGCCATTATTTAATTCGATCATATCTTCTGAGCCTTCTATTATTAAGTCATTATCTATTCCTATCTCTCCAAATTCATTAACCAAAACAGCCGTTTTAAGATTAACTTGATTTTTTAAAATATGATTTAATAGTGTAGTTTTGCCAGAACCTAAAAATCCACTAATAATCGTAACAGGTAACAATTTTTTAGACATTTTGACGAGTTTTTTAAATGAATAAATTAAAATTTGAAATTTTATTGATCAAAAACTTTATTTATTTCTGAAGCTAATGTTTGATCCAGATTTGTTATGCCCCCTAAATCATGTGTACTTAACCTGATTATTACTTTTGAATAAACATTTTCCCAGTTAGGATGATGGTTATATTTTTCGCATATTAAAGCAATTTTAGTCATAAATGAGAAGGCTTCAATAAAATTAGAAAATTTAAATTCTCTCTGTATTTGTTCTTTGTTAATCTCCCAGCCTGGTATTTTTACGATTAATTCCTTTAATTCTTCATCTTGCAAAAGGTAAGGTTCCATTAAATAATTAATATTAGTTTTTATTAATTACATTATAAGTATTTTGCCTTTTCTCACCAATTACATGTACATTCAAAGTTCTTTCTTTACGATCGAATCTATGTTCCCATAAATAAACTGCTTGCCATGCGCCAAGCATAAGATTACTGTCCAGAAAACTTAAAGATAAACAAGTGTTTGTTAGGGATGTTTTTATATGTGCTGGCATATCGTCAGCTCCTTCTTGATAATGTTTATAAGAAATTTCTTCTCTATTTTTTGATAAATCTAAGTAGGAATTATATGGGACTATAGATTGCATATATTTTTTTAAGTCTCTTAGTACATTTGGATCAGCATTCTCATTAATAGTTAAGCTGCAACTAGTATGAAGTGAAGTTAAATTTAAAATTCCTGAATCAAAATTATTTTTTTCAATAAATAAATTTAAATCACTAGTTATGTCGATAAATCCCTCACCATGAGTTATAAATTCTAATTTTGAAAATATCTGTTCCATATAAGTACAAACTTAATTAATATTCTATTATGTATAAACGATGTATGTTTTATTCAAACATCAAAATTTTTATCTTAAGATGAAATTAATTTAAATATAAATTTTTGGCAGAACTTCAATGGAATAAGCTGGGGGCTTATCTTAAAGAAACTCAAATTTTAGGTTCAATCCAAAATACACTTTATTGGGATCAGAATACTGGGATGCCCAAGAAAGGAGCTTCTTGGAGGTCTGAACAACTTACCTATATTGCCAAAAACTTGCATAGAAGAAATTCTTCTGAAGAATTTTTTAATTTAATACAATCCGCCAAAAATGAATTATTAGATACTGAACAAAATTCCAATAATCAACGCTTTATTAAAGGTAAAAAAAGAAACATTAATCTTTTAATCAAGGAATTTAATAAAGCGAAAAATTTAGATCCTAGATTAGTTGAGTCTTTAGCAAAGGCAAAATCTAAAGGATATGAAAGTTGGCAAGAAGCTAAGAAAAAATCTGATTTTAAAGTTTTCCTCCCATTCTTTGAAGAATTAGTCAAATTACGGATTGAAGAGGCAAAACAAATATCAGATCAATATTCACCATGGGAAACTCTAGCCCAACCCTTTGAGCCTGAATTAACTTTAAAGTGGTTGAATAAAATGTTTCAGCCTTTGAAAGACACTCTCCCAGAGTTGATTAGAGGGATTAAAAAGTCTAAGAAATATGACTGGGATTTAAGTCCAGAATCTCAACATAATTTATGTTCTAAATTACTTGATGAGTTTGGGAGAGATAAAGATCAAGTTGTTGTTGGTAAATCTCCTCATCCTTTTTCGATTACATTAGGGCCTAATGATTATAGGATTACGACAAGAATTGTTGAGGGTGAACCATTATCAAGTTTTTTAGCAACTGCACATGAATGGGGACATTCAATTTATGAGCAAGGTCTACCATCACAAAGTCATCAATGGTTTGCTTGGCCTTTAGGTCAAGCAACTTCTATGGGTATACATGAAAGTCAATCATTATTTTGGGAAAATAGAATAGTTAAATCCAAATCTTTTTCGAAAAGATTTTTTAAAAAATTTGTTTCGGCTGGATGCACATTAAATAATTATTTTGACCTATGGAAATCTATTAATCATTTGGAAGCAGGATTAAATAGGGTTGAGGCAGATGAATTGACCTATGGTTTACATATTTTGGTTAGAACCGAACTTGAAATAGATTTAATTGAAGGGGGGTTACCTGCTGAAGATATTCCAGAGGAATGGAATAAGAGATATGGTGAACTTTTAGGAATACAACCATCTAATGATTCAGAGGGTTGTCTTCAAGATGTTCATTGGAGTGAAGGTGCGTTTGGATATTTCCCTTCGTATTTGTTAGGTCATCTTATAAGTGCGCAAATATCTTCACAAATGGAAAGAGACATTGGTTTGATAGATGATTTAATCCAAAATGGTGAATATCAAAAAATTATTTTTTGGTTAAGAAATAATGTTCATAAATATGGCAGATCAGTTAATTCTATGGAATTGATAAAAACGGTCACTAAAGAAGAACTATCACCAAACTATTTTATTAATCATTTAAAGTCTAAAATAAATGATTTTTGCTGAAACATTACTTTTAAAGAATTTGGTTGAGTGTGAGGATGTAATATAAATAAAAATTATTTCTTGATGGCAAACCTTAATCAACCCCCAAGCAGGGTTACACCAAATTTATTGCACATACTAGATGCATTCACTGACAGCTCAAATAAAGTAATAAACACTATTGTTGAATTGAACTCTAATACCATAAATAAATATGAATTAATTACAGAAACGGGCCACCTTAAACTTGATAGGGTAGGTTATTCTTCACTTGCTTATCCTTTTGCTTATGGATGTATACCAAGGACGTGGGATGAAGATGGGGATCCACTTGATGTCGAAATTGTCAATGTAACTGAGCCATTGATACCAGGATCTATTGTGGAGGCAAGGATTATTGGAGTGATGAAATTTGATGATGGTGGAGAGGTCGATGATAAGGTAATAGCGGTTATCGCAGATGATAAAAGAGTGGATCATATCTCAAGTTATGAAGACCTTGGAGAGCATTGGTTAAAAGAAACAAAGTATTATTGGGAGCACTACAAAGATCTAAAAAAACCTGGAACATGCACTGTTAATGGTTTTTTTGGTATAGAAGAAGCTGTTAAAGTGATTAAAGATTGTGAAGAGAGATACAAAAAAGAAATTGATCCAAAATTAGTAAATTAATTAATTTTTGTTTTCTCTAAATTCTTCAAATATTTCGCTGAGTATTTTATCCGCACCTTGGAGCTTTAGTCTCTTCGCTAGTTCTAAGCCTATCAGTTCAGGATCATTAATATTGCCAATAACTTGATCTTTTATAAGCCTTTTCCCATCAAGAGAGGCAACCATACCAGTAAGGTAAAGTTGTCCATTATCAATATTACTATTAACACCTATTGGGACTTGGCATCCACCTTCAAGCTCTCTTAAAAAAGCTCTTTCAGCATGACATCTTTGGCTAGTGGGTTTATCTTCTAAGACATTTATAATTTCTAAAACTTTTTTATCATCAGATTTACATTCAATTCCTAGAGCTCCTTGGCCAACGGCATGAAGGGAAATTTCACTTGGTATAATCTGGTGAATTCTTGATTCAAAGCCCAATCTCTTTAAACCAGCGGCTGCAAGAACTATACAATCAAATTCCCCGGCATCTAATTTTTCAATTCTGGTAATAACATTTCCCCTGATATCTTTGAAAACAAGATGTGGGTACTTATTTCTTAATTGTGCAAGTCTTCTTAGAGAGCTCGTTCCAACAATAGAACCTTCAGGTAAAGTTTCTAATTTATAACAGTCATTTTTTTTACTTACTACTAAAGCATCTGCAGGATCTTCCCTTTTTGTAATGCATCCTAATTTAAGTCCATTAGGCAAATTGGTTGGTAAATCTTTCAGAGAATGTACTGCTATATCTGCATGGCCTACTAGCATTTGTGCTTCAAGTTCTTTTGTAAATAAGCCTTTGTCGCCTATTTTTGCTAACGCAACATCCAGGATTTTGTCTCCTTGAGTTGCCATAGCTTCAATAGATACCTCTAAATTGGGAATATTCCTTTCTAGTTGATCTTTAACCCATAAAGTTTGAACCATGGCTAGTTTACTTCTTCTACTAGCTATTTTCAGCTTAAAATTTGTCATTAAATATTATTTTGAGTTTGAATTAAAATAAAGTCGAATCTATTTTAAGCTATTCTTTTGCAAGTTTTTAAAGCTAAATATTATACTTAACTTTTTTTATTTTATATATTCTTTTAAAACCCCATTTCGATTTGGATGTCTAAGTTTTCTTAGAGCTTTTGCCTCTATTTGTCTAATTCTTTCTCTCGTCACATCAAAAATCTGGCCAATTTCTTCAAGAGTTTTCATTCTTCCATCATCAATTCCATATCTCAATCTGAGAACATCTCTTTCTCTTGGACTAAGAGTGGCTAGAACTCCTTCCAAATCTTCTCTTAATAAAGTTTTAGAAACATCTTGCTCTGGATTTTCTATATCAGCCTCTATAAAGTCTCCGAGTCTTGAGTCTTCTTCCTTCCCTATTGGGGTTTCTAAAGAAATAGGAAGTTGTGCACTTTTTGCTATAAATCTTAATTT
>CACGGY010000057.1 GCA_902572675.1 uncultured Prochlorococcus sp. | reverse complement strand
TTCCGATAATATTCTATGAGTAATGAAAGGTGATAATTTTGAAACTGAACTTTCGTTATTTGGTCCAAAATCAAAATTTCTTAATTTTGCGTAATCATTAATTTTGTATTTCGCAAAATTTTCCCAGGTATTTTGAGCTTTTAATAAAAATGACATTTTCTGATAACTTTAAAAAATTTTTTGTATTAAAAGAAATTTCAAAAATTTGCCCGGAAATTAATTCTTAAAATTTTCTATTTCACTTTTAAGTAAATATATTTGATTGAAGTATTTAATTTAAACTCTTAACCCATTTATCTTATAATCTAAAATCGCTCTCTGCGTAGGAGGGTATTTAATGGTCAATTACTTTTTAAATCTAATTTTAATTTTCAAATAATTATTTAGATGATTTTTCTAAAAGGTTTTTAGATATTTATCAAAATTATTATGAATAATTTATTAGTGAGAGATGTTAAGTATCTAGATGAAAAATACAGAATAGGTGAGGGCATAATTTCGGATAATGCATTTAAGCAACTTGAAAAGCTCTTTATTCCTAATTAATCCAAAACCTAACTAATTTAATCAAAAAAATAATAAGCTTTTACCAAAATAAGCTAAAGAAAACTACAAAATATTTTTATAAAGTTTATTAAAAAACCAAGATTAATCATTCAACCAAAAATTGATGGCTTTGCTATTGCAATTAGATATATAAATGGCAATTTTAATAAAGCTATTACAAAAAAAGGATTTGATGTCTCAAGCAAAATTAAACAAATTAAAAATGTCCCCGATTGTATTCCTATCAAACGAGATTTTCAAATTAGAGGTGAACTATAAGCTAGAAACCAAGTTGCCGGCATTTCCCAAAGAATTACAAGAAAATACCTCAATTATAAGAGAGAGATTGAAGAGCGTCTCAGCTTTTGCTGTTTCCAAATACTTAATGGAAGACATAATCAATACGAAATACTTAACTATCTTAAAAAATATGGCTTCATCACCCCTGACAGTTACTTCACAAATCATACAAGCGAAATCCAAATATATCAAAAATTTGGTTAGAGAGAAAAATATTGGCCAGGTATCCAACTAATGGGATAGTTATTAAAATAAATAGTGGGAAATTAAATTTACTTAGAGAGAAAAAATCTATTTTAAAATAACGAATGGCAATAAGCAATTGAAAAATAATATTAAATAGTACCTTCAAAAAGAGCTCACGATACTGACTTCCAGTATTTAAAGTGGAAAAGTAATTAAAATTTGGTTTAATTCCAAAGCAATCTGCAGGATTACTAAATGACTGCCACTATTTCAAGACCTAAAATCTCTAACTGGGGAACATCTAATATTCCAAACCTTACAGGCAAAACTGCGCTAATTACTGGAGCAAATAGTGGTCTTGGATACTACACTGCAAAGGCTCTAGCCGAAAAAAATGCTCATGTTGTTATAGCTTGTAGATCGCTTGATAAAGCTAATCAAACCATCAAAAAACTTAAAGGTCTTAATCCTGTAGGAATATTTACACCTTTAGAACTAGATTTGTCAGATTTAAAAAATATTGTTGAAGTTCAGTCCAAAATTTTTGATAATTTTGAAAATTTGGATTTACTAATCAATAATGCAGGCATTATGCATCCCCCTAAAACTCTTAGTGCCCAAGGATATGAAATACAATTTGCAGTTAATCATTTAGCTCACGTGCTTTTGACCCTAAAGCTACTTCCAATTATTGAAAAAAAAGAAGAATCTAGAATAGTGACGGTTACTTCCGGAGCACAATTTTTTGGAAAAGTTGGGTGGAAAAATCTGAAAGCCGAGAACTACTACAACAAATGGGAATCTTACTCCAATAGCAAATTGGCAAATGTAATGTTTGCTTTGGAACTAAATGAGAACTTAAAGCACAAAAATATACTTTCTTTAGCTGCTCACCCGGGAATTGCAAAAACAAATCTCTTTACTGCTCAAAAGCCTAACCCAAGTCCATTAGAAACATTTTCCTTGGAATTATTTAGCCCTATTTTTCAAACTGCTGAGATGGGCGCTTTACCTCAACTTTTTGCAGCTACTTCGCCAGACGCAAGAGGCGGTGATCATTATGGTCCTAGATTTAATTTCAGAGGTCATCCAAAATTATCCCCTACTTCTCCTTTCGCCCTGAACAAAAAAGAAAGAAAAAATTTATGGGAAAAAAGCCTTGAAATACTCAATAACTTCTTATAAATTTTTCATTTTTACTAACTTTAGAAAATACTTCAAGATATGTAATTCACTCTCTGAGAGTTTCATAAATTCTGTTAGGGCATCATAATTTTTTTCATCAATTTTTTTTGACAATTTAATAAAACTATCATGGTTTTCATTAACAAAGCGCTCAGCAATCTGAGAAGGAGTTAAACCCTGTTCAATTAATTCACCTGGAGCATTTTCCTCCCACTTTTCATAAAACCAAGAGAACCAATATTTTGCAGTATTATCTTCCATTAATTAACTTTTCTTTGGCGAATACTATAAATACTGAAGAAAGATCTCATGATTGAATTACCCCTTAAACACAATTAATATAAATGCAATTATAAATTTAATGATAGATAATCATTCAAGTAAAAGAAATATTAATCTTGTAATTGGATTAGGTAAATCTGGATTTTGGGCTGCCAAGTATTTGAGAAGCATCAATAAGAGAGTAATTGTTTGGGAAAGTAAAAATGGGATAGAATATTTAGAAAGAAAAAAAGAATTAGAGGAGCTTAATATACTAGTTGCTCTGAATAAAGAATTTGTATTTGAAGAAATTCAACCTTTCGTAAAAGAGATCGAATCTGTTGTTGTAAGTCCATCAATACCTTATGACCATATAACTATTATTGAATTAAAAAAAAAGGGAATTAAAGTAATTGGAGAAATTAATGTTGCATGGGAAATTTTAAAAGACACAAATTGGATAGGTATTACTGGCACTAATGGCAAGACTACTGTTACTCATCTACTAAGCCATATACTCTGCGATACTGGATTATATGCTCCTTTTGCAGGGAATATTGGTACACCTTTATGTAAATATGCGCACTCCAAAAAACATCAGAAAATTGATTGGGTTGTAGCTGAATTAAGCAGTTATCAAATAGAAATATCTCCAGAAGTAAAACCTAATATAGGAATATGGACAACCTTCACAGAAGATCATCTTGAAAGACATAAAACGCTTGAAAACTATTTCAACATAAAAAAAAGCTTGCTTGAGAAATCTGATTTTAAAATTTACAATTATGACGATAAAAACCTAAGAAATCACTACAGTTCCCTATCAAGTGGAGTTTGGATAACCACTAATTTCGATAAATCAAATTTTATTCAATGCGATTATTGGATAGACGATCAAGCATACATTTTTGAGAGAGGAAAGAAATTATTCAAACTTGAACATTTTTCTTTAAAAGGAATACATAATCTTCAAAATCTTTTATTGGCAATTGCAGCAGCGAGAAAAGTTGGATTATCTGGAAAGAAGATTAAAGATTCTTTAACTAATTACAAACAATTACCCCACAGGATGGAAACAATTTATAAAAATAATGATCTGGAAATTATTAATGATAGTAAAGCTACAAATTTTGACTCATCTATTGCAGGAATAAGTTCAATTGAAGGTCAAATAATTATCATTGCTGGGGGTAGATTAAAAGGCAATGAATATAGTGAGTGGATAAAAGTTTTAAAGAAAAAAGTGAAATGTGTTTTCCTTTTTGGAGAAAGCTCAAAAGTTTTAAAAATGGCGCTTATTAAAGAAGGATTTAAAAAGAATATTTTTGAATTTTCAGAACTAAAAGAGCTTTTAAATTTTGTTTTTCATTATTTAAAAAATAATAGGGTTGGAACATTATTATTCTCACCTTCATGCTCTAGTTTTGATCAATTTAAAAATTATGAAGAGCGTGGAGATTATTTCAAGAAACTAATAAGTGAAAAATTAAAGGTTAATCAATCCATTTTTTCTTCAAGTATTATTTCGTGATTTTCAGGTCGGTCATCACAACCGTCTCCCCTCTAGCAAATATTCACTTAATTAGTTAAATTTTAATTATAAATTAACTACTAGCAATGAGTGAATCTAACAATTTACCTCAAGCAATAAGCCATAAAAAATTAAGTTACTTGATGCTTAAGGCACAAAAGGATTCTCATTTTTCTGATGAACTAGCAGATATAGAAAGCCCCGAAAAAAGAGAATTTGAAGAGTTAATAAACAATTGGGAATCTTCAACTAAGAAGGTAGTTAATGAGTTATCAAAAAGAAAAGAGAATTTACTAAAAGATAAATCACCAAATTCGTTAATTGCACTTGGTGCTATGGAAGTTCACCTTAATATGGCTTTGCAAGCCTTAAATGCATTTAATAGAGGAGTTGATGGGTAAAAATAACGGATAAATTATAAGGAAGGCATCGAAAATAAGAGGAAATCTAGGTCTTTTTCAGTATCTATAGAGATATCATCATAATAATTAACTTCAAAACCTAGTCCATCTCCAGATTCGAGAGTTATATTTGAATTTAAGTCTTTACTTTTTAATAAAAGATTACCTTCTATTATTTGTATCCAATTATATTTATCGATTTTTAATGGCAATTTTTTCTCTTTAATTGGCTTGTATTTACAACGCCATAAAGAGATACTTTGATTCAGAGAAAGCTTATTATTTTTACCGTCTTTGTAATTAAAAATAAGATTGTCCCACAACTTTTCATTTAATGAAATTTGATCATATCGAGGTTTGATATTTTCTTTTTGAGGGTATATCCAAATCTGGAACAACTTACAGGTCTCTTTTTCTTCATTCTTCTCGCTATGAGAGATTCCAGTACCTGCAGACATAACTTGTACTTCATCTTTGTGAATTTTTCCAAGATTGTTTAACGAGTCTCTATGAGTTATTGCTCCTTTTGTTACGACAGTAATAATTTCCATATTTGCATGAGAGTGTGTATTAAATCCTGCATTAGGAGAAATAATATCTTCGTTTATAACTCTAATTTTCCCAAAATTATCCCATTTTGGATCTCTATGCTCTGCGAAAGAAAATGAATGCATCGAATTTAGCCATTCTCTAGTCGATCTAAATCTTTCGTAAGATTTCCTTAGTTTAATTATTTTCAAAGACATATATACTATGAAAAAAATATGGTGTGTTTGTTTAAATTAAATATTTTTGAAGATTATAAATTATTAATAAGTGAAATTACTTTTTTTTATTTGTTAATTTTACTTTGTGCTTTATTTGCTTTAGTAATTATTTTTTTTGCTTCTTCTCTTGTGGAACATTTTTCAGCCTCAACATTCAAGTTTTTTAGTTTATTTAATTGCTTTGAAATTTTCATATAAAGTTTACTTAACTAATAAAAATTAACACATATTTAATGGAATAGCTAAAAATACTGGTTTGCATTTTAGCCTTACTACCTAAAAATAAGATACGAGGATGGAATTATCAGAACAGTATAGAGGATGTATTGGATTATC
>CACGGY010000056.1 GCA_902572675.1 uncultured Prochlorococcus sp. | reverse complement strand
AGAGATACCTAAAGGTTTAAAAGCTATACATTTAACAGCTTCTGGTGGTGCTTTCAGAGATTGGGCCGTTGAGGATTTAAAGCATGTCACAGTGGAAGATGCTACTTCGCATCCTAATTGGGATATGGGGAAAAAAATAACTGTAGATTCTGCAACTCTTATGAATAAAGGATTAGAAGTTATAGAAGCTCATTATTTATTTGGGACCTCTTACGAAAACATCGAAATAGTTATCCACCCTCAAAGTATTATTCATTCAATGATTGAGATGGATGATTCTTCAGTATTAGCTCAATTAGGTTGGCCAGATATGAAACTACCCATTTTATATGCGATGAGTTGGCCTGAGAGATTTAAAACAAATTGGAAAAGATTAAACCTAAGTGAAATTGGAAAATTAACTTTTAAAGAGCCAGACGAGTTTAAATATCCATGCATGGGACTTGCCTATGCCGCAGGAAAATCTTCTGGGACTATGCCTGCAGTCTTAAATGCTGCTAATGAAATGGCTGTTGAACAATTCCTTAAAGAAAAAATTTCTTTTCAAGAAATTCCAACATTTATAAGTAAAGCTTGTGAATCACATATGGAGAATTTGAATTTGAGTCCCGAATTGGATGATATTCTTGAAGTAGACAATTGGGCCAGACTTTTTGTTGAGCAAGAAATTAAAAAAGGGAAAAAATACGTAAGTATTGGATAAAGTGAATATTAAAAAGCATCTTCTACTATGCGCAACACCCACAAAACAGAAATGCTTTAAAGGCAATGAAGGTCAAAAAACATGGGAATGCCTGAAAAAGACTTTAAAAAAATTTGAGAATGATCCCCGTACAAAAAACGTTCATATATTGAGATCAAAAGCTGACTGTTTAAGGATATGTAAGAACGGCCCAATTCTTCTTGTTTGGCCTGATGGTATTTGGTACGAGAAAGTTTCTCCAGAAAAAATTTCAGAAATTTTTACCTCACATATTATTAACGATAAGCCAATAGAAAAATGGATTTTTAAAAAAACACCATTTTCAAATAGTCCTAGATATTAATAAACCAATTCTTTACTACTTCGTCTGACCAGCAGCCATTAATAGAGTGAAAACCATTATGACCTCCTTTTTCAGTTATAAATATAGTAAATTTATCAATAAATTTCCCTCTTAAATTCAAAGTTGCATGGTATGGAACCCAAGGATCATCCTTGGCATGAATAAAAAGCATTTGAGGTAATTTTTTTATTGAGTTTTGGATTCTAAATATTGGAGAAGCTTTAACATAATAATCTTCTAAAGAATCAAATCCCCAACTTGGAGCTGTAAATTTCTGATCAAATTCCCTTATACTTTTTAAAGCTCTAATTTTTTTTCTTAATTTCTCATTATTAAGAATTTTGCCTTCATCATTAAATCCGTCCCATAACTGATTTTTTAAGCGATGAAGTAACCATTTTTGGTAGATATAATTTCTAGATTTTTCAATACAGAGACTACATGATGATAAATCTAAAGGGCTACTCACGCAGGCTAGGCCATCTAAAAGTTTTTCTTCTTTGTTTTCATCGTAATCTAAGCAGGCATTTAAAAGAATTGTTCCGCCTAAAGATAATCCAACTCCGTAAATTGGAAGATAATTCATCTTAATGAGATTTTTAAACTCTAAATTAATGAATTTTTTAAAATAATTAATTGCTGAAATAACATCACTGGAGCATCTAGCACAATAATTTCCTTTAGCTAAATATCTCGCAGATCCAGATCCTCTCAAGTTTAATTTAAGAACTCCAAAACCATTATTTGCTAATTTCCTAGAAATTCTTCTTAAACCAAACCGTTTAGTTGAACCCCCTAAACCATGAGTAACGATTACAAAACCCCTAAGTGAGTCTAAGTTGTCAGGTAATTCTAAAAACCCTAGAAGATAATCATATTCAAATTTTTTAGAAAGAATTTTATTAATCGGAAAGAATATTTTTTTATTTTTTTTTGATTTACCAAGATCAATAACAAAAGTATCTCTCAAAGTTTGTAAGTCGCCACCTATCCAAGGTAAAACTTCTCGAAATGGCCTATTTTTTACGTAATCTGAAAAACTAAAAGATATACTACTATTTCTCTCCAACTCCAAGATCCTTTAATTCTCCAATCAAATCATTCAGTACCTTTTTTGCATCCCCAAAGACCATTGAGGTATTTGGCAAATCAAATAAATCATTTTTTATTCCGGAGTAACCTGCACTCATTCCACGTTTAATTACAAATACAGTTCTTGCTTCCTGCACATCAAGAACTGGCATGCCATATAAAGGAGAAGAGCTATCATTTTTAGCTTGAGGATTAACAACATCATTTGCTCCTAAAACTAAAACAACATCCGTTGCTGGAAAATCAGGATTTACAACGTCCATCTCTTTAAGTTGTTCGTAAGGAACATCTGCTTCTGCTAAAAGTACATTCATATGTCCAGGCATTCTCCCTGCTACAGGATGAATTGCGTAAACAACTTCAATACCATTTTGCTCTAGTTTTTTTGTCACTTCCCTTAAAGTATGTTGAGCTTGAGCTACCGCTAGACCATAACCAGGAACTATAATTACCTTGTTGGCTGCCTCTAAAGTCAATGCACATTCTTCAACACTGCAAGAAGTTATATTTGTATATTCTCCTGAACCAGAAGAGGCTGTACTTTGTGCGGATAAAGATCCTCCAAAAAGAACTGAGACCAATGATCTATTCATACCCTTGCACATTACTTGAGTAAGTATTAGGCCTGCTGCTCCAACCATTGCACCTGCTACTATCAAAAGCTGACTATCTACAACGAAACCTGCTGCTGCTGCTGCAATTCCTGAATAGCTATTTAATAAAGATATAACGACTGGCATATCAGCTCCACCAATTGGTAGAGTAACTCCAATACCTAATAAAGAAGAAACTATAACTAAAAGCCAAATAGAACTTGTGTTGCCGTTTATCAAATCAAAAAAGGCTATCAATGAAGCAACTGCAAAAACAATATTTACAAAATGTCTAACTTTGCTCTGAGTCCATCCTGGAGTTGACAACCAACCCTGTAACTTTGCCATCGCCACAATTGAACCTGTGAAAGTTATGGCACCAACAAATATAGAAACAGATATTGAAACTTCGTTAATCAGTGACTTAAAGAAATCAAAATTTTCTTGGCCACCAGATATAGGAAAAATAGCTACTCCTAAGGCCACTAAAAGTGATGACATTCCTCCACATCCATTGAACAATGCCACTGTTTCAGGCATGGAGGTCATAGGTACTTTTTTTGCAAGAATTGCTCCGAATAAACTACCTAAGATTGATCCAATTATTATCCAAATCCAAGATTGAATTGCAATTCCAGAAGTGCCTAAATAATAAGAAAGTAATCCTACTACTGATAGCGACATTGCAAATGCAGCTAATCTATTAGCATCTCTTGCTGATTTTACTTTTGACAATCCTTTTATTCCCAACGCCAGTAAAAGTACTGCTAGAAGGTCAATAACGAATTTAATGATTACAGGTAGATTCATGTTAAAAATTACTTCTTATTTGATGGTTTACGACTAAACATCGCGAGCATTCGATCAGTTACAAAGAAACCTCCTACAACGTTGAAAAGAGCAAATCCAAGAGAAACTGAGCCAATAATTAAAAGTGGTACGTTACCTTCTGCTTTAACAATTAAAGTCAAAGCTGCAAGCATTGTTATTCCTGAAATTGCATTTGCTCCACTCATTAGAGGTGTGTGAAGAGTAGGAGGAACTTTTCCAATTAACTCGAGACCTAATAAACTACCAAGTAAAAGAACCCAAAGAAGACTTATAAAAGACATAATTTTAAAACCTCAATTTTCAAAAACTTTATTTTGAAGAACAACTCCTTCATCGCTTAATAAACATCCAGAAATGAGTTCATCCTCTTTATCTAATTTAATTACACCATCTTTTATAAATGGTGTAATCAAAGATGTTAAGTTCTTAGCATAAAGTGAACTTGCATCATAAGGAACTGAAGAGGGTAATTCGCCCGCACCTATAAGTTTTACCCCATCTTTGATAATAGTTTCATTTGATTTTGTTCCTTCGCAGTTGCCTCCCTGAGAAACTGCTAAATCAATAACTACTGCTCCAGGCCTCATTTTTTCAATCATGGGAGCGTCAATTAACACAGGGGCCTTTTTACCTAGAACTTGCGCAGTACATATAGCAACATCAGCTTCAGATAAATATTTAGTTAAAGTTACCTTCTGTTTTGAGAGGAATTCGGGTGTTACAGCTTTTGCATAACCTCCTGCCTCTCCAGGCTTTTCCTGAACTTCAGGAAGTTCTATAAATCTAGCTCCGAGGGACTCTACTTGTTCTTTAACAGCAGGTCTAATATCAGATACGAATACTATTGCTCCAAGTCTTTTTGCTGTCGCAACTGCCTGTAATCCTGCCACTCCTCCACCAAGAACAACTACTTTGGCAGGTTGGACTGTCCCTGCTGCAGTCATAAGCATTGGAAAATATCTATCTAACTCACTTGCAGCCAAAAGAACTGCTTTATATCCAGCAATATTGGCCTGTGAAGAAAGAACATCAGAAGATTGAGCTCTACTAATCCTCGGAAGCAACTCTAGTGATAAAGCTGAAATCTTAGTACTATTTATAATCCTAAGAAGCTCCTTATTGCCATATGGGTTAAGAAGACCAAGAAGAACAGCGCCTTTCTTTAACCTAGTTAAATTATCCTCTGATGGAGTTTGAACACAAAATATTAAGTCCGCTTCACCCCAAATTTTTTGATCTGAGCTGTTTATTATTGTTCCGCCCGATTCTTCATATGATAAGTCACTAAATCCTGATAATTTTCCTGCTGAACTTTCAATATAAACATCACATCCAAGGCTTTTTAATTTCTTTACCGCTTCTGGTGTAGCTGAAACTCTCCTTTCACCAGAGCTTGTTTCGGAAGGAATAAGTATCTTTGTCAATTTATTTATTTTTTTAACATACTAAATATAAATTGAAGAAAGTCAAAAGTCTTGGATTTTTGTTAAAAATATATTTTCTTTTTTATAAAAAATAGCTATCTAGAATATAAAGGTACTTAATAATCTAATGAGTATAAAAGCAATCGAATGTCCTGATGGAGTATGTCACAGTCATCATGGTGGACATGCTGTTCCAAGGCAAGCTATGCAGAAAAACCTAGAAAAGCATGGTAAAGACTGGTGCGAGAAATTAGCAGAGAGAATTTATGAAATGTCAGTTGATACTTATTCACAGACAGTCATGCCCAGTCTCCACTCAGCAGGCTGGCAAAGAAGACATTTAGATTGGGAATTTAAGCTTGCAGAAAATGATTCTGAACCTGATGAAGCTCTTGTTGAAGGAATTATTAATGCCACAGAAAGCTTTCTAAGGAGTAGTGAGGTTCATCGATTATTTATTCAAGAATTAGTTCAGGGCACATTCGAGGAAGCAAATGATAAAAAAATAATTTCTAAAGCAATAAAATCTATCATTGAAGAAGAAATTGTTAGTTCACTAAGAGAAAAGAAAGAAACTCTTTTAAAAAAAATATCCGCAAAATTAATATCAGAAGAAAAAGTTAGCGAGGAACTTGCAATAAATTCAGCTAAAGAGGGTTTTGAGGAAGTTGAAAGGCT
>CACGGY010000055.1 GCA_902572675.1 uncultured Prochlorococcus sp. | reverse complement strand
TTTAGCTTCACCCATAATCATAAATTTATCTTTATACAAATATTAAAAATTATGTTCTAAACCTGCGAGTTAAAATTATAAAAAATAGTTCTTTATATAAAGATAAATTATTTAAAATTTATTTAGCCTTCTTTAAATACAAATTCTTTGTATTTGCCTGATCTGATGTCAATAACAAAATTAATATAGTTCCCACTAGAAATGAAAAAATCATTGCTAAACCAACAACTTCAACCATCTCACTAGGCAGATAATTTAGAAACATAATGCATAGATCTCTTAATTTAAACTTAGCAATTTTATTATTTATGTAAAGTAAGTATTCCCCCTTAAATTTGGGAAAGAACTTTGTCAGAGTTTATAATCTTGCTTTATATTTTTTTCAGGATAAATCTAGTCCTAGTTCATCACAATTTTCTTACTTAGCTATTCCCATTTTCTTAAGCAATTTCAGGTAAGGTAGGGCCCAATTACCAAAGGTAAAAGAGATTGTCGCATTTTTTGGAGTTGGGAATAATGTTTTAGAAGGAATAGAGGCTAATTTAGAAAATTTCTTAATAGTCTCTGATTCTAGATTATCCATATACAAATTTTTTTGAACACCTCGATCTTTCTTCTGTGGTAAATAATTTTCTATAAACCACAAGACTTGATCTAAGCTTGATTTATTTGATGAGTTATTAAATTGTTTATATTTCTTTTTAAACATCTTTATTTACCTCTTAATTACTGAATTAAATTTGCCATTTACATAATATAAATCAATAGTAAAAGCATTAAAATTATTTTCTTTTAATAATCCAGAAAAAGAAAATAAATTACTTAAAAATAGGTTTTTTATAGATTCAAAAAAAAAGAGGGTTAATCCCTCTCTTTTTAATCAGTTACAAAAAAGACTTTAATTTTTTGAGTTTTTCAATTTCATTTCTTTTTGTGTTTGCCTGATTCTTTCTTCGAAGACGGATCTTCTGTATGGAGTAACTTCTCCACTTTTAGTTGCCAAAAGTTGGGCTTCATAAAGCCTCTTTGCCCTTTTTATTTTTTCTCTTATTTGTAAGAGGTTATTCATAGTCTTTTGCAGTTAATGAGAATCCCGTTCCCTACTCCCATGTCATGCGTCCAGAGATATAAACTTGGATGAACGTTAATGAACGATAACATCTACAAAAAAATTCCGCGAGAGTAATTTCTAGTAATTTTTCTCAAAAAGATAAATATTGAACAACTAGGATAAATAAGCTTTTAATACTAAGCAAATTAGGATAAGAAAATTGTTTGCGACCTATCAATATTATCCTGAATTACTATTTTTTTATTTGGAAAAATATCTGATAATATTCTTTTCAAATTTGAATTGTCTGAAGGGATTATATTACTTATATTTTTTGAATTAATTTTCCAATTTTCATCTACAAATAGTTCTTTATCATCATCTTTTTTAGTCTCGAGTAATGTCTTATTTAGAATCTTAAGTAGCAGTTCGGAATCGTGATCTTTAAATTCTTCAGGGTTATCTTTGAAATTTTCAATCATTATTTAGAAATCTAATGTTTCTAAATCTTGCTTGAAAAATTTGAAGAATACAAGGTATAAATTACCTAAAAATTTTTTCAAAATAAAAAATTCGTATAAAATTCAGATATTTTTTCTTTAGAAAATTTAATTCCTAAATAGCTAAATAATGATATTTAAAAAGATTAATTAATCATTTACACCATTTATTTACTTGTTAAGTTGCAATTAAGAGATTCTGAAAAGATGCCAAGAGTAATTAACAAAAAAATTAGACTTTTAAGATGGTTAAACTCAGGCATGGTCCTACCATTTATAATTATGGCTGCATCCTCATCAATCATTCTTTATGGTGTTTTATTTATCCTAATAAAATAGTTTTCTAATTTAAGCGGCTAAGTTTTCCTCAGACTTAGATATAATCATTGCAGCTTTTTTTAATAAACTAACTACTTCTTTTCTTCCAACTGCATTATCAGCTTCACGCATTATTTCAGCATATTTTTTATTTATTTTTTTCATAAATAGTTTTAAATTAATCTAAAATTACAGCACCTCAAGATGGTGTCAATAGTAAATAATTCTCATATATTATTTCTTTGATTATATTTGCAGAATTAAAATTGCTCGTTAATTTTCCTTAAAGTTTTTTTTAATTAATGATGCCAAAAAATCATGAATATCAAAACTAATAATACTTTAAAATTAAACTATATTGAAGGATTTGAAAACATAAAGGAAACCTCCGATTAGGATCAATATTGCAGCTCCATAAAAAAGAAAAGGGATAATTGGATATTTATACAATGTAGACCTTACTTTTTGTTGTATGGCTTTTTTATCAAGTTGAGGAAACTTTATATCTTCAGTTTTTTCCCTAGGCCGAATACCTAAATTTTTTCTTCTCTTCGCCTCTCCCATAATTAATACTAAGGTATTCCCATACATTTTAGATAATTGTTATCAGCTAAATCTAAAATTTGATTCCATTCTTCATGAGATGTTTCTAAATTATTTTTAAAATCTTTTTCAAATTTAAGAATACATCTTTTTTCTATATTTTCTGGAGAATTATAATTTCTTAAAAAAGAAACACTCAAATACGATAATGATGAAAAAACTATAATTATTTTAGCAATACTAAACTTATTCATATCTTAGATTATATTGCCCTATATAAAATTGGGTAGTTATTAGTTTTATAATTAATTTAATCTATTAAAAACAATTATCAAATGATAAATTCGGTAAATTTTAACCATTTGCCTATTCAGGATTTGGTTGTTTCAGGGTTAATAATCTTTATAATGTCGACGATTATTGCCAATATTTATGACCCACTATTAGGAATAACTTATGCATTTGGAAATATACTTACTCTTACTTTTTTGAGCTGGTTATACAAAGATACTTGGAGTGATCCAAGAAAATAAATCTAATTAAGGCAAAAGATAAATAAACAACTACTTCTGTATTTTTAATTTTGAGGAATACTTTAAATTAACAATGTAAGTTGCGACAAGAGAAAGTATCAAAAAAAATAATAAGCTTTCCAAGGTAGATTGAGGCATAACCATGAGAAGTACCAAAATGATATATCTTTAGAAAAACGAATTTTGAAAAAAAATCAACCCTTTCATTATTTTTTATACTCAAACTTATAAATTTAATTTTCTTATAAAATCTTTGAGATTAAGGTTGATATTAATTTAAAAAATATTTTTCTGCCCTCCTAAATGCTTTTATTGCTCCTTTATAATCAAGATTTTTTAATCTCTCCTTACTTTTTTGTTCCAACATTTTTACTATTTCATTAATCTTTGTTTCATCAATTTTAAGTTTATGATCGAATATAAGATCAAATTTTGAGGAATACAAACTAGATAATTCTTTTTTATATTTTTGAATCATTTTTTCATCACAAGATTTAGATTTCAATATTGCATTAGCTTTAATTTTGTCGTCTAAAGCGCCTTTAAAATTTCCTAGTTTAAATTTCTTTTCACTTGATCTAGTGAGCTTAATAAGGTTTTCCAATATCAATCGCCCAGATTCTTCCATTTTTTTTATCTGACCTAAAGTTAACCCTATCAACATAAAGAAAAAAAGAATTCATTTTTAATAATTAAATAAATAATTGATTAGCCAATAACAAGTCCTTTTTCAAGAAGTAAATCGTAAACCTCAACACTTTTCGTTTTCCCGAATTGGGGGGGGCTTATGTAAATCTAATATTGCAGCAAGGCACATTATCCAATGAGTATCTTTTTTTAAATTAAGACCTTCGCAAATGTTAGAGGGAGCCGGTTTAAAACAGCCAAATTCTGTTGATATATTAATGTTCATGATTTGAGTTTCAAGTTCCAGACTTAAGAGTTCTATTTCTTTCTCAGAAAGGGATGACCCAAAAGAATATGATTCAATTAAAAGTTGATAATTCATGAAAGATTTATTTTTTCAAGAAATCCAGCGAGTGATTTTTGTTCCCGCATAAATATGTCCTGAGGCTTCAACTATAGGTTTTGTTTCAGGATTCATAAAAATATCGTATAAAACATTTTCTGGTCCTTGAAAAATTACAGTCGCCCTTTGAGGATTATCTAATGATTTACCAATATAAAATGTTTTAACTCCCATTTCTTTAAACATAGTCTGCTGTTCTTTTGCATTCATATGAGATTCGTACTCCTCATAAGTATTACTTAGTTGAAAATCTAGAATAGTCGTTTCAATAGTCATAAAGAATAATATAAGTTTTTTAATTCTAAATCTTTAAAAAAAAATTAATCTAAAAAAATTAGTTTTTATTAAGCAAAGCGTTAACTAATTTTCATTTATGAGTTATAAATCAACTATAAAAAACGATTTTAATTTTGGACTCAAAAATTTCTCAAAGAGAACAATGGACTAGTAAGCTAGGATTCATTCTCGCTGCTGCTGGTAGTGCAGTAGGTCTAGGCAACCTTTGGGGTTTTGCTTACAGATCATCTCAAGGTGGAGGTGCGGCGTTTGTACTTTTATATATATTGATCGTTTTAATTGTATGTCTTCCAGTATTTGTTGCTGAAATGGCTCTAGGGAGAAACGCAATGGCAAGCACATTGCTTGCTCCTGTTAAGCTGGCTGGTAAGAATTGGTATCCATTAGGAATTCTTTTCTTCATAGCTCCCCTAGGAATAGCATCATATTATTCAGTGATAATGGGATGGACGGCAGATACATTATTCCATTCTTTATTTTTTGGATTACCGAAGAATTTAACTGAAGCAGAAGCTTTCTTTGGCTCAATTAGTAGTGGTAGCAGTGTTTTATTGGGGCACCTATTAAGTCTTGTTCTTACAGCCATAATAGTTTCATCAGGGATAAAAAAAGGAATTGAAAAGGTGACACGATTCTTTATGCCTATACTTTTTATAATTCTTCTATCATTAGCAATATGGGCTACTTCACTTTCAGGCGCATGGGAAGGATACAAAACATTTTTGTTTAAGTTTGACTTTGATGAATTAAGGAACCCTCAAACAATAAGAAATGCTTTTACACAAGCTTTCTTTTCTTTAAGTTTAGGAATTGGAATTATGGTTACATACGCATCATATTTAAATAAAAAAAGTAATCTTCCAAAACTAAGTGTTGGAGTTGCATCATTGGATACTTTGGTGGGTCTTATGGCAGGACTTATTACTTTTCCTATTGTTTTAACATTTGGTTTAAGTGATGCTATTTCTGAATCAACAGTTGGTGCATTATTTATATCAATTCCTACGGGCCTTGGTTCATATGGGGCGGTTGGAAGAATTGTAGCTGTTGCATTTTTTTCACTAGCTTATATTGCAGCAATAACTTCCTCAGTTTCATTATTAGAAGTTCCAGTTTCATCTTTAATGGATAAATTTGGTTTTAAAAGAGAAAAATCTGTTTGGCTGATAACTCTTTTCCTATTCTTAGCAGGCATTCCTTCTGCCTTGAACTTAAACATTCTTGGAACTATTGATTCGATTTTTGGAGGCGTATTACTTATATTTGGTGGATTCTTGGTTACTTTCTTTATGGGATGGGTAGTACCTGGAAAGTTTAATGAAGAACTTAGTGATTCAAAAGTTGGAATCAAAACGACACGTTATTTGAAATTCATGACAAGATGGGTTGCACCCCCAATTATTGGTTTTGGAC
>CACGGY010000054.1 GCA_902572675.1 uncultured Prochlorococcus sp. | reverse complement strand
TTCAACGCAAAAGTAGTTTTTATTTCAATTTCAGTGCTAGTTTTTTAAAAAATCCATTATTAGGAGGCCAGGGTGATGGGGATCCCTCTGGAATCTGGAAAGAGCTCTTCAAATAACTTTGATGAGCCTAGATTACCAAACACTGCGGGCAAGTCTCGTAAAACAAAATCCAGTCTAAGTTCAAAACAAAGCCCAAAAAAATCTGGACGGGTCGCTTCAGATTCTATAGGGCACTACTTAAGTAGTATAGGTAGAGTACCTCTTTTGACTCCAGCAGAGGAAATTGAGTTGGCTCATCATGTTCAAAAAATGAAAAAATTACTTGAAACTCCGGAAACTGACAGGACACAACGTCATCTTTACCAAATTAAGATTGGCAAAAGAGCCAGAGACAGAATGATGGCAGCAAATCTAAGACTAGTTGTCTCTGTTGCGAAAAAATACCAAAACCAAGGGCTCGAATTACTAGACCTTGTTCAAGAAGGAGCGATTGGACTTGAAAGAGCTGTAGATAAATTTGATCCCGCTATGGGGTATAAATTCTCAACATATGCTTACTGGTGGATTAGGCAAGGAATGACAAGGGCTATTGATAACAGTGCAAGAACAATCCGTTTGCCAATTCATATTAGTGAAAAACTATCCAAAATGAGAAGAGTTTCTAGAGAGTTATCACATAAATTTGGTAGACAACCTACAAGATTGGAAATGGCATCTGAGATGGGAATTGATCAAAAAGATTTAGAAGATTTAATTTCTCAAAGCGCGCCTTGCGCTTCTCTTGATGCTCATGCAAGAGGAGAAGAAGACCGCAGTACTCTCGGTGAACTTATACCTGATCCAAACTGTGAAGAGCCTATGGAGGGAATGGATAGAACTATTCAAAAAGAACATTTAGGAACTTGGCTTTCTCAATTAAATGAAAGAGAACAAAAAATCATGAAGCTCAGATTTGGCTTGGATGGGGAAGAGCCATTAACACTCGCAGAGATAGGAAGGCAAATTAATGTTTCGCGAGAAAGAGTAAGGCAGCTAGAAGCTAAAGCGATATTAAAACTTAGAGTAATGACCACTCATCAAAAAGCAGCTTAATACAATTGATAAAATTTGCCGTAGTTTTACTATATTTATTTTCAATTTTTTTAATATCAATTGTTTTTAAAAAATATAATCAAGAAAGCAGAGAAATTGTCAGAAAAATAATTCATATCGGAATAGGGCCATTAATACCAATTGCACAATTTTTAAAAATTAATCAAAATTCAGCTCTTATTTTTACAGGAATTGTTACATTAATGGTTTTCGTCAATTACACCTATAAATTATTACCAGCAATTGAAGATGTTGAGAGAAAAAGTTATGGAACACTATTTTATTGCATTAGTTTATTTGTTTTAATTTATCTTTTCTGGGATAAAGATTCATATGCATTAATTACTGGATTTTTTATAATGACATTTGGGGATGGATTAGCTGGTTTAATAGGGAAAAACTTTAACTCAAAGAGTTGGATTTTTTTTAAACAGGAAAAATCTTTGTTAGGTACTTTGACAATGTTTTTAACAAGCTTGATAGTAGTTTGCTCAATAGGTTACGCGCAACAAAAGAATTTGAATTTGAATTATTTTACAATAGCTTTTTTGGCAACTATTCTTGAACAATTTAGTATTTTAGGTATAGATAACTTCATTGTTCCAATCACGTCATCATTATGTTTTAATTTTTTTATAACTAGTTAACTGAATTATAAAGTACTGCTAGTAATTCTTTTGTTGTTTCTATATCTATACATGCATCTGTAATGCTTCTGCCAAACTCAAGATCATCTTTGTTTATAAGTTTTTGGTTGCCTTGTTTTAAATGACTTTCAAGCATAACTCCTAAAATATTTTTTTCGCCATTACTTATTTGTGAAGCTATATTTTTTAATACTTCAGACTGTTTGCGGAAGTCCTTGTTGGAATTTCCATGACTACAATCAATCATCACTTTATGTGGAAGATTACATTGCTTCAATTCCGATGAAATTCTTTTTACGTGATCACTTTCATAATTTGGGCCATTTGAACCGCCTCTTAAAACTATGTGCCCATCAGGATTTCCCGTTGTATTGACAATAGAAGCCATTCCATTTTCATTTACACCTAAGAAATGATGAGATTTTGAAGCTGACTGCATCGCATTTATTGCAGTAGTAAAAGAACCATCAGTTCCATTTTTAAAACCTATAGGCATTGATAATCCTGATGCCATTTCTCGATGAGTTTGACTTTCAGTAGTACGAGCACCTATGGCTGTCCAACTTATTAAATCGGCAATATATTGAGGAACAATTGGATCTAGTAATTCTGTAGCAGAAGGGATTCCACGAGTTGCTAAATGTGAAAGCAAACTTCTTGCCCTTCTTAAACCAGTATTAATATCATAAGAATCATCTAGATGAGGATCATTTATCAATCCCTTCCACCCAATAGTTGTTCTTGGTTTCTCAAAATAAACTCTCATGATTATTTCTAATTTATCTTTATAAATTTCTCGAAAATTTTGAATATATTTTGAATATTCTTTTGCCGCCTCTAGATCATGAATTGAACATGGACCAACAATGACTAAAAGCTTCTTATCATTATGATGCAAAATATTTTGTATAGATCTTCTTGTTTTAGATACTGTATTAGCGGAAGAGTAGTCTAAAGGTATATCATTATGTAATCTGCTTGGAGGTATTAATGGACGTGTTTCAACAACATGTAAATCTGATGTCTTTTCTAAAGCTGAATTATTTGATGATGTCGTCATTGATTAATTAAGAAGTTTGAATATTTAAAAAAGCATTTATGAATACTCTCCTTTTCAATATTAAAAATAACAATAGATTAAGCATTAAACCTTACTAATGAAGAATTTGGAAACATTGCTAAAAGATTATACAGATCACGTAGCTGAGAGAGCTACAAAAGGTATACCTCCCTTACCTTTAAATGCTGAGCAAACAAATTGTATTACACAATTATTGGAACAGGATAGTGCTTACGATTCATTTGATTTAGTTGATTTACTTATAAATAGAGTACCACCAGGAGTTGATGAGGCTGCTTATGTAAAAGCAAGCTGGCTTACAGCTATAGTTAATTCGGAAAGGCACTGCAAGTCAATTAATCCTGAAAAAGCAATTGAAATACTAGGAACAATGATAGGGGGATATAATGTAAATTCACTGGTTGAAATACTAAAAGGAGAAAATAGTTTACTGGCTAAAAAAGCGTCAGAAGTTTTAAAAAATATTATTCTTGTTTACGATTCAGCTAATGAAATTTTTGAATTATCTCAAAATAATATTTATGCAAAAGAGGTTGTAAATAGTTGGGCAAACGCAGAATGGTTCAAAAATAAAAAAGTTCTAGATAAAGAGATTACTTGTTTAGTATTTAAAGTCGACGGAGAGACAAACACGGATGACTTATCTCCTGCTATACATGCAACAACTCGCCCGGATATACCAATGCATGCATTGGCTATGCTGGAATTTAAAAAACCAGATGGACTACAAATTCTCGATGATTTAAAAAAACAAAATTTACCAATAGCTTATGTTGGAGATGTTGTTGGAACAGGGAGTTCCAGAAAATCTGCAATTAATTCACTCATTTGGCATGTAGGCGAAGATATTCCTTTTGTTCCAAACAAAAAAACAGGTGGAATAATAATTGGTAGCAAAATAGCCCCTATTTTCTTTAATACTGCACAAGATTCAGGAGCTTTACCGATAGAAGCCGACGTATCTCAAATGAAAACGGGAGATATTATTAAAATATATCCTTATGAAGGCATTATTAAAAAAATTGAAAAAGATTCAAATACTGAAGAAATAATAAGCCAATTCGACTTATATCCATCAACCCTTACTGATGAGATTCAAGCTGGGGGAAGAATTAATCTTATGATTGGAAGATCTCTTACGGACAAAATTAGAAATAAATTAGATTATCAACCGAGTAAAATATTTATCAGACCACTAAATCCAACAGCAAGCAATTCAGGCTTTACTCAAGCTCAAAAAATAGTAGGAAAAGCATGCGGTTTAGATGGAGTTACGCCTGGAACGACCTGTGAACCAATTATGACTACAGTTGGCAGTCAAGATACTACTGGGCCAATGACTAGAGATGAACTAAAAGAACTAGCTTGTTTAGGATTCACTGCAGATTTAGTGATGCAAAGTTTTTGTCATACAGCTGCATATCCTAAACCAGTAGATCTAGTTACCCATGAAGAATTACCTGATTTTATATCTCAAAGAGGTGGAGTTGCTCTTAAACCTGGTGATGGCATAATTCATAGCTGGCTCAACAGAATGCTTCTTCCTGATACTGTTGGTACAGGAGGAGATAGTCATACAAGATTCCCTCTTGGCATATCGTTCCCTGGTGGCTCAGGTATTGTTGCCTTTGCAGCTGCAATTGGATCAATGCCATTAAATATGCCCGAATCTGTGCTAGTCAAATTCAAAGGAGAATTATTACCGGGAATTACTTTAAGAGATTTAGTAAATGCAATCCCTCTCTTCGCAATTAAAAAAGGACTCTTAACTGTTGATAAAACAAATAAAAAAAATATATTTAACGGGAAAATTATGGAAATAGAAGGCTTACCTAACCTAAAACTTGAACAAGCTTTTGAATTAACTGATGCTACTGCAGAGCGCTCATGTGCTGGTAGCACCATACTTTTATCCCAAGAAACTGTTCAAGAATACTTAAGAAGTAATATTTGCCTTCTAGAAAAAATGATTGAAAGCAGCTATGAAGATTCAAAATCAATTTTAAGAAGGATTAAAGAAATGAAAAGTTGGTTAAAAAAACCCGAACTGATACAGCCAGACAAGAACGCTAAGTATGAGGAAATCATTGAAATTGATTTAGCAAAAGTAACACAGCCTATAGTTGCTTGCCCAAATGATCCCGATAATGTAAAGGAAATAACTGATGTCGCTAATACAAATATTGACGAAGTTTTTATAGGTTCTTGCATGACAAATATTGGTCACTACAGAGCTGCTGCAAAAGTTCTTGAAGGTGTACAAAATTTAAAAGCTAAATTATGGATATGTCCTCCAACAAAAATGGATGAAGAAACTCTAAAAGCAGAAGGCTACTATAAAATATTTGAAAATTGTGGAGCAAGATTAGAATTACCAGGCTGCTCTTTATGTATGGGAAATCAAGCTAGGGTAGATGAAGGATCTGTAGTATTTTCAACTAGTACAAGAAATTTCGACAATAGACTTGGTAAGAATGCACAAGTATTTTTAGGAAGTGCAGAATTAGCAGCAGTTTGTGCACTACTTGGCAAAATTCCTGAAGTAGAAGAATATCAGGATATTACTAAAAATAAAATTAATCCATATTCAGATGAGCTTTATCGTTATCTTCAATTTGATGAAATCCACGATTTCAGTTTGTCAAAGTAATCATGGATTATGCCAAACCTCATAAAAGAAAATATTCAAACAACCAGTAATAATACTTCTCGCAGCATCAAAAAATTATTAAAACAAAGATCACTAGTTGTCGCAATTTCGCTCTTATTAACAGGATTAGGTGCTTCAACTACAAGCATATTTTTTAAAACTGGAATCTACTTCATTAACAATTGGAGATTAGCACTTCTGGAACAATTCCCATCAATTGCAGTATTACCAATTTTTGGAGCT
>CACGGY010000053.1 GCA_902572675.1 uncultured Prochlorococcus sp. | reverse complement strand
AACCTAAAACTTTTTTTCAATTCTAATTTGCAAAGAATTTGTAAAATCCCTTTTCAAACTTTGCATGATAAATATTCATGCAGATTATTTCATTTTGGTAAAAGTAAATTAAAAGTTTTATCTTGTAAGACAACAATAGAGAGAAAAATTGGTTGTTTAAAAATCAGAATTCGAGGCTTACGTATTTTATGGACTTCTGATCCAGATATATTTAGTGAGAATTTTTATAGAATATTATTTTTCTATTTTATTAGAAACTTTGTACTTTTTATTACTACACACTGTGAGTGCTTTCAAAAAGAGATTGAACCTAGTGGTATAACTAATCAAATATATTTTTCTTCAGATGATCATGAAAATACAAACTTAGCTGTTTGGAGTGAGTTACCTTTTATTTGAATAATATTTTTTTATATTTAAAAAGTTGAGCTATAAAAATTAAACTATAAATATTAAAGTCTAAAAATAATATTTTTTATTGTTTATACTTTTGAAAATTTAGTTCAAATAATAATCACTTTATTCAGTTCATTAAAAAAATAGTTAAATAAATTTTTAATAAATATAAAAATATATTAGAAGAGGTAAATTTTTTAATTTTAATAATTAAGATTTCTTATAAATTCCCAAGCCTCATTTGCTGTATCAGCGTATTTAAAAATAGATAAATCCTCCTTTCCAATTAAACCCATATCATACAAGAACTGAAAATTAATTACCTTTTCCCAATAGCCCCTGCCAAACAAAATTATGGGTATTTTTTTCTTCATTCCGGTTTGTCTTAATGTCAATAATTCAAATAACTCATCTAAAGTTCCAAATCCTCCAGGAAAAAAAACTGCAGCAGCAGATCTCATGACAAAATGAAATTTCCTCATTGCAAAATAATTAAATTTAAAACATAATCCTGGTGTAATAAAAGAATTAGGGTGCTGCTCATTTGGTAGGCTTATGTTTAATCCAATAGACTTACAGCCGGCATCAAACGCTCCTCTGTTAGCTGCTTCCATAATCCCCGGTCCCCCACCAGTAACTATTACATGCGAGTTAGAACTTTTTGTTTTGCTATCTAGTGAAATTAATTTAGATAACTCTCTTGCTGAAGAATAATAATGTGATAGGGAGTGCAAATTTTTTAATTTTTTGATAGCAATCTTTAAAGATTTAGATTTAGGATTTTTTGTAAGAAGTTTGATAGCATTATCCAACCTTCTTTTAGATGTAATTTCTTCTGATATGTGGACACCCCCAAAAACAATTACTGTTGAAATTATTTTTTCTTTCTCAAGTGTCTGCTCAGGCTTTGTTATTTCAAGGAGCATCCTCACTCCTCGCATTTCATCAGTATTCAATAAATCTATATCTTCGTGAGCAAGTTTATAAGTACTAGATTTTAAAATTGCTTCTAAATTACTAGCAACTAATTTAACCTCATTACTTCTTTCTTTTTCAAAAGTGAATTTAACTTTGTCTTTCATTTTTCTCTACTTTTGGTGTCTCGGGATCATTTAATAAAACATTTGTATCAAGAACAATAACTCTTTTTTTCATGATTAAGGTCCTCTTTAAATTGATTATGAAGTGAGTTTGAATTTTAATATCGATTTGAATTTGCAGTTTTTTTAACTAAAGGATTAAACATTAATCTTTTGATTTGATCATTTTCCCAAACCCAATAAACGGGAGGAATTTTTCTAGCCTTAATAAGGCTTAATTTGTTTAGTTTTTGAGGGATAAATTCTTTTTTTGGATCAAAAAATTTATCTCTGACAGGTTGATTTAAAACAATGCTCCCTTCTTTCCCAGAGATTGACCTATGATAAGTGCCAATAGGAATTTCAAGCGCTCCCATAGATCTTTTTAGATAAATTACATGATGTGGCTCGTCCCAAGTTGGATTTATCAAAATAAATTTCCGCTCCCCAGTAATAACTAAATTGTGATCAATTTGGTGACTGTGTACGTAGTACTGTTCGTACTCAAATTCATCTGGAGGAGATATAGCCTCTCCAGAATGCATTACTACATCACAACCATTAGTTGACTCTATGCCTGCATCAAAAAAAGTTACTTTGGGAGTTTCTCTAAAAATAGTTGTAGGGTAGAATTTTAATTTCATCAATCAACCTCTCTGCTAGTGAATTAATAAATACGACTAGAATTTATTTGCGAAAAATAATTATTTATTGATATTTAGTTGCAACAAACTAAACAATATTCCTCAGATGGATAATCTATACAACTTTGTTTGAGAGTTTTTTCTAAAGTTTGCATTTTCCTTACGTAATCAAGATCTCTCAAATCTTTTTTTGGAACTGTGAATTGCGTTTTTAGTCTCATTTTGTCCTCCTATTAATATTGTCGTTTGTAGCCATTCCAAGTTTGATTAAACCTTAATCCAAGATATGCAATTAAGATTGTCCAAAAAAGAATCTCTAAACTTAAATTAGTCATCTACTTTCCTCCTTTTTTAATAACTAAGCTTTAGTACGGATTAAATATAAAAAGCAAGGGTAATAATACTTAAGATAGATCGGATATTAATCACAATAAAGTTTGCAATGACTATTAGTAGGATGCGCTATACATTCTTGATCCCAATATTTTTTTAATTCTTTTTTGGGTAATTGATAATTGAAATCATGCATTCTCCACATGTCTGAAGTTGCATTTCTGAGAGCTACGAATGGAGTAGTGAGTTTCATAAAACCTCCTTTATCTCTACTTTTTAATTATCCTCCTTTTAACTTGAAATTGATAGAGTATTATTACCCGAGTATAAGTGCTTTGTGGCTGTAACGACTATCTTAACCCATTCAATAGGAGTAGAAATTATCCAGGATTCAAAAGGACCTCATCGACTTTGTGGACAGTGAGGTATATGAAACTTGAAGAAGGAAAATGCCCTTTTATTTTTCAGGTATTACCACTTTTGATTTTTTTATTTGGGACTTTATAAGCCCCTCTTTTATTTCATTTTGGCTCGAAAAATCGTAAAAATATCGTGAATATTTTTTCATGGTTTTTTGAAATATATTTCTTTGAAAACTGGTAAAATATTCATTAGCCAGTAGCTTGGCTACCTTTTTACCATAAGATCTCAGCGATAATATATGGTTCGAATGAAGTTGGAATAACCTAATCAAATATGAAGTTATTATCCAATAGATTTTTTAAACGTTCTTTATCAAGTTCAATTCCTTAGGGTATCTTTTTAATCAATTTTGGAATGTAATGTTTTTTTAAAATTAGAGTTTAAGTTTATAAGTAAAGTATGCAAACTCACCAAGTAATAGAAGACTCAGAACCCCATAATTAATCGCTATGCCGTATATTTGAGAAATTTATTTATAAAGATATAAGAAGAATATAAATAAACTAAAAAACACCAATAGCAAGGGAACTACCATAAATAATAAAGTTCCAAATTTTGTATAATTTAAATTCTTTTTAAATTCTTTTTCTTCTTCTTTATAATCATTGATCTCCTTTGTCTTCTCTAGCAGCATTACTTTTTGCTCTTAATACCAAAGTAATTGTAAGGGCAGCGCTTAATATCGCAGCATCTATTAATAGGTGTGTGGAGATATTCATCAGCTGATAAGAGAAATAAGAAAAGTCATTATCTTTTCAGCAATAAATCTATTTGACATTAAAAAGAGGGTATTACACCTCCAAGTTTAGATCGACTATCAATCGTTTTCTATTAAAGCTTTTTGGCTTTTCTTTAAAAAAAGTATTTTTTTATCCAGAACAAGAAAAGGCACCTGCGAGAACATTTTTAAAAATTGGAGCTTGACCCAAGGCGTACAAGAAAAAAGTTGATGATGTGAGAGTAATAGCTATTTTAGAAAGTCTGTTTAGTTTTAAATTTGATACTTTTGATAATGCAGAGTTCATTCCTTCATTAATGTAATGAACTTATAATAGCTGCAAAAATTAAATATTCAGCATCAAAATTTACCAAAGAATAATTTTATTGTTCCTTTTTCTCAGCTTTCATTTTTATTAGTTCAAATTCTTTTTTAGAAACTATTCTGATTTTGTATGCTGGATATCTTGTCTTCCACCATTTATTGATTGAAATAGCTACTCCTTCTAAATCTTGGGCACAAATATTGACCCATAAAATCTTAGTTTCAACTTCTTTGTAGAATTCCCAACTACTAGGATAAGTCATCATAAATTGCAAATGAAAAATTTCATAATTTTTGAAAAAAAGTCTATGAATTTAGATATATGATATGATTCCTGCTCAAATTTTTCTTTTTAATGTGATGATCTAGTTGAAGATATAGCGTTTTCATAAAGTGGTAATAACAAACTTTAAACAAAAGATTTAAATCACTTTTACCTTTTAGAAAAGTATTATTTTTATTTTGAATGAGTTTCAATTAAAAAATATCTCAGGAAAGAAGGGGCCAAAAATTGACCCCCTTGGTGAAACTCTTCCAAAGAAACACCATTAAAATCTTACTCTGAAAGATGCAAATTTAATCAAATTAAAAAAAATAGGATTAAAAATTTAAGCGGCCTTTTTAAAAGGGTTCATATTCCTTAAAAAGTTATTACTTTTAGGAGGATTCATTTTTCTATATCTTTGATTTATCGCCAAGATATATTTTCTGGCTTTCTTATCACTTTCAATTTTCTTTTTTCGAAGACGTAAAGCCCTTAAATCTTATATTGACATGAGGCCATCATCTTCGTTGGAATTTAAATGATCAAATTGTATCAGTCTAAGAAATAAGTACCTTCTTTAACTGCAAGATTAACAACGTTATCTTAATTTGCAATAGAGATAATTAACTAAATTAACTCAAACAAGTTTTTCAAGTTTCAGAAAGCTATTAATTGAATAATAAAACCTTCAAATAAAAACTTTATAGAATCAGTAAAAACTTTTGATTGAGTTAGATGGAACTTTTACAGATACAAATGATTCTCCATAATGAGATTCGGCTGATCTTATTAGTAACCAGTAAAAGAAGTTAACTAAAGCTTTCTCCACGAGGATTTAGTAACTAAATCCAAATAACCTCATAAATTTTGTAATAGCAATATATAAAACAAATTTATCAATCAATCAAGATATTTATCTCATAAAGTATAGATTTATATTTATCGAGAACAACTTTGCACTTTCAGGCTTAAGGCAGCGGACTAAATCCTCGTGGAGCATTGGACTTTAGCCCGCTCTATTTTTTTAGCAAAAGAAAAATAGCACTGCAAGGTAACTAGATCACCAATTATTATATTCGATTATGAATAAGCCTTTATTGGTTAACTGATTAGACTTATATGAGCATATGTTGATTGTATAATATTGCTACAAAACTATAGTTATATCAATGGATTCAGTATTTTTGCTCATTGATATATTAGCTCTTGGAATAATATTATTGTTGTTGCCTAAATAAGATTTAATTTTGAAAAAAATAACTAAATTTTTTAAACTACTTAAGAGAAGAATTGATATTCTTAATGCAGAGGTTGAATTAAAGTTTATATTGGAAAATAAATAATGGGATTCTTACATTGCCCTATTTGTGTAGTTTTAGCATTTGTTTCAGTTTTTATGGGAGTTACTCGTAGTTATATGTTCTTTATTCTTTTTAGGGAGTTTGTGAGAGAAGAATCTAATTTTAAATTGAAGTTTAGTTTCTATTAATTGTTGACATCTAAGTATAAATACTTTATAAATGGATTGTAGTAACTACTACAAAATCGTCCGATCTACCATTTGATAGACCGCAGTACGACTCAAGTCATAGGACGGGGACTTGAGCAAGTTCAGGAGCTGCATCATGGTAAACATGTATTTCAATGGAAAGTCATTTGTATATTGTAGAAAACAAGAAGAAAAGTTGATAAAGCTTACTTATCGAGGATCTATTTACTTGAAATAAGATTTTTATTTTTTTTAAGAAAAGTTTAGACATTTATTGAAGTTATTCGATTGAGTATTTATTT
>CACGGY010000052.1 GCA_902572675.1 uncultured Prochlorococcus sp. | reverse complement strand
CTTCTAAAAAAGGTAATTTTTCATATATCAAATCAACTGTAAGAACATTTCTTGCGCAATCATAGTCAAACAACCTTGATGAATTTTTTGCTACATACTTCATATTATAAATAATATTTTTTCTACAGTTTTTGATGAGTTTCCAAAGAGATATTTGTAATGGAATATTTTTTAAAAAATAAATTTCTTTGAATACCCCTGGTCTAAGAAAGATTTCCTTATTGTTAATGGTTTATGTCCTTGGGCGCAGAGGTTCCCAATAAATATTCCTCCATTTTATAGAAATTTTGATGGACCTCACCAACACAGGTTAATAAAGGTTGCTTTAGAAAAATAAATTATTAGATAAGAAATCATGAAGTGATAGTTCTATAAAACTTCAATACTATTAAAAAAGATTAAAACCCCTTTTCGTAAAAGGGTTTAAAGGTGCCAGGACCCAGATTTGAACTGGGGACACGGCGATTTTCAGTCGCCTGCTCTACCAACTGAGCTATCCCGGCTCTAACCTATATACTTTAAATTAAGATGTGTAGTTTGTGAAACCCTTTTCATTAAAAAATTTATATCTTGATCAAATTTCCTAAAAAAATTATTCTTTTGCAGTTAAAGCTAATAAGGCAGTTCCGAATGAAGTAGTTTTTTTACATGAAACAATCGGTATTTTGATAATTTGTTCTCTTATTTTTCTCCATTGAGGGTTTTGTGAACCCCCACCAACAGTAATAATTTTTTTTGGAAATGAACCTGTTAGCTCTTTAAGTTTTTCCCATCCTTTCAATTCAATGTTAGCTAGACCCTCGAATAACGCATGTAAATAAAGTGCGTCGCTTACTGGCCTAGGTTCAAGAATTGGTTCTAAATTAGCATTATTAATAGGAAATCTCTCTCCCTTACTATTTAGAGGTAAAAGATTTAAAGATGTTTTTTTTGAGGTGTTTATTTGTCTACTAAGTTCCTTTATTTCGAAATCAGAAAAGAATTTAGACAAAATACCACATCCTGCGTTTGAAGCCCCTCCACAGATCCACTCACCGTTCACTTTATGGGTTGTAATTCCTTTTTCTTTTATTGGTTTTTCAATAATTTTTTTTATCACCATTGTTGTACCTAAAACTGTTAAACCATCTTCTTTTTCTAAATTTGCTGCTAATAAACTTGCATTAGAGTCAGTAGTGCCTGAAATTAAAATTAGTTTCTTATTTAATTTTAAACTTTCTGCTAAACCTGAATCGACCTGACCAATAATTTCTCCACTTTTTATTATCTGAGGTAAGCATTTTTGCCATGAAGTATTGAGATAGCTTTTTGGCCATGTTTCATTAATTAGATCCCATCCAAGTTTGAAATTATTACTTGCTTCTCCTCGTGTCCAATCTTTTAGAAACCAGCCAGTTATCCAATCAGATTGATGTCTTAAAAGTATATTTGTTCCATATTTATTTATTAGTTTTAACGCTTTGGCAAGACTACTGTAAGGGGTTTGCAAATGTTCTTCTTCAAGAGTCATTGATTGAATAAGAATCTTATGTTCATTACATGCTTGGTCATAAGGTATTGCTTCTCCTATAGGCTCTCCTTCTAAATTGCAGGCTATCAAAGTTCCTGAAGTGCCAGATATAGCCAATTTATGAAGGTTATTTTTTACTTTGATAGGTAAATTTTTTAAGAGTTTTTCACAAGAATTGATCCAAGAATTTGGATTTCTAAAGCTAGATGGATAGGGAACTGAATTGGAATATACTAATTCTTTAAAACAATTAATTATTGATATTCTTGTACCACTGGTTCCAAAATCCAGTCCTCCAAAAAAATTATCTGACATAAAAAATATCTACAAAAATATTTTAGATGCCTCTTTTAATTGAATTGCTTTTTCTTCGACATTTTCCCAAGGAAGCTCAAGATCCCTTCTACCAAAATGTCCGTAGGATGCCGTCTTCCTGAAAAATTCTCCACCCATTTTTTTGGGTAGATTTCTTAAGTCAAATTCTTTAATTATTGCTGCAGGTCTTAAATCAAAGTACTTTTTAACAAGTTCAGTTAAGTTAAATTGAGAAATAACACCGGTATCAAAAGTTTCAACAAGAATAGAAATTGGTTTAGCTACTCCAATTGCATAACTTAATTGTACTTCAGCCTTTTTTGCTAATTTTGCCTTAACAATACTTTTAGCTACATAACGAGCAGCATAAGCAGCTGATCTGTCTACTTTTGTGGGATCTTTGCCAGAGAATGCCCCACCCCCATGTCTTGCATATCCGCCATAAGTGTCTACGATTATTTTTCTACCAGTAAGGCCAGCATCTCCCTGGGGACCTCCTACAATAAATTTACCTGTGGGATTCACTAAGAATCTTGTTTTTTGAATGTCTGGTTTGATTTCTAAATCTTCAGTAGCAGGTATTACAACATTGGTCCATAAATCTTCTTTTATCTTTTGACGAATTTCTTCTTCATTTTTAATTCCATCAATTTCAGGATTATGTTGAGTTGAAATTAAGATGGTATTGATTGAAACTGGTACCCCTTTTTTATAATCTATGCTTACTTGAGTTTTGCCATCAGGCAAGAGATAATTAAGAATTTCCTCATGTCTTACTTTAGCGAGCTGAATGGCTAATCTATGAGCCAAGCTAATTGGTAGAGGCATCAATTCAGGCGTTTCATCACATGCATACCCAAACATTATGCCCTGATCGCCAGCTCCGGTATTGTCCTCTAAATCGTTGTTAATATCCTCTGCTTCGTTTACTCCTTGTGCAATATCGGGTGATTGCTCGTCGAGGGCTACTAAAACAGCACAACTATTTGCATCAAAGCCACCTGCTTTATATCCAACATATCCAATTCTTTTAATTACATCTCTAACTAGTTTTATGTAATCAACTTTGGCTTTTGAAGTTATTTCTCCAGTAAGTAAACAAAGACCAGTATTAACTACAGTTTCACATGCAACTCTGCTCTCTGGATCTTCTGTTAACAATGCATCTAAAACAGCGTCACTTATCTGATCACATATTTTGTCAGGATGACCTTCAGTTACAGATTCAGAAGTAAAGATGAAATCATTCATATATATAATTTAAGGTATCAATTATCATCCTAGATTAGACAAGCTTGACTAATCAATTATTGTAAATTAAATAATACTTGTCTAAAAAAATATCTAATGGTTTGCGCTTTATCTTCTCAAGAAAAATAAGTTAATTTAAATTGTTTAGGTTGAAGCTGTAGGAATTTCCTCATTATCGTCTGTTTGTTCAAATAACATTTGCTTGTATTTAGCAGCCATTTCTTCAGCTTTACTAAAAACTTTTTGAGGGTCAGTTAGCATATCTCCTGGTTCAGGCTCAAGTGCTTTTGTAGATAATGAGATTCTTCCTCTTTCCGAATCAAGATCAATAATCATAACTTTCATTTGGTCATTTACATTCAAAACATTATGAGGTGTTTCGATATGTTCATGACTGATCTCAGAAATGTGCAATAGACCACTAACTCCTCCGATATCAATAAAAGCTCCATAGGGTTTAATACCCTTCACAGAACCTACAACAACCTCACCGACTTCAAGTCTATTCATTTTTTTCTCAACCAAAGCTCTTCTATGGCTAAGTACTAATCTGTTTCTCTCTTCATCTACTTCAAGAAATTTTAAAGGGAGGTCCTCTCCCTCTAAATCATCTTTAATTTTTCGAGCACTTATATGAGATCCTGGGATAAAACCTCTCAATCCCTCTACTCTAACAAGAGCCCCACCTCTATTTGTTGCGAAAACTTCAGAATAAATTGTGGCATCTTCTTTTTGTAGTTGCCTCACTCTTTCCCAAGCTCTTTGGTATTCAATTCTTCTAATCGAAAGTGCTAATTGACCATCTTCATTTTCTTCACTCATTATAAAAAATTCTCTGCTTTCTGAAGGTTGTAAAACATCATTTAATCCTTCAACTCTATTTATTGAAACCTCCTGAACAGGCATAAAAGCAGCTGTTTTTGCTCCAATATCTATCATTGCTCCTTTTGGTTCCAACGCAAAAACGGTACCTTTGACTAGATCACCTGGCTTAAAGTTATAGTCATATTTTCCTAAAAGTGATGCAAATTCTTCTTGTGTGAATCCTGCATTATCAAAATCCGTATTTGTTCTACTAGAGGAAGAGTCTGCAGTAGGAATTTCTTCCTTTTCAAATGATAAATCCTCATTATTAAGTGTTACTGAATCATTATTCAATTCAGACGAATTTTTTATTTCTTTATCTTCAGAAAGTTCATTTATGGTTTGGGAAGAATTTTCTTTCATTTGTTGAATCGCAGACTACCTTAGGTAGTTAGAAGGGAATGTTATTAGCCTGCAAACTAATAGCAAAAACAATTGTGATATTTATTCTACACTTTAAGATGCTGAATTTTATAAAATTGAAGCTAATTGATTTTTTGAACTTCCTTTTAGAGATTCAAGAGTAGAGATAAAATCTTTTACCCCGTTGAATTTTCTATAAACTGAGGCATACCTTATATAAGCTACTTCGTTTTCTTTCCTAAGACTTTTTAGTATCAACTCTCCAATTTGTGAAGATTTAATATCTTTATTGGAATCCTGTATGATTAGTGATTCAATTCCATCTACGAAATTAATTATTGCTTCACGCGTGAAGGTCGTTTTTTCGCAAGCTCTTGATATACCAGTAAATAATTTTTGTTTATCAAACAATTCTCTACTTCCATCTTTTTTTATAACTGAGACAGGCATGGTTTCAATTCTTTCATAAGTGGTAAATCTAAAGCTGCAGTTTAAGCACTCTCTTCTCCTTCTAACACTTTTACCAGTATCAGCAGATCTTGATTCCAAAACTCTGCTATCTGTATTCTGACAGGTTGGACACTGCATATAGTGAAATAAGATAAACTATAACTCTAATAGTAAAGTAATATTTTAATTATGAAAAGTAAAAAACCTCTCGTTAAAGAGGTTTTTGTGGATCATTTTCTATCAAATTTAGGTGGATCTCTAAAAGCGACAGCAAAGAATAATGTGACAACTGCGAGAGTTAAAATTAAGACGTAAGCGAAAGCTTCCATAAGATTAAATAATAAAGTTTAGTTTAAACCCTTCCTGGGATTCTTCTAGTGGTCTCGTCACCAAGCTTCTTGAACAGACCAAATTCAACTTGGTCTCCAATCTCAGCATCAATACCAGCAAATGAATTTCTATAAAGAGTTCTTGAAGCATGCCACCAGTGGCCAAACAAGAATAGCAATCCAAAACATAGATGAGCATATGTAAACCATGCTCTTGGAGAACTTCGGAATACACCGTCAGATTTATATGTTTCTCTGTCGAATTTGAAAGCTTCTCCAAGCTGTGCTTTTCTGGCTAATCTTTTAACTACTGCAGGATCGGTAAATGTTTGCCCATTTAAGTCACCGCCATAAATTGTTGCAGTAATGCCAGTTTGCTCAAACGAGTACTTTGCTTCAGCTCTTCTAAATGGAATGTCGGCCCTTACATTACCTTCTTTATCTTCAAGGATGACAGGGAAGTTTTCAAAAAAGTTAGGTATCCTTCTAACTTCTAGTTCATTACCTTCTTTGTCTTGGAAAGCAATGTGACCTTGCCAACCAGTTGGCAAACCATCACCATTGACGAGAGCACCAACCCTAAATAATCCTCCTTTAGCAGGACTATTTCCAACATAGTCGTAGAAGGCTAATTTCTCTGGAATCGAAGCATATGCCTCTTCTTTAGTGGCTCCATCATCTATAGCAGCTTGAACCCTTCGATTTATTTCAGTCTTGAAATAGCCTGAATCCCATTGATATCTTGTAGGACCAAATAATTCGACTGGGGTTGTTGCTGAACCGTACCACATTGTCCCTGCCACAACAAAAGATACAAATAATACTGCTGCTAAAGCACTTGCTAGAACACCTTCAAGACTTCCGAGTTTTAATGCTCTATAAAGTCTTTCTCCAGGTCTATTGGTAATGTGAAAAATGCCTCCGATAATCCCCATAAGTCCAGCTGCAATATGATTGGCAACTATTCCTCCTGGATTGAAAGGATTAAATCCCTCAACTCCCCAGGAAGGGGCAACAGGTTCAACGTGACCAGTCAAACCATAAGGATCAGAAACCCATATTCCAACATTTGCACAATGGAATGCTCCAAAACCAAAACAAGTTATTCCAGCTAACAGGAGATGTATGCCAAAAATTCTTGGTAGATCCA
>CACGGY010000051.1 GCA_902572675.1 uncultured Prochlorococcus sp. | reverse complement strand
ACTTATTAAATAAAGACAGCTAATAAAGCCAGGTCTAAAAGAATCTGTTTTACTCTGTTTATTAAAGATCAAAATAAGGAGGATGAATATTAAAAAATTCCAAAATGACTCGTAGAGAAAGGTAGGATGAAAAAATTTGTAATTAATAAATTCTAAAGGCCTATTTTGAATTGGTATAAATAATTTCCAAGGCAAATTTGTAGGGACCCCAAATGCTTCATTATTAAAAAAATTTCCCCACCTTCCTATAGATTGTCCAAGAATAATCGAGGGGATTAATATATCTATAAAAGTTTTTAAATGAATTTTTTTCGACTTACAGAAATAGATAATAGATAATAATCCTCCAATTAGACCTCCATGGATTGCGATGCCTCCTTCCCAAACTGCAAGAAAAGAAGGTATTTGAATTGTGTTATTGAATAGTTCTAAAGAAGTAAAAAAGTTATCTCCGCTATATTGCCTCCACTCAAAAATTACGTAATAAGCTCTAGCTCCAATTATTGAAGAGATTATTAATGATGGAAGTATCTCACTAATGTACTCTGGTTTAATATTTCTTCCCTTTGCAAGTTTTTTAGAGACAAAAAGGCCTATTAAAACTGAAACAGAAATAAGAAGTCCGTACCATCTAATAGTTATAAATCCTAAATTTAAAAAAGTTTCTCCTGGAGATTGTATAAAAGCTTGAAGTATAAGCATTTAAAGAAAGTTAGATACCCTCTGCTGCTTGCACTTTTTCTACTTGTTTTTTCTTTAATACTAAAAGTATTTGAGTTAGGCCTACACCAATAAAGAATGCAATCAATCCAATAACTCTATAAGGGCTCTGAAGTACAACCTCAGCATCTAATTGTCCAAAGCCGCCAACGTTTGGATCATTAGTAAGAGGGTCACCTGCATTAATTTTGTCTTGTGCTTTTACGATAAGTTGAGGACCAACAGGAACTGCTTCAGTAGTTATCTCACCATTATCCTTTTCTATATTGACCTTATAGCTACCATCTTCAATTGTTTCTATTGAATTGATAATTCCTGAGCTGGAAGAAGTGAAAATTACATTATTGCTTTTGTCTCCAGTTGGGTAAACCTGACCTCTACCTCTATTGCCTCCGATATGTAAAGAGTATTTTCCATAGTGATATTCTTTATTGATGGATGGATCAGGGGAAAGTACAGGGAAAACTATTTCTTTATTAGTATCTCCGGGTAAAGGTCCTACAATGATGATATTGTCTTTATCTTCACTGTAATTAGTGAAATAAACCCCTTCTGTCTCCTCTTTGATTTCTTCGGTCCATCTTTCTTGTGGAGCAAGTTTAAAGCCATCTGGCAGCATTACAACAGCACCAACTTGTAATGGGACTTCAGAACCATCAGCACCAATCTCTTTTAAATCATTTTTGTAGGGTATTTTGACTACAGCCTTGAAAACACTATCAGCACCAACCGATTGTGGAACCTCTGCAAGAGTTGGCATCTGAGCGAGGTGGCAATTCGCACAGACTATCTTTCCTGTAGCTTCTCTGGGAGATTCGTAATTTTGCTGAGCCCAAAATGGATAAGCAAAAGTCATCTTAGGATAAAATACAATGCTCGAAATGAAAAGCAGAGTACAGATAAATAAACTTGTTTTTTTCATGATTTGATTTTTAAGTCCTTTCATTTTTTTATGCCCACCATGGATTTTCATTAGTTCTAAAGTCAGTTTCTGACCATTGTTTGACGAGTACAGCATCATCTTCAATATCAACATGAGCTAAGGCTAAAGATAAAGGAGCAGGCCCTCTGACTACCTTCCCATTTGTATCGTACTGACTGCCATGACAAGGACATATAAATTTATTAGCACCACTATCCCATGGGACAACGCAACCTAAATGAGTACAAATTGCATTTAAACCAAATTCTCCTATTTCCCCACCCTCGTTCACTATTAAATAAGTTGGATCTCCCTTCAGACCTTGCACTAGACTCCTGTCTCCTGATTGATGGGTAGCTAACCAACCTGTCTTAGTTATTGGATTCCCTAATTCATCTTTAGCTGAAGTGCCACCACCACCACCACCTGCTCTTAAAGGCATGAAATAATTTGCTACGGGGTAAAGTGCACCTAAAGCCACACCAGTTGCAGTACCAAACGTAAGAAGATTCATAAATTGCCTTCGACCCATTGAAGGGACATCATTGGAACTTAATTGAGTCATTCGCTACTTGGTACTGTTATTTATTAGTTATTATGAATCAAATTGTTCAATTTCTGTTGCAAATAGATAGGACTTTTAATAATTTAAAGTAAAAGTTTAGGAAGTCTTAATTAATTGATTTATATGAACCCATTGATGGTAGAGGAGGTGATGCATTATTTGATTCATCGCTGGGGGAAAAAATATGATTTTAGACTCTTTAGAAGAGGAAAATTCGTTTATTTTCAAATGATGTGGGGATTTCTTGGACAGGAATCATTCCCTTTAAGTGAAGATGAATATAAAAAATCAATAGCTGATAAAATCGAGATTTTAAATAGATGTGGATATTCAGAAGAAGTAAGGGAATGGCTAAAAAAAGTCAATGCTAAGCCAAGGTTAGGTAGAGCTGTCAGCTTGCAATTAGATCTTAATGAGAAGATGAAAGAGTTTTTGACTTAAGATTTTCTGATAAGTAAGTTAACCCAGTACCTACAAAAAATAAAAACACAATCGATATAGATAGCAATGACATAGTCAATGGGTCAGTTGAAGGGGTAATCACTGCAGATAATATTGCAGAGGAAATTACAACTATCTTCCAATTTGAAATCATTTTTTCTGTTGTGATTATTCCAAGAGAACCAAGAATAAATTGTAATACTGGCAATTGAAAAGCTATTGCAGTGCTAGACATTAATAAGAGAACAAAATCAAAATATCTTTCTATAGACCAAGTTGGTTCAACAATATCAGCACCGAAACTAATGAAGAAATTTATTGCTGCAGGGACTAATATCCACCATGAAAAAATTAATCCTAAAAAAAATAGAAGACCTGAACCAAAAACTGCAGGCAAGATTAGGCTTTTTTCTTGTTTTGTTAAACCAGGAGAAATGAATAATATTATTTGATAAAAAATATAAGGCATAGAAACTATCAATCCGCTGTAACCTGCAACTTTAATAGCGACAAATAAAAACTCTCCTGGAGCAAGTTGTAGTAAATGAATATCACCAGCTGGAATTTCTAAAAAAGATATTAATGGCTTTATGATAAGAAAACTAAAGAATATTGAAATAAGTATTGAGTAAATTGAGTTTAGTATCCTTTGACGAAGCTCCTCTAAATGATCACTAAAAGTCATCGAATCTGATAATTTTTTTTCACTTTGACCTGTACCTCTCATTATTTGATAAAAATTGTGTAAGAAAAAGGTTTAAAACTACTATTGTCAAAGTCCAATTTATTTTTCGATAAACTTAATTATTTGCTTAATTTAGGATTTGTTGGATCTGGTAATAAGAAAGGAGGGGCATCATTTAAAGATGATTCACCATAAGTTTCATATTCTCTATATCCACCCATTTTCCCATTTGTTTTCATTAAAGCGCTTACGAAGGCAAGTAGTAAGAAAACAGTAGGAGCTCCAATTATTAATGCAGCACCAAATAGATATCCAACAATAAATTCTGGAAAACTATGATTTCCTAAAAATTCATGAGTGCCTAAAAGAAAATCAAACATTTAGATTTAAAAATTTTTTTTATTATAAACTAAATTACTGTTTTAAGATTTTTTTTTATGTAATCTTCTCCTCTTGTAGGATTTCCCCAAATAATTTCTCCATTTTTAAAGGAAACGCAACCCGGTCCTCCGTTTTTGATTTTTTGCAAATCTTTAATCTTTACTAAATTAATTGGAACTTTAATGTTTCTTTTAGCCTTACTAAATAAAGCTGCTAAATCTGCAGCTATTTGAAGATCTTGTTCAGATGCTACTTGAGATGAAGACTTCAAAACAACATGACTGCCTGGTGATTCCTGTGCATGAAACCATAAATCGCCTTTTTTTGAGAACTTAAAGCTTATTAAATCATTTTGCCTCATATTTCGCCCTACCTGAAGCTTTAATCCTGTGGGAGTGTCAACTTGAATTGGTGAAGACTCTATCTCATATATACTTTTCTGATCTTCTCTTTGCTTCTTGATATTGATATTAAATTCGTTACAAATTTCTTCCATAATTTCTTCTAGTAGTTTGATTCTCATAGAAAGTTTTTCATGATTTAAAGAATTTAAATTTTCTAGGAGCGTAGTGAATTCTTCTAATCTCTCTATATTTGTTTTGTAAATACTTAATCTTTCTTTTATTAATTCTCTAGATCTCTTTAGTTTTTTTGATTTTTTATATAGTTTTTGTCCCTTAATAATGTCTTGTTTTTTTATTTCATGTGAAGCGAATATATTATCAGCTTTTTCTTTATATATCTCGTAGTTTTCTGATTTTGTTAGAAGATCATATTGAATATTTAAATTCTTTTTCTCAGTATTGATCTGTTTAAAAATTATCCCTTCAATTTTCTTTTCCAATAATTCAAGTTTTTTTTGTTTCAGATGATAATCATAATAATTCTCTAAGCTTGTGCATAAATCTATTTTATTTTCGCAATTAATTTCCTTATCAAAAAACCAAACGCAATAAAAATCTTTGTTGAATGTAGAAAAATTAAAGTTATTGTTTTTAAACCTGTTTATCCAAATCTTCCAATTTTTAAATATCTCTTTTAAGTCTGAGTTGCTAATGAAATCAATATTTTTTTCCATTATTTCTGAATTAACAGTTGCGCTAACAACCTCTAATTGTTTTGTGAGGATAGGGCTTACTCCTTGATAGGTATTTATTAAACAGTATTTCAAAGACTCAGGTACTATTGAAATTGAGTCTTTCCATGATTGAAAAGACTCATCTTCTATAGGTTGTTTTTTGAGATTAACTGGAGGGCCAGAATAAATCGATCCTGTTGAAATTGTTCTAAAACTAGATTGACTTGATTTAATTTGTTTACCAACGGCAATTATTTTATGTTTATTATCCAGATAAAAAATATTACTATGTTTTCCCATTAATTCAAAAATTAAATACTTATTAATTTCATCTCCAGGTTTTTTTGCAAAACTAAATTTTATAACTCTCTCGAAATCATCTTGATCAATCGAAATTAAGGCCATATACTTTAATCCGTATCTTATTTGTTTAGAAAGTGTGCTTTCTCTCCCAATCTTTTCTGGCTTATTTATCTTTAGTATTCTTGGAGAGTCTCCATTCCATGAAACTTCCAACCATGTTTGAGAATCAACTCCTCTGAAACATAATTGAATTGTATTAGGCTCTGGTTGTTGAGCAGTCTCAAACTTTGTAGGTAAGATGTTCTTTCTCAAATAATGCAAAACAGATCTAATAGATGTAATATCCATTATCTGTGGAACACCTTTTTGCATTATTCCTTTTTAATTCACAAGATGTTTATTTTACTGTAAAAAATTTAATATGAAAAATCAAAAAAAACTCATTATCCTTACTGGACCCAGCGGGGTAGGTAAAGGAACAGTTGTTAAAGAAATATTATGTAAAGAAAAAAATTTTTGGCTTTCAATATCTGCAACTACTAGAGAACCTAGAGAGGGAGAGAAGGAGGGAGAAAATTATTATTTCTTAAACCAAGAAAAATTTAAAGAAATGATTGAACAAAATCTTTTCCTCGAATGGGCTCAATTTGCTGGAAACTACTATGGAACACCTTTGTCTTCGGTCAATGAGAAAATAAAAAAGGGATTTACCGTACTACTTGAAATTGAAGTTGAGGGTGCAAGGCAAATAAAAAATAAGTTTCCTAATTCACAGTCTATATTTTTACTTCCTCCGGATAAAGAAGAGTTAGAGAGAAGAATAAGAAATAGGGGTACAGAAAAAGAAGAGGCAATTAAAAAAAGACTCTCAAGGGCTAATTATGAGATTTCAGTATCAAATGAATTTGATTTTGCATTAACAAATCACAATGTTGATGAAACAGCAAAAAAAATAATCAAGTTAATAAAAACTTGATTATTTTTTATTTATCAACTCATTGGATGGAATAATAAATCTGGGAAAAACCTATTAAATTCAATAATTATTCCAGCTGTGAGGCTTAGCCAAATTGCTGCTACCACTGGAGCCGATCTGACAAATTTTGTGTTTAGAATTTTGAACATTTTTTTTATAAAGTTTTTTAAGGATGTTTAGCGAGGACCATTAAGTGTAATATTATTATCTTTCTCTCTTAAATCTCCATTTCTACCTTGTTTATTAGCAAGAAGAGGCCACTGAGCTCCTTTTACAAGACATTTTCTGGCTAAGTCTAGGTCAATAATGATCTCAAGATCTGCTGGATTCTTAGTCTTTTTTGATTCAATGAGATACTCTCTTCCTGACCAACCTATAATTCCAGCAATGTAAATGAACAATACTCCGGGAATAAGTAAATCTCCTTCATGACCTCTATTTAAAAGAGCCCCCCATGGCTCAAGAGGAGGACCAATTATTAAATGAGGAAGACCATCATCTCCGCATGATGCTTTTCCATATCTTTCAAATCTTGCGATGTCTTTTTGAGTAGTTGCAGAATTTGCTCTCTCAATGAATTTAGGATTTTCAGAGCATTTTGTGAGGGCTGAAGCGGTATATTCTGTGCTAGCTCTATCTGCGTTTAAGGCAGGCCCATTTGCAGCTAGAGCAATTGGAGTAATTCCGAGGAACAGAAAAACAGAGGTTATGATTGAAAAAAAGAATTTCATAAGTTGCAATCTTTAATTCCTTATAGTGTGTTAAGTAAGAAATTAATATTAAAATAGAACAAGTTGAATCAAAAATGCATAAA
>CACGGY010000050.1 GCA_902572675.1 uncultured Prochlorococcus sp. | reverse complement strand
CTCATTTCAATATCTAATTGCGTAAACTCTGGCTGTCTATCTGCCCTTAAGTCTTCATCACGGAAACATTTTGCGATTTGATAATACTTATCTAAGCCTCCCACCATTAAAAGTTGTTTAAATAGTTGTGGGGATTGAGGAAGAGCAAAAAACTCTCCATTCGAAAGACGAGCAGGAACAAGAAAATCGCGAGCGCCTTCTGGGGTTGATTTTGTAAGTAATGGAGTCTCTACTTCTGTAAATCCAAAATTATCAAGAAATTCTCTAGCAACTTTAATAATTTTATGTCTTGTTTTTAAATTATCTAGTAATTTACCTCTTCTTAAATCAAGGTATCTATACTTTAATCTGAGTTCCTCTTTTGTATTTTCATAATCATGTATAGATACTGGAAACGGAAGGTTTTTTTTAATTTGGTTGAGAATTTGCAAATTTTTAACTTTAAGCTCTAACTCTCCAGTACTTAAATTTTTGTTTATTGAATCTTTTGGCCTTTCGTTAATAATTCCGCTAACCATTATTACTGTTTCATTTCTTAGAGTTTCTGCCTGTTTAAATAGATCTGCACCATCATCAGGGTTAATTGTTATTTGTAGAAATCCACTATGGTCTCTTAAATCAATAAAAATTACACCACCATGATCTCTCCTTCTATCTACCCATCCGCATAAATTAACTAATTTACCAATATCTGTATTATTGAGTTCTTTGCAAATTTTGTTTCTCATCTAAGTATGATTTATTTATCAATAACTTATAATAATTCTTTAAGGGTAAATTTAGTTAATAATTTTTTTTATAAAACGCTCTCTTTGTTATTACTCCTTTAAATTTTTTGCCTCTTATTGATATTTCAACTTCATTATTTATTAGGGCATGCGAAGTATTGATGTATGCAAAAGCTATAGCTTGTTGTTTAGTTGGAGACCAACTACCGCTTGTGATAGTCCCAATATTTTCTTCACCTTTAAGAACTGCGCAACCTTTTCTTCCTATTGCTTTACCTTCTATAGAGAGACCAACTAACTTTTTTTGAATACCTAATCTTGACTGCTCTTCAAGAAATCTTCTCCCATAAAATTCGTGATTATTTTCTAGATGTACTAGCCAGCCTAACCCTGCTTCATAGGGAGAAGTTTCTTCGTTTATGTCTTGACCATAAAGATGCATGCCTGCTTCAAGTCTTAGAGTATCTCTAGCTCCTAAACCACAAGGTGTAATATTTTTGGAAATTGAGAAATCCCATAAATTAATTGCTGCTTTTTTACATAGAAGTATTTCTATACCATTTTCCCCTGTATAGCCTGTCTTTGAAAAGAAAATTTTTTCTTTAGGCGAAATATGTTCAAAAATTTTATATTCGCATCCAAAGTTAGGAATATGTGAGATCGAAGATCCAATCCATTCTTCAAATAAATTGAATGAGTTTTTTCCCTGTAGCGCTAAAAGTACTTTGTCTTTTTTAAAGTTTGTTATAGAAATTTCAGACATATTTAAATTATTTTTTATCCACTGAAAATCTTCTTCATATCTACTTGCATTAACTATTAACAATAATTCTGATACATCATTTTCTTGTATACCAAGGTCATAAATTATTAAATCATCTATTATTCCCCCTTTATCATTGAGCATTACTGTATAAAGTCCCTGTCCTTCAGAAAAGGAGTATAAATTAGTAGGAAAAAGTTTTTGAATATTATCCTTTGGATTGATTCCCTTGATAGAAATCACACCCATGTGAGAAATATCAAATAATCCTGCTGAAGATCTAACTGATTCATGCTCTTTAATTAATCCTGAAAATGATATGGGCATTTCCCAACCTGCAAAATCCACTAATTTTGCATTGGATTCAACATATTTTGAATAAAGAGGACTTTTTAGCAAATCCATGAAATATTTAGTTTGTATTTAGTATTTTTACACTGTAGTTTAGAAATTTTTTATTGCATATTTTCTAATGACAAAATTAAGCTTCTAAGTACTTTGGCTGCAACTATACTACTTACTCCGCTTTTATCAATTTCTGGAGATAATTCGACAATATCTGAAGCCACAATTCTAAGTTCTTTTAAAGTTTTTAGTATTTCTTCAAAATCATTCCAAAAAAATCCTCCCGGTTCTGGAGTGCCCGTCCCTGCTAGTAAACTGGGATCAAACCAATCTAAATCTATTGTTAAATAGATTGGAGACTTCGCATATGGTAGAAGAGCTTGTTTTAACTCATCTGCATTTCCGCCTGGACAAAAGTTAACTAATTGGTTGTTGTTATGCATAATTTCAAATTCTTCTTTAGTCCCACTTCTAATTCCTACTTGAAAAATTTTTTTTTCAGGTAGCACTTCTAAGCATCTTTTCATAGTACAAGCATGACTATGTTTATTCCCTATATAAGATTCTCTTAAATCTGCATGAGCATCAAGTTGAACCAATATTAAATCTGGATATTTTTTTACTAATGCTTCAATAGCACCTCTTGTAATAGAGTGTTCGCCTCCAAGCATAATAGGACTAAGGCGTTTACTAATTAAATAATTTGTTGCTGATTTTACTGATTCAATAACGGACTTTGAGTCATTTTTATTAATTAGTATTGATCCAAAATCAACATACTTAATATTCTCTAAGTCTTTTTTTATTTTTGGACAATATGTTTCTAAACAAGTACTGACTTGTCTAATTGCTTCTGGACCAAATCTTGCTCCTGGTTTAAATGAACATGTCCCGTCATAATTAACTCCAAATATACCAATTGAGCAATTCTCAGGACTTCTTTTTGCTCCCATATAAATTGCATTTTCTTTATCAAATAAATTTTTTGTCATCTTATGAATCTAGTTCCTTTACAATTTTATTTGGCATCATATTGAATGCTGCATTTTGAAAATTTAAATTCCAAATTTCACATCCTCTCTCTATTTTTACGACTTCATCATAATTTTGCTTTGATAAATTTAGATCTTCTGAAGAAGCAAATGTCCAACTCCAAATCCCGCTTGGATATATAGGCACAAAGGAATACATAGTTTCAGAGACTTTAAAGATTTTTTTAAGGTTTTTCAAAATACTTATGTGAATATTTTTGAAGGATTCAGGAGATTCGCTTTGGGTTGCTAATATCCCCCTTGGTGTAAGTATTCTTTTACATTCTTTATAAAAAGTATCTGAAAATAATAAATTTGAAAATTCTGAGGGATCTGAACAATCTACAAATATAACGTCGTAAAAATTATCTCTTGTTTTTTTTACCCATTTAACACCATCATCAACATGAATTTCTAATCTTTTATCATTCCATGCTTCGCCTCCAATTTCTTTTAGAAATTTTTTAGATATTTTGATTACTTCCTCATCAATCTCAACCAGATCAATTTTTGATATTTGAGAGTATTTAACGCATTCTCTTGCAGTACCACCGTCTCCTCCCCCAATAATCAGTACATTAGATTTTTCTTTAACGCTACTTAATGCTGGATGTACAAGACACTCATGATAATATTTCTCGTCTTTTAATGATGTCATCCAGCAACCATCTAACATTAAAGATTTACCATAATATTCATTTTCAATAACAATAATTTCTTGATATTTTGAGGTTTTTTTAATTAGAATTTTCCCATTTAGGCCCAATCTTGAGCCTTTATGATATTCATCTATCCATGTTGTAATATTTGTCATTTGCTTTTAGGAATTTTCCCTGCCAGATTTTGTTTGGCTATTTGCCAAAGTCGTTGAAAGTCTTTAGGAGTTTGTTTTTTAATATTATCTCCTGCATGCTCTTCGACGATTGAAAATCTGTTTAAAAATTTTATATTAGTTTTTTGAAGAGCTGATTCAGGATTGATCTTTAAAAAGTTTGAGAGATTAAGGAGGGTAAAGTAAATATCCCCAAATTCATTTTTTATCTCTGAATTACTTTTACTTTTAATTGCTTCCTTTAACTCATTAATCTCTTCTTCTAACTTTTTAAAAATCTCATCAGTATTTTCCCACTTGAATCCATGTTCTCTCACAACATTTGTGATTTTATCTGTTCCCACAGTTGGCGGTAAATTTTTGATTTTCAATTTTAAATTTTTACTAATAGATGATGCAATATGAGGTGCTTCTTTTTCTGAATTTTTAATATTTTCCCAAATCTGTTGTGATTTTTCTAGAGATACTTTTTCTTTTTTGTCAAAAATATATGGATGTCTATTAATAATTTTCTTGTTTAGATTTTTTATAACATCATTTAGGTCAAATTCTTTGTTTTCGTAACCGATTTCAGAATGAAGCATTACTTGTAATAAAATATCTCCTAACTCTTCACAGATGTTTTCCGCATTTTTTGCATATATCGCATCTATAAATTCACTACTTTCTTCATTTAAAAATGGGATCAATGATTTATGAGACTGTATTTTTTGCCATGGGCATCCCCAAGTTTTATCTTTCAATGATTTGACATTAGATATTAAAAACTTAAAGCTTTCTAAAGTCTCTAAATCGGAATTATTTTCCAATTCATATCTATTGTTTGAGTCCATAGGATATATTTTATTAATTAAATTTTGCCTCAATCATGAAATATTTAAATACTTATTATAAATTTTTCAACTTCATCTATTAGAATGATTTATCATAAGGGCGATTAGCTCAGCGGTAGAGCGCCTGCCTTACAAGCAGGATGTCCCTGGTTCGAACCCTGGATCGCCCATTTAATATTTTTCTAATGACTGAGATCGTCAACCTTTCAATCAGTCAAAGTGCTGCTTCAGAACTATCTAGGCAAGCTTCTTTTGGAGGTTCTCCAGGAGAAATGTCGATTGATTTGGTAAAGGATAAAAATTGTTCAGAAGGATGGATGCATATTAAATTAAGGCCAGGTACATGTAATGGATCCCCTATTTCAAGAACTGAAGGAGTGACTTTATACGCGGATGTGAAAAAGTTTAATTTACTGAAAGATTTAAAATTAGATTATTACGGTGATTTAAGCGGTGGTGGATTTCTTATTTCAACACCAAAAAATGCAAAACGTTGTTCGTGTGGTTCTGGTTTCAAACTTTTGTAGAATGGATGTGTCTTTTTTTGCAAACTAATATTATTTTCAATAATTAGCTGCTCTCAAGATAAAATAAACAAAAAGTTTATTGAAATAAAATTTGCACATGACAGAGATGAATGATCAATTATCTTTAGACAATTATTCACCTTTTGAAGTAGAGAAAAAGTGGCAAGAAAAATGGGAAAGTCTAAGGGCGTTTAGTCCATACCCTGAGGATGATGGGGAGCCTTTTTGCGTTGTTATTCCGCCACCAAATGTAACTGGATCTTTGCATATGGGGCATGCATTTAATACGGCTTTGATAGACGTTGTAGTACGTTTTCAAAGACTTTTAGGTAAGAATGTTTTGTGTTTACCGGGAACTGATCATGCTTCCATAGCTGTTCAAACTATTCTCGAAAAACAATTAAAACGTGAAGGCAAAACAAGCGAGGATATTGGAAGAGATGAATTTCTTAAAAGAGCATGGAACTGGAAAGAACAAAGTGGTGGAAGAATAGTTTCTCAATTAAAAAGGATAGGATATTCAGTTGACTGGACTAGAGAAAGATTTACTCTTGATCAAAAATTAAATGAAGCAGTTATTGAGGCTTTTAATATTCTCTATAAAAAGAATTTAATTTATAGAGGCGAATATTTGGTTAATTGGTGCCCTGAATCTCAATCTGCCGTAAGTGATCTTGAAGTTGAAATGCAAGAAATAAATGGTCATTTATGGCATTTCAAATACCCTTTAATTTCTGAAAGTGGTGAACAGTTAGATAAGTACTTAGAAGTTGCAACAACAAGACCAGAAACTCTTTTGGGTGATACTGCGGTGGCAGTTAATCCTGATGATGATAGATATAAAGAATTTATTGGTGTAAAAGTAAAAGTTCCTTTTGTTGATAGAGAAATACCTATTATCGCTGATTCACATGTTGATAAAGATTTTGGTACGGGTTGTGTGAAGGTTACTCCAGCCCATGATCCAAATGATTTTGCGATAGGAAAAAGGCATAATTTAAAACAGATTAATGTAATGAATAAAGATGGAACTTTAAATATTAATGCAGGTATTTTTCAAAATTTAGATAGATATGAGGCTAGAAAGAAAATTATCAAAGAATTGGATAACTTAGGCCTTTTGACAAAGATAGAGGATTATAAACATACTGTACCTTTTTCTGATAGAGGTAAGGTACCAATTGAACCTTTATTATCAACACAATGGTTTTTGAAAATGGATGATATATCACAAGGATGTCTTAATGAAATTGATTCTAAAAAACCATCCTTTATTCCTCCACGCTGGGAGAAAGTTTATAAGGATTGGTTAGAGAATATTAATGATTGGTGTATCAGTCGGCAATTGTGGTGGGGGCACCAAATACCAGCTTGGTATGTTTTAGATGAATCTCAAGACTCAATAGAACAAAATACTCCATATATCGTTGCAAGAAATGAAGAGGATGCCTTAATCGAAGCTAATAAAAAATTTGGATTAAATATTAAATTGGTTCGTGATAAAGATGTTTTGGATACATGGTTTTCAAGTGGTTTATGGCCTTTCTCAACCCTTGGTTGGCCAAATACAAATGATCCGGATTTTAAAAAATGGTATCCAAATAGTGTTCTTGTTACTGGTTTCGATATTATTTTCTTCTGGGTGGCAAGAATGACAATGATGGGGAATACTTTTACAAATAATATTCCTTTTAAGGATGTTTATATTCATGGTCTAGTTCGAGATGAAAACAATAAGAAAATGAGTAAAAGTTCAGGTAATGGCATTGATCCAATATTATTAATTGATAAATATGGTTCTGATGCTCTGCGATTTGCTTTAATTCGAGAAGTTGCAGGCGCTGGACAAGATATCCGGCTTGATTTTGATAGGAAAAAAGATACGTCTTCAACTGTTGAAGCTTCAAGAAATTTTGCGAATAAATTATGGAATGCAACTAAATTTGTGTTAATTAATAAAACTTCTAATAATAATGATTTGCTTAATGAGAGTGATGAAACTTCTTTGGAGTTGTGTGATAAGTGGATTTTATCGAAATTGAATCAGGTAAATATAAAAGTTGCTGCTTTGTTGAAAGAATATAAATTGGGAGAATCTGCGAAACTTCTATACGAATTTACGTGGAATGATTTTTGTGATTGGTATGTAGAATTTGCTAAACAAAGGTTTAATAATAAAGAAACTAATAATAGACAAATATCTGAAAAAGTTT
>CACGGY010000049.1 GCA_902572675.1 uncultured Prochlorococcus sp. | reverse complement strand
GTTCATTTGTACTCTCTGTAATTCTCCAACTCCTGAGGGCGAAATTAAAAGATGGGGAAAGTGTTCTTTTTGTTGGAGAAAAATAAATAACTAAATTTTTTATTTAACTAAAATTAGTATTCCCATTTGCCCCCCCCAAAATAGTTCTATATTCAGCTTTTTTAAATCCAACTTCCTTAGCAATTTTTATAAGCTCATTTTTCTTTGGAAAGTTTCTTATGCTTTTTTCAATATATGCGTACTCTGGGCTTAAATTAAAAAACCGCGCAATATTCACGACAATAAGTCTCAAATATAATTTCTGAAAAATATTAGATAAAGAATTTTTGGTTGAGTGATTAAAATCCAGAAATCCTGCCCTTCCTTTATCTTTCAAAAGATAGAAGACTTTTTTTATTCCTTGTTCAACATTATTCAAGTTTCTTAGTCCATAGGACATGCAAATCCCATCAAAATTTTTTGAATAATCATTAATTTCTAAAACATCTTTAATTTCCCACCTAATAAATTTATTTTTTTTAATCTCTGATTTTCTCTTTGCAATATTTAGTATATCTTTTGCACTGTCAATCCCAGTAATTGATCCCCTTGGACTCACTCTATCAGAAATTAAGAATGCTAAATCACCAGTTCCACAGCATAAATCAGCCCAATCTTCACCATTTAAAGGTTCCAATAAATTGACTAATTTCCTTTTCCAATATTTGTGCAGTCCAAAACTCAATAGATTATTTAAAAAATCATATTTATAGGAAATTTTATTAAATATATTTTTGACTTCGATAGTTTTTCTGAATTTCATTGTTAAATTTTTAATACTTTTATTTGGATAAATTAAATTTTTATTCATATGGTCTTATTGGAAGGTTTTTTTTGATGAGAAAAGTTTTTATTTCTTGTAAAGTAAGTTTCTTATCGTGAAGTAATGATGCTAAAAGTGCTGCTGATGCCCTGCCTTCTTTGAAAACATCATAAATATCTTCTAAAGAGCCTGCTCCACCGGATGCAATTACTGGGATGTTGACAATATTCGCTACGGATTCTGTCAAATCTAAATCATATCCATTTTGCGTACCATCACCATCCATTGAAGTTAGTAATATTTCCCCAGCGCCTAATTCCTCAACTTTCTTTACCCAACTTAATACATCTATTCCAGTATTCTCTCTCCCTCCTTTTACATATACCTCCCACTCACCAAACTTATTAACTTTTCTTCGAGCATCAATTGCTATCACTATGCATTGATTACCAAATTCTCTAGAACTTTTAGAAATTAAATCAGGATTTCTGACAGCAGAAGAATTCAAACTCACTTTATCCGCTCCTGCTCTTAAGAGATCATTAATAGAAGAAACAGAATCTATACCTCCACCAACTGTAAAAGGGATTTTTACTGATTTTGCTGTTCTAGAGACAAGGTCAACTAATGTATTTCTATTCTCAACAGTTGCTCTAATATCTAAAAATACTAATTCATCTGCACCTTCATCAGAATACCTACAAGCCAATTCAACAGGATCCCCTGAGTCTCTCAAATTAACAAAATTTACACCTTTAACCACCCGTCCATTGGCGACATCTAAACAAGGAATTAAACGAAGAGCAACCATTTTAGTAAAAATTGTCCAAATGCTGTTAATCTTGCATAATAGCTTCCATTTTACCTCTTATGGCTGAAACAAAATTATTACCCAAAATTGGTAGTAAAATTAAAATTAACATTAACAAAGTCAAAGATAGACTACCAGGAAAATTAATTGATCAAATATCTTCTAATCCTAAAGCTGTAATAACAGGCTATAAAATGACAGACGGCAGAAGCATTGGAATTACCGCAAAATTTCAGAATGGAGAGCAAAACTGGTTTTTCCCAGAAGAAATTGAGAAAGGGTAAAGAGTAAAGTGAATGATCCAAAACAACTATTAGGAATTAAAGGCGCCTCTGAAACTTCAAGTATATGGAAACTTCGTATACAGTTAATGAAGCCAATTACATGGATCCCTTTGATATGGGGTGTGATTTGTGGAGCAGCTGCAAGTGGGAATTTTAAATGGACATTCAGTAATGTTTTAGCTTCACTAGCATGCATGTTAATGAGTGGGCCACTTTTAGCAGGTTATACACAAACCATAAACGATTTTTTTGATAAAGAAATCGACGCAATTAACGAACCAAATAGACCAATTCCTTCTGGAAAAATTTCAATTAAAGATGTAAAAATTCAAATTTGGGTATTACTTATAGCGGGTTTAATAGTTGCTTTTCTATTAGATTTATATGCTAAGCACAGCTTCCCCTCCGTCTTACTTTTGGCATTAGGAGGTTCCTTTGTTAGTTATATATATTCTGCACCACCACTTAAATTAAAACAGAATGGTTGGCTTGGAAATTATGCATTAGGAGCATCTTATATAGCTTTACCTTGGTGGGCAGGACAAGCCTTGTTTGGGAAATTAACAATCGTGACGGCGATACTAACACTTGCTTATAGCCTCTCAGGACTTGGAATTGCTGTGATTAATGATTTCAAAAGTGTTGAAGGAGACTCAAAGCTAGGCTTGAATTCTCTACCAGTAGTTTTTGGAATTAAAAATGCAAGTAGAATAAGTGCAGGACTGATTGATATTTTTCAATTAGCAATGGTCTTAGTATTAGTCATTATTGGTCAACATTTAGCCTCTGTAATTTTGGTTTTGTTGGTAATTCCACAAATTACATTTCAAGACATGTGGTTACTAAGAGATCCTCTAAAGTTTGATGTCAAATATCAAGCAAGTGCCCAACCGTTTCTTATAACTGGAATGTTAGTTACAGCTTTAGCGATAGGACATAGTTTTTTAGTTGCTTAAGGTGCAAAAGATTAAATTCAAATCTTTTGTTTTAATAATTCCAATATTAATTTTTTCTGGAATATCTTTTTATTTTTTTAGCCTAATATTTAGTACCTTAAAATTTGACGTTTCTAAAAGTAAAAAGTCTCGGGAAACCAAATATTCTTACGTAATCTTATCTTCTGATAATAAGATACTAAGCAAATTAAGCCGCAAATTTGAAATAGATAATAGTTATCATAAAATTCCATTTTTTCTTAAACATTCTTTTATATCTTCTGAGGATAAAAGATTTTATAAACATAATGGAATAGATTTAAAAAGTATTTCACGTGCCCTTATTCAAAATATTAGAAGTGGTTATGTTAAAGAGGGAGGAAGTACGATCACACAACAAGTTGCCAGATTACTTTTTCTAAATAATGATTTAAGTTTTCAAAGAAAAATCAAAGAAATATTTATATCACTAATTCTTGAATTTAGATATAACAAAAATCAAATTTTAAAATTATATTTAAATAATATTTATCTAGGATCAGGAGCATATGGGGTAGACGAGGCTGCCCAAGTTTATTTTGGAAAATTTATAGAAGAATTGACATTATCAGAGATTGCATTAATTGCAGGATTAGCTCCAGCTCCATCAATTTATTCACCTCATCAAAATTTAGAACTAGCTATTAAAAATAGAAATAAAGTTCTTGAATCAATGTATCTTGATGGATATATTTCTCTCGCAAATAAGAATAAGGCTATAAAAGAAAAAATAAAGTTAAATTATCAAACAGCTGATAATTTTTTAGATGATAAATTACTAATAAAATTTATTCTTCAGGAAACAGATAAAAAAATTGGAATTAAAAATGATTATAAGTTTTTAAGAATTAAATCTTCTATAAACAAAGATTGGCAAGAAAAAGGTCAAAAAATATCAAGATATGCAGGACCTAAAGAACTTGAATTTGGTCTTTTATCTATCGAATCAAACACAGGACTAATAAGGACAATGATAACCAGCAAAAATCCATCAATTAATGAATACAATAGAGTGATTTCATCTGTAAGACCTTTAGGTTCTACTTTTAAAATAATCCCTTATGCTGCTGCATTAATAGAAGGAATAAAATTAAGCGATAAATTTGAAGACTTACCAATATGCTGGGAAAGTTATTGCCCAAAAAATTTTTCAGAAGACTATAGAGGTTCAATATCTTTGATTGAATCATTTAAAAGTTCATCAAATATCGTTCCAATATCAATAACAAAAAAAATCGGCTTAAAAAATATTATTATTTTAGCGAATTCCTTTGGGCTAGGTTACGAGCAAGAGTTTGAAGAATTCCCATCATTAGCTATTGGTGCCTACGGAGATAATCTTTTAAACATCACAAATGCATATTCTACAATAAACAATAATGGGAAGATTCAAAGCCCTGAAATCATAGAAAAAATAGAATCATTTAATGATAAATCTATTTGGGAAAATAAATCTATTTCCAAGAAAATATTAGATTTAAAAATAAACAATAAAATAAATAAACTTCTTGAAAAATCTGTAAAAGAAGGCACTTCAAAAGCAGCCTCTATAAAAGGAAAGAAAATTTATGGGAAAACAGGAACATCTGATGGAAATAAAGATCTCTGGTTTATTGGTTCCATTGATAACCTTACAACAGGGATCTGGATAGGTTACGACAATAACAAGGAATCAGAATTATCTAGTGGGAATGCAGCTTATTTATGGAAGAAGTTCATATCTGAAATTTATAAAATTCCAATCAAAAAATAAATTATATTTTTAAGATTTATAAGAAATTATTGCAGAATAAAATCCATCACCAGGATAATCCAAGCTAGGTAAAATTTGCTTTTGGCTAACCAATTTTAAAGTTTTGTTTTTTTCAATAAATCGTTCAATTAATAGATTATTTTCATCGGGACAAATGGTACAAGTTGAATAAACTAAAGTGCCATCTTTTTTCAAAAGAGGGAAAATACTCTCCAAAAGTTTTTCCTGTAATAAAGTTAAAGATTTTATTTTTTCTTTACTTAAAGACCATCTAGAATCTGGATTCCTGGAAAGAGTTCCAATGCCTGAACATGGAGCATCTAATAAAATCTTATCAAAATAAGATATAAACTTAGGATTTAATTCAATCAAACTCGTAGCATCAGCCTTAAGGGTATTAACAGATTTCAAATTTAACCTTTCTAAATTTGATTGCAGTATTTTCAATCTTTTTGCTGATCTATCCACGGCAATAATTTCAGCACTATCATTTGTTAATTCTGCGAGGTGGGTAGACTTACTTCCTGGAGCTGCACAAGCATCTAAAATCTTTTCACCTTCTTTTGGATTTAAGAGAGGTGCTATCCACTGAGAAGATCTATCTTGAATTGTCCAAAGTCCATCACTATATCCTGGTAAATTTTTTATAGATCTTGGATTAGATTTTAAAGTAATTCCATTATGTAAATCACTAATAATTTCAGCATCAATCTTATTTTCATGAAGTACTTTCAAAAAGTTATCTAAATTAGTTTTTAATTGGTTAATTCTCAAATCAATTGATGGTTTTTTATTGAATGCCTTAATGATATTTTCACCCTCGCTATTGCCGACCCATTTATAAAGATCCTTCACAAGCCATAATGGAAATGATTCAAGATATGAAATTCTTTCTTTTCTATCAGAAGATAATTCCGGAAAGATTTTTTGTTCTAATTTTCTTGATGCATTTCTCAATATGGCATTTACAGTTCCCGCTAAACCATTTAAATCTGTTTTTTTAGCTACTTCTACAGTGGTAGAAATAGCAACAGGAAATGGGATTTTATCCATTTTCAATAGTTGATACAAACCTATATGTAGAAGCCATCTTAACTTTGGAGGCTGCTTTTTATGAGTAATTTTTGATGTATGATCCGTCCAAAGATCAAGAAATTTTCTATACCTAATACATCCAAAAGATAATTCCGTAATAAAAGCTATATCAAGAGGATTAAATTGATAATTTTTTAAAACCTTTTCAAGAGCATGATCAGAAAAATCACCAGAACTAACTTTTAATAAAATTTCCCAAGCTGCCTTTCTTTGTAAATATCCTATGCTCAAAATATAATTAATTTTTTAAAGATAACTTTAATATACAAAAAATTCAGAAATTTAAACTACTTTTTGAATTGCAGAATTAAACCAAATAAAACCTAAGATAGAAATAAGTGAAAGATTAAATCCTAAAAAAAGGAAGATATTCAAAGAATGGATTCTTTCCCGAAAAAATATTTTTTTCTCTTTTTGATACTTCATTATTAAAATAAAAACTTATTCAGGATTTCAAACGGCAACCAATATTGATAGATCCTGAATCAAGCATTCTGCCTAATTTAATTGCTATGGATTCCTCCAACCTAGAGAAATAAGATTGATGGGTAGTTATCCAATCTAATTCAGAAAAAGTGATAATTCCCGTCGAATTACTTTTTAAAAAAAGTGTTCCAATTTCCAATAGATAAATCTAATTTTAACTAACTTAACATCCGTACTTAATATTTCTTCATAACATAATATTCTTTTAATTTTTCAAAGACAAATTCAGGTTATTACTCTTAATTTATTGAATATCTCTTAAAAATTTATCGGCCGTTTTTAAGTGATTATTTAATTTTTCCTCTGACATTTTGTCGAGATTTCTCGTTAACATTGCCAGACGATATTGCTTTCTAAAAAAGCTTTCATTATCTTTAATAAATTTCCAAAATAAGCCATCCCATATTTCACACCATGGGCCACTTTTAAAATTAGACATTTTTTTTACATAATTAGAGCTTGATATATATGGCTTTGTTGAAAAGATACCACCATCACTAAACTGACTCATTCCGTAAACATTTGGAACCATAACCCAATCATAGGAATCAATAAACATTTCCATAAACCATTTATAAACTTGGTTTGGGTGAATTCTACATAGAAGCATAAAGTTGCCAACAATCATTAGCCGCTCAATATGATGACAATAACCAAATTTAATAATATTTTTTATAACAACGTCTACTGGTTCAATTCCTGTATTTCCTTGATAAAAAGATTTTGGAATTGGCTTATCTTCAAAATTCCAAAAATTACTATTTCGCATCTTTGTTCCGTACTTTTTATAAACGAGGCAAATAAATTCTCTCCATCCAATAATTTGACGAATAAAACCCTCTAAAGAGTTAATAGGAACATTATTATTTTTTGCAAAAAGTAATGCTTTATTTACTACTACATCTGGGGTTAATAAGCCGCTATTTAAAAGAGGAGAAAGTAAACTGTGCCATAAAAAAGAATTTTCTTTAGAAATAGCATCCTCATAATCTCCAAATAAGAAAAATCTATGTTTAAAAAAATCATTTAACCATTCATCTGCCTCTTCAAAATTAGTTGGATATAAAAAGTTATTACTTTCTCCAATAAACTCAATATCAAAATTGGCTAATGACCTTTCTGCATTAACTACAAATTTATTTTTTTGTAATTTAGGTGTATCG
>CACGGY010000048.1 GCA_902572675.1 uncultured Prochlorococcus sp. | reverse complement strand
CTAAAAAATTCAGCAACATCCTCAAGCTGATTAGGAGCAATTTGATTAATACTCACTATATTAGCTTGCCTAGGATTAGCAATAGGCACACATAAAAGTTTTCCATCATATTCACCACAATCATGCATATCCAAAACTCCAATAGGTCTAGCTTTTATTAGACAACCAGCAAAAGTTGGCTCATCCATTATCACCATTGCATCAAGTGGAGCTCCATCATCAGCAAGGGTATTTGGGATAAAACCATAATCAAAAGGGTACCTCACTGAAGAATGCAATACCCTGTCCAAGGCCATTATTCCTGCATCAGAGCAATATTCATATTTATTCCTACTACCAGCAGGTATTTCAACAACAATATTTACTATTCCCTTCATTGGAGATGGAGGTATTGAACTAAGGTCCATCTTTTTTAAAATCTTGATTATGAATTACCTCGTTTCCTTGGGATAAAGGTCTTCCAATTAAAATGCTGATCGAAGGTAATAAGAATGTCAGAAAAGCAAAAATAATACCTAAAAAGGTTATTGATAAACTCCTTATGATTAAAGGGTCATCATCATCCTTTTCAAAATCATTTAAAGCGGAATCAATTGAAAATTTTTCTCTTGACTTACTTTTTATAAAGCGCTTTTGTTTTTTGTAACTCAAGAACTCTTAATTGGTTAAGGTTAAGGAGATAATTGAACTACATTATCCTACATTCAAAATGTCAATAAATCAAAACATTCCTTAGTCACTTTTTAATTAACTTTTTTCTAGTAAAGACCTAATATTTTTTAATTCATCTAATATTTGTACAAGTATGTTTTGGGCTGCAGAGGAAGGTGTATTAAATACTTCTACAGTAACCTCCTTAATTCTTAAGATATCTTTTGCAAATCTTGCAACTTCATTAGGATGGAATTTTAATGGATCTTTTTGATCAGTTCTGAATTCGGGATTTAATTTTCTTGGATTAAAGCTAGGATTTAGATTTCTTAGATCAGTATTTGTATACCTATAAACAGAGGCTCTTGAACGTTGTAAAAATTTTTGAACTTCATCAATTCCTACTAATTCATCTTCACTAGAAATATTTGAATCTAAATTTTCCATAAACTTAAGAAAAGGTCTTAGAGAAAAAAAGCTTTGTAAAAGTCAAACTCTATTAATCAAGAAGCTAGCAGAAAGAATATACCTAGACTACTTGCGTTGAGGGACTCAAGACACTTTAAATTTTTTTTTCAACTTAATTGATAGGATTAGTTATTATTGGAATTTTTTTGTATGCGCGTGACCACCTCATTTCCTCTGGGGACACTTCGTGACACACCTTCTGAAGCAGAAATTATTTCACATCAATTACTTTTAAAAGCAGGTTACATTCGAAGAATCAATAGTGGCATTTATGCATACATGCCAATAATGCTTCGAGTTATTGAGAAAATATCCGCAATTATAGATAAGGAACTAAATACTATTGGTTGTACAAAATTACTCTTACCCCAACTTCATCCAGCAGATTTATGGAAAAAAAGCGAAAGATGGGAAGGTTACACTGCAGGGGAGGGAATAATGTTTAATCTAATCGACAGACAAGGGAAAGAATTTGGTTTAGCTCCAACCCACGAAGAAGTGATTACTAGTATTGCATCAGAAATCATTAATTCTTATAAGCAATTACCTCAATGTTATTACCAAATCCAAACAAAATTTAGAGATGAAATAAGGCCGAGGTTTGGATTAATGAGAAGTAGAGAATTTATTATGAAAGATGCTTATTCTTTCCATTCATCAGAAAAGGATTTGGCAACATTTTATGAAAAGGTAGGCAATGCTTATGAGAATATTTTTAAATCTTGTGGACTGCAGACCGTAGGGGTCGAAGCTGATAGTGGAGCAATTGGCGGTGCCTCCTCTAAAGAATTTATGGTCACTGCTGATGCTGGGGAAGATTCCATTTTGTTTACTAAAAGTGGTTCTTATGCCGCAAATATTGAAAAAGCTGTTTCTCTACCCTCTCAACCTATTCCACTAGAAGATAATATTGCAGAGTGGTTGGAAACACCTCAACAAAAAACAATCCTAGAAGTTTGCGAAAATAATAATTTAGACCCTAGTCAGATTATTAAAGTAGTAATTTTCCTTGCACAGTTTGAAGGTGAATTTGAGGTCCCAATTCTTGCATGCATAAGAGGCGATCAACACATTAATGAAGTAAAGCTTTTTAACTTAATCAATAAACTTCATAATTTCAATCTCCTTAAACTTAAAAAGATTGAAGACAAAAATACTATTAAAAAAAATCTAGTTGATCTTCCCTTAGGTTTTATCGGGCCAGATTTAGATAATAAAACTATTAAACCTAGTTCTAATTGGGATAAAAAATGGACAAGAATAATTGACCATTCTGCGAGTGAACTTTCAAAGTTTATAAGTGGTGGAAATAAAGTTAATTTCCATAAAGTTTTTCAAGAATTTTCTTTTGCTACGAAAGAATATCTAATTGGGGACATAAGGAATGCCAAAAAAGGAGATAAAATAAGTATTGATAACGATGAGGAACTTACAGAAAAAAAAGGTATCGAGATTGGGCATATTTTCCAACTAGGTCAAAAATATAGCGAAAAATTAAATGCAAAGTTCTCTGACATGGATGGAAAGTTAAAAAATTTATGGATGGGTTGTTATGGAATAGGAGTGACAAGAATAGCTCAAGCTGCTATCGAACAGAATCATGATCAAAAGGGAATTTGTTGGCCTATCCAGATTTCTCCTTTTGAAGTTATTATTATTCCAACGAACCCGAAAGATCCTATACAAAGTGAACTTACTGAGGAAATCTATAACAACTTTTTAATTAATAAAATTGATGTCCTTCTTGATGATAGAAACGATAGAGCTGGAGTGAAATTTAAAGATGCAGAATTAATTGGTATTCCTTTTCAGATAATTATTGGCAGAGATTCTGTTAATAAAGAAGTAGAACTTTTATCTAGAACAAATAATACTAAGTTTAAAATTAGTACAGATAAATTGTTGGAAACATTTATTTCCGAATCAGAAATAATGTACAATAAAAAGTCTTAAGGCTTATTTTTTTTGGGAGCTAAGTTATGTTACTGAAATGGACATCAAAATTATTTTTAAAAAATCTCACCAAAGCTATATCTTTTTCAATATCCTTAATTATCGTTTTTACACTATTTAGCTCCCCTTCTATAGCTGCAAAAACCTCTATGACAGGTGACTATGCAAAAGATACAATTTCAGTTGTTAAAACATTACAAACAGCTGTAGATACTCCAAAAGATTCTCCAAATAAAGATGAAGTAAGAAGTGAGGCACTTACACTTATAACAGACTATATTTCCAGATACAGAAATAGAGGGATGGTGAATAAAACACAATCATTTACCACAATGCAAACAGCATTAAATGCTATGGCAGGTCATTACAAAAACTTTGCAAGTAGACCTTTACCAGATAAACTTAAGGAGCGTTTAACCAAGGAATTTTCTCTTGCTGAAAAAATGGTGCTAAGAGAAAGTTGATACAATTCATTTACTTTTTAAAAGTTAACCTAGATTTTTGAATATATTGAATATTCGAACAAAAATAATGCTCTTCTGAAATTGGCCAATGTTGTTGTAATCGGAGCCCAATGGGGTGACGAAGGAAAAGGTAAAATAACTGACTTACTTAGTCGTTCGGCAGATGTTGTCGTTCGCTACCAAGGTGGGGTAAATGCAGGTCATACTATAGTTGTAGATGATAAAGTCTTAAAATTACATTTAATTCCCTCAGGGATACTTTATAAAAATACTTCTTGTCTAATCGGGTCGGGCACTGTTGTAGATCCCAAAATCTTGCTTAAAGAAATTGACATGTTAATTGATAATGGAATTGATATCTCAGGATTAAAAATTTCATCAACATCACATGTAACAATGCCCTACCACCGGATTTTAGATGAAGCGATGGAGGCTGACAGAGGTTCGAACAAAATAGGAACAACAGGTCGTGGGATTGGCCCAACATATGCAGATAAGTCACAAAGAAATGGCATTAGAATAAGAGATTTGCTCAATAAGGAAAGGCTAAAGGATGTGATCGAAATTCCATTAAGAGAAAAAAACGGTCTACTAGAAAAAATCTATGGCATTAAACCACTTAAATTAGAAGAAATTGTTGAAGAATATCTTGACTATGGGAAAAGATTATCAAAGCATGTAGTTGACTGTACGAGGACTATCCATGCAGCCTCAAAAAACAAGAAGAATATCCTATTCGAAGGTGCCCAAGGTACTCTACTTGACTTAGATCATGGGACTTATCCTTTTGTTACCTCATCAAACCCTATATCAGGAGGGGCATGTATTGGAGCTGGAGTGGGTCCCACTTTAATTGATAGAGTCATAGGTGTCGCAAAAGCTTATACCACAAGAGTAGGTGAGGGGCCATTCCCAACGGAATTACAAGGGAGTATTAATGATCAACTCTGTGATAGAGGAAGTGAATTTGGGACCACTACTGGGAGAAGACGAAGATGTGGGTGGTTTGATGGAGTTATTGGTAAATATGCTGTGTCTGTAAATGGTCTTGATTGTTTAGCCGTTACAAAACTAGATGTATTAGATGAATTAGATGAGATTCAAGTTTGCATTGCATATGATCTTGATGGAGTTGAAATAGACTATTTTCCTACAAATTCAGATGACTTAAAAAAATGTAAACCAATCTTTAAAAAATTAAAAGGTTGGCAATGTTCGACTGCAGATTGCAGAAAACTATCTGATCTCCCAGAGAATGCTATGAATTACCTCAGATTCCTAGCTGAATTAATGGAGGTTCCAATCGCCATCGTCTCATTGGGGGCGAATAGAGATCAAACCATCGTAATTGAAGACCCAATTCACGGACCTAAAAGAGCACTTTTAAGGTAATTTAGTTCCAAATTAATGAAGGAATCTTTTAGACATTTTGAACGAAATAAAAAGGTTGATCTTATCGGTCTAGGCAACGCAATAGTAGATATTATTGTAAATATTGAAGATGAGTTTCTTGAGATAAATAATCTGAATAAAGGATCAATGAATATCATTAGTTCTGATGAATCTAAGAGATTGTTAGAAAATTGCAAAGTAATCAAACAAATATCGGGGGGGTCCTCAGCAAATACTGTTGTATGTTTAGCAGAGTTAGGTAATGATGTGCAATTTATTGGAAGGGTAAAAAATGATCAATTTGGGGATTTCTTTTCTTCTGACATAAAAAAAAGTAACACTATATTTAATACTCCACCAACTAATGAAGGTGCCTCAACAGCTCATTCAATTATTTTGATTACTCCTGATGCACAAAGGACTATGTGCACTTACCTAGGCGCATCTATAGAGTTTGAACCAAAAGACATTGATTTTAGTGTACTTAAAGAAAGTAAATACTTATATTTGGAAGGGTATTTATGGGACAGCGAACTAGCTAAAAATGCTTTTCTTAAAGCCGCTCAAATTGCAAAAGAATCTAATACAAAAATAATCCTTTCATTGTCTGATTCATTTTGTGTAGATAGACATCGAGAGAGTTTCTTAAAATTAATTGATCAATATGTAGATATTGTTTTTTGTAATGAATCTGAGGTTTTGAGTTTATTTAAAAAGGACAAATTAGCAAACTGCCAAGGAGACCTTTCTTCACTATGTGAATTAGTCGTGGTAACTCTTGGTAGCAATGGCTCTCTCATAATTAACAAAAACGACATTGAAGTAATTACGGCAATTAATAAAGGAAAAGTTATTGATACTACAGGAGCAGGAGATATTTATGCAGGAGGATTTATTCATGGATTAATAAACAATTATTCCCTAAAAAAATGCGGAGAATTAGGTTCAATTTTTGCTGGGCATATAATTACACAATTAGGATCTAGATCTAATAAGGAACTTAAAGAGTTGTTAAGAGAAAATTAATCAAATAGTCTTATTGATCCAATCATAATATTTCATCTCAGAATAGTATTTTTTGTAAATAATTTGTGGAACATCATATGTAGAAATTTTATTTAAGAAATCAATTAAGTAATCTTTAAATTCTGGTTTACTTTTTATCGTAATTTCAAACTCCCTAGTTTCTTCAATATCATCATCCCACTCATAAATTGAAAAAATTTGCTTTATCGAAACACAAGCTGCAAGTTTATTTTGTAATAATAATTTAGCTATTCGCAAAGCATTTGTTTTACTTGATTCAGTTGTGATCATAACTAATACTTCCATAATGCATTAAATATCAATATTTGTTTTAATTATGTGATTTATCAAATTCTGGTATTGATTAAAAGAGTGATAATAATCATTTTTAACTTTTGGTCTTTTAACCAAAAATAACTTCATTTTACTTCCAGAAACTATACTCTCCCAGTTTTTCTGAGCATAACTTCCCGATTCTCTGCATAGTACATAATCTATCTCCCAAAAATCACAAAGTTTTTTTTCTAAAATGACTGTCTCACTTTTACTCGGTGCAAGTATCGCTATATTTGAATTTTTAATACATGATCCAAAAGCTTTAGTTATACTCTCATAAGTTGGAAGTATCCTTGTAAATACATTTGCTTTACAATTCATATAATAGTCAGCTGTATCGTTAAGGAATCTTGATCCTATTGCAAGAAGAATATTTTTATTTTCCAGATCGACGTTATTTATATCCTTTAAATCATCAATATAAAAAAAATTATTAATATTATTTATTAGAGATTTTCTCTCAAATAGTAGGAGAGGTGTATTAATCTCTTTACATGCATTATTAAGATTTTTAGAAATTATCACGGCAAATGGATGAGTAGCATCAACAACCCATTTGATTTTATTTTTATTTATGAAATTAATAATTTCATCTTTATTATTTAATTTACTCGTAATGATATGTAACTTTGGATTATCTACATAAGCTTTCCCTGCTTTATAAGTTAGAACACTTGCAAAAACTGAATAATTAAGTTCAAGAAGCCTACTAGCTATCACAGGTCCATCAGAAGTTCCTGATATGATCCAAACATTTTTATAGCAATTTCCTTGATTCTGCATCAGTATGTCTTTAATTAATATAGAAAGTAATGAATCATTGTCTAATTCAGGCGGTAATTAATAGCGCTCCTCAAATGAGGTATACCAAAGAGAACCAAACTGCAATTGCAGAAATGATTGTTAATTTTAAAGGATTACGTAGTGAAGATCCAGTTAGAGATCTCAAGATCATAGGATGGGGAAATATTGCACAAGAGATGGTAGACGAACTTAAGGAAGGTCAAAATATTGTAATTGAAGGACGTCTAAAGATGAATTCTGTTACTAGAAAAGACGGAACAAAAGAAAAGCAACCAGAACTTACAGCTTCAAAAATTCATCAAATATCGCCAGTTGATGTTATTAAGTCTGATCAAAAAGAAAATAATCAGTCATTTGAAAATAAAGAAACCGCCGAAAAATCTAGTTGGGATACTTCACCTTTAGTACCTGAAGTGGACGAGATACCTTTTTAAATCAAATATCAACATTATTTTCTTGAACACTTATAATTAATTTGCTTATTTTTCTTTCAAGCTCGGCAAGTTCGCTTCTGATTTCTGGCCATTTACCCTTATCAAGATTTTCCAGTAGCCATGCTCTATCTTGATCAAGTTTAAAAATTAAATCTCCTTGATTTGCAGTATTAGGATCTTGCATAATACTTGTTAGTCCACTTAAAACTCATTCTACTAAATCAAAATGAAGAAATACTTATCGCCTGGAAACTTAATCGTAACCGC
>CACGGY010000047.1 GCA_902572675.1 uncultured Prochlorococcus sp. | reverse complement strand
GGTTTTTCGCATCTTTAAGACGATTTAATATATTTTCAGGGATGTTTGCACCGGGTACGTATTTATTTATAAAGAGAGCATTTTTGTAAGACTTTAATAGGAATACACCTGCAATTACAGGAATCTCAAGAGGTTCGGCTATTTTTTCGCAAAAATCTATTAAATTTTCTTTTTCCATAACCATTTGAGTTTGAATGAATTGAGCTCCAGCCTCTTTCTTTTTTCTTAATCTATTTTCTAAACTTTTTTGATTTTTGCAACTTGGATCTGCTGCAGCTCCTGCATATATATATGTTTGTTTGTCGGGGAGTTCCCCTAAAGTAGGATCAATCCCTTCATTAAAGGATTTGATTTGTTGTAGTAATCTTACTGACTCAAACTGGTTTACTGCTTTAGCATCTTGTTGATCCCCGGCTCTTACTGAATCACCGGTAATGCATAAGATGTTTTTAATTCCTAAAGCATTCGCTCCAAGAATGTCTGATTGTAAAGCAATTTTATTACGATCTCTGCAGGATATTTGCATTACTGGTTCTATCCCAATTTCCAGTAATAGTTTGGACATTGCCAAGCTGCACATTCTCATTACAGCTCTGCTTCCGTCTGTAATGTTAACTGCATGTACCTTATCTTTCAAAAGTTGTGCTATCTTAATAGATCTTATGGGGTCTCCACCTCTAGGGGGCATTAACTCTGCCGTTATTACCTTAGATTTTTTTTCTAAAGTCTGCTGAAGTTTTGATTTCAATTGCTTTTGTTTCCTAATTGGTTAACAAGTGTAGTGAGATTGCTAAACTTAATTAATATAAAAAAGGAACTGTTTAAATGCAAATGGTTGAAGAAGAAGTAAACAACATTGATATGATGGGTCTCTCAGCAAGAGAGATGGAAATCATAGATCTAGTAGCTGATGGGCTTACAAATCAAGAAATTGCAGTAAAACTAACAATTAGTAAAAGAACTGTTGATAATCATGTGAGTAATATGTTTACAAAAACAGGTTCCAAAAATAGAGTAGCACTTTTGAACTGGGCAATGGATAACGGAAAGATTTGTAGAGATGGATTTAATTGTTGTACTCTTCCAGACTCTGATCAAATTTAGCCCCCTCTAATTTTTTTGTATCGTCTGCTAAATCCATTAAACAATAATTTGTAGAACCTAATTCGAAGAGTTCAGCATATGCTATGCAAGCATCTTTATCTGAATCAACGAATCTCAGTATTCCTTCTTTGTCGTAGAGACCATACATTCGAAGAGAAAAACTTATTCTAAAATATAAAGAAAATATAAAATATAGATAGTTCCTTTGACTAGTTATTTTTCAGATTTGTCAAATACTTTTAATTCCATTCTGAAAAAGGTTTCTTAGCAAGGCTTAAATTAGAGTAATCTGTCAATCCAGTTATTTCTTTTGATATGAATGATGGAAGATTTAAATCCTCATCTTCCCTGGAGAGTTCAATTTCAGCAATTTCAAGAGGATAATTATTTTCTTTAAAGCAATCTATAATCCAAGATTTTTTTTCGACTTTTAAAAAGAACCTTTCTTTTTTTATTGTATTTGAAAGATTTGACATTATTGCTTCGCCATCTTTTCTCGGGATGGAGTATTCAAATTCGAAGTTAGTAAAGCTTTCGATATGTTTTTTCAGTGCAATTTTAAAGTCTTTGCCAGATAACCTTATTCTAATTATCCAATCATCTAAATTTTTTGATAAGTATCCTTGTTCAATAAAAATTTTTTTTGTAACGAATTCTTTCCAATTATCATTTTTTATAAGAAATCGTCTTTCTATTTCAAGGGCCATTTAATTATTTGGGTTTTTTAGAGACAAATCTCCTTTCCAATCTAGTTTTTTTATTAAAGTATTGTAGTAGCTAGTACTCTTTTTAAACTTAATGATTTTGCAAGGTGATTCTCCTTTTTTAATCTCACAATAATAAGTTTCCTTAATGGTCATACATTTTGAACCATCTTTCCATAATTTAATTTCCCCTTTACTTTTTTTTACTGGTTTGATGATTACCTTACTGTTATTAGGTATAACGATTGGTCTACTAGCTAAACTCATTGGGCATATAGGGTTAATTATCATTGCATCTAAACTAGGATGCACAATCGGACCGCCTGCAGCCATTGAGTATGCTGTAGAACCAGTAGAGGTAGATATAATCAATCCATCACCTTTATATTCATTTACCTTCTCGTTATCTATTTCAATTTGTATTTGGTTGGTAGGAGAAATATCTTCTTCAACAGACTTAAAATAGAAATCATTTAAGGCGTTGTATCTTTTGATAATTTTTTTCTCTGGACTCATTTCAGAAATACAAACATTACAATTTAACCTATTACGAAAGTCAATTATATATTCATCATTTTCCAGGATTTCAATAAAAGATTGGTCAAATAAAAAATCTTTCTCTTGAGTAAGAAACCCCAAATTTCCACCAATATTAATGCTCAATAAAGGAATATTAAAATCTGCTAATACATTTGCACATTTCAAAAAGGTTCCGTCCCCACCAAGAACTATTCCAATGTCTGGCAGTGATTCTGAATTAGAAAGATATTTTTTAATTTCATCTTTATGAAAATCGCTTTCAATCCTATTTGATTTAATATTTTTAGCTTTGAGAGCCTCTTCACAAAATTTTGAAGCCTCCAGAGCTGTAAAACTATCTGAACGATATACAATGAGAACTAACGAAAGTTTCATTTAATTCTTTTACCATTTTAATAAATTAAAACTTTCCATATCTACAGTCACCCTGTTTCTGTAAAGAGATAATAATATAGCTAATCCAACGGCTGCTTCTGCGGCAGCTACAGTGATCACAAAAATTGTAAATACTTGTCCTTGAATTAAATTGTTATCAACATAGGAGGAAAATGCCATCAAGTTTATATTTACTGCATTGAGCATTAATTCAATGCTCATAAGAACTCTTACTGCATTTCTGCTATTTAATAATCCCCAAATACCAATGCAAAATAGTGATGAAGATATTATCAAAAAGGCTTGAATAGGAATTGATTCTAAATTCATCATAAGAAAGTTGAAAGACTAATTTTTATTTGTAAGTAATGGTTCTGATGTTTTTTCAATTAATTCTTGATCTACAGGCAATCCTGTTGAAATATCTTTGCTCATAACATCTCTTCTAGCTAAAACAATAGCCCCAATCATTGCCATTAAAAGTAAAACTGAAGCAACTTCAAATGGTAGTAAATAATCACTAAATAAATGTTCACCAATCCTAATAGTTGACTCTTCTCCAATAGAGTCTTGAGGATTTGATAGGTTCCATACTTGGGTCAAGTCAACTCTTATTAATAAGCTCAGAAGGGTTAAACATATCGATGTTGATATAATTCTCCTTGATTTAATGGCATTTACAGGTTTTAAATCCTCTTTCTTATTGACTAGCATTATTGCAAAAATTATTAATACATTCACTGCGCCCACGTAAACTAAAACTTGTGCTGCAGCAACAAAACTTGCATTCAGAAGAAGATATAATCCTGCCACACTCATGAAAACTCCCCCAAGAAGAAATGCTGAATAAACAATACTTTCGAGCAATACAACGCCAAGTGCTCCAATAATGACAACTGAAGATAGAACGGTAAAACAAATAATTTGTGTTGTTATTGCAATTGACATAAATTAATTAATTGGATCAGAAACTTTATCTTTATTTTCGTTGGATTCAGGCTTCATCCAATCATAGACTTCTTCAGGTAATTTACCAACTCTAGTATCTGAAGCTGGTACTTCATGAGGATCCATGACACCTTTAGGAAGATAGGCCAGTTCTCTTAGGGGTTTAACTGAGGGATCTGTTGTGACATTAGTAGGTAGTCTACCAAGTGCAACATTATCGAAATTTAAATTGTGTCTGTCAAAAGTAGCTAATTCATATTCTTCGGTCATTGATAGACAATTAGTTGGACAATATTCAACGCAATTTCCGCAAAATATGCAAACTCCAAAATCTATTGAATAATTTCTAAGTTCCTTTTTTTTAGTTTCTTTATTCATTACCCAATCAACTACTGGTAGATTTATGGGACATACCCTCACACAAACTTCACAAGCAATACATTTATCGAATTCATAATGTATCCTTCCTCTATATCTTTCAGAAGGTATTAATTTTTCATATGGATATTGGACAGTAACAGGTCTTCTTCGAAGATGATCAAAAGTTACTGATAAACCATTGTATAAATATTTGCCAGCATTAATTGCTTCTTTGATATAGCTATTTATTTGTTGAAGGAAATTATTCATTTTGAAGAATTTACTTAATAATAATATTTTAGTGGATTAATTTTAAATTTAAGTATTTTTACTTAAATTTAACCACCAAAGAATTGTGGGAAAGCAAGTTTTAATCCAGCAGTTATCAAAAGATTAGCAAGAGAAATTGGAAGAAGAAACTTCCATCCCAGATCTAAAAGTTGATCTATTCTTACTCTAGGAGTTGTCCAACGCAAAAGTATTGCAATAAAAACTAAAAGGTATGCTTTTAATACAGTCATTACAATTCCTATTGATGCAGTGAAAACTTGTATTAAGGGTGAATTAATAGGTAAGTTAAAAAACTTAGCTATTAATTCGACTGGAATAGGAAAACCCCATCCTCCCAAATAAAGTATTGATACTAATAAGGCTGAAAGGATTAGATTAATGTAACTACCAAGGTAAAATAATGCGAATTTCATTCCTGCATATTCAGTTTGATATCCTGCAACTAATTCCTCTTCAGCTTCAGGCAAGTCAAATGGAAGTCTTTCACATTCTGCAAGAGCACAAATCCAAAAAACTATAAAACCAACTGGTTGTCTCCAAATATTCCAACTAAGTATTCCAGCACCACTTTGTTGGTTAACAATGTCAACAGTACTAAGAGAATTTGTCATTAGTACAATAGCCAGTACGGATAAAGCTAACGGTATTTCGTAACTTATTGATTGTGCTGCTGCTCTTAATCCACCTAATAATGAATATTTATTATTTGATGCATATCCACTCATAAGAAGTCCAATTGGTTGGATACTGCTTAAAGCGATCCAAAGGAAAATTCCAATACCAACATTACTAATTAAAAGGTTTTGTCCAAAAGGAACAATTAGCCAGGAAAGAATTACTGGGACAAGAACTAATATAGGTCCAGCAGTGAATAGAATTCCATCAGCTTTAGCAGGAATAATATCTTCTTTGACGAGTAATTTAAGACCATCAGCAATTGGTTGGAGGACACCCAGGGCTCCTGCATATTCAGGGCCTATTCTTTGTTGCGCAGCAGCAGATATTTTTCTTTCAAGCCAAACTGTTACTAAAACGCCAACTACTGCTGCTACTAAAACCAACAGCATAGGTAGTGGGAGCCAAATTATATGAGCGATTTCACTTGAAAGGCCAAAACCCTTTAAGATTTCATTAAAACTATATTCGAGGTCTAATCCGTATTCCAAAATTTTTATGTTACTTACTTAATACATTAACTCTTCATAAACAATATGTGTGTTTTTTATGAAAAGCTGCAAATATTATTCTCTATTTTCTAGGCTAATCCAATCTCTTGGTGCTGAACCAGTATAGATTTGCGATGGTCTAAAAATTCTGTTTGCTCCAAGTTGCTCTCTCCAATGAGCTAACCAACCAGCAACTCTAGATATGGCAAAAATTGGAGTAAATAAATCACGAGGAATACCAAGTTTTCTATAAACAAGACCAGAATAAAAGTCCACGTTAGGGAATATACCCTTAGGTCCTAGTCTTGGTATTGCTTCTGCTTCTAGTGATTTAGCAACATCATACATTTCATCTGCTCCAAATCTAATAAAAAGTTCTTCTGCTAGCTTTTGAAGAATAATTGCTCTTGGATCCTTGACTTTATATTCCCTATGACCGAAGCCCATAATCTTACTTTTATTTTTTATGGCCTTATCTAAAAAAGAAGCAGCATTTTCTGGTGTTTTGATTTCTTCTAACATTGCAATCACATCTTCATTTGCTCCTCCATGCAGTGGCCCAGCAAGGGTTCCAACTGCAGAGGCGATAACAGCATATGGATCTGTAAGAGTGCTTGCAGTTACTCTTGCGCTGAATGTACTTGCGTTTAAGCTATGTTCGGCATGTAGAATTAAACACCTATCAAAGACTTTTGCAGCTATGGGATCTTGTTCTTTCTCAGTCAGCATGTAAAGGAAATTTGATGAGTAAGTTAAATCATCTCTAGGTTGAATTGGGTCTTGCCCTTTTCTGATAAGTTGAAACGCAGCAATCATAGTTGGTATTTTTGCTATTAGTCTTATCACTGCGTTGTAGATGTAGTTAGGATCATCTATTGCTCTACGTGAATAGAAAAGCCCCAAAGAAGCAGCACTAGATTGAAGGGCATCCATGGGATGACCTGTTGCAGGGAAACATTTCATCATATCTCTGACTCTAAAACTTAATCTTCTATGCATCTGAACTTCTTGTTCAAAATCTCTTAATTGAATAGCTGTGGGCAATTCACCCCATATCAATAGGTAAGCAGTTTCTAGAAAACTGCTTTTTTTGGATAGTTCCTCAATGGAGTAGCCTCTGTACAATAATTTACCTTTGTTGCCATCAATATCACATATTGATGAATTAGTAACTGGGACACCCTCTAATCCTGGTTTTAAAATTAGTTTGCTGTTATCCAATTGCTTAATTCAATATCAAATACTTATAGATTAAAGATAGTCAAATAATTTTTAATTAACCACTAGTTATTAACTTCACGAAAAAATTAAATTGATTGTATTTGAAGCTTATATTGAAAACTTTTTTAAAGTATTTCTAATCTTGTTTCTGTATAAAGAATTGGATTTTTTTCAGGAATAGATTGTCTTATGATTTCTAGAGATTCTTCATTTGATATTTTTAAAATATTTTTAATAAGAAAATTAAGATCTTTGAAACCAGATAAATAATCAATTTTATTGGAATCACCATCTTTGATATCAACTTTTCCATAAAGAAAAGCAGATTTACCTTTATTACTTTTTAGGTGAAAAAATTTTTTTGAGATTGTTTCTAGTTTTTTACTATCAATTAAATAATTACTTATGAATTGCAAACCTTCTGTTTCTATTGAGTAGATATTTTCAAAAGTTAATTGTTTTATTTCATTGTCTTTTTCTTCAAGAATATCTTTGGAATATATCGAGTAGATATCTTCTTTTTGTTTTAAAGTATATTTGTTGAAATCTTTTAGCTTTTTCAAAGCACCTAAATCAAATTGATCTTCAGTATCTCTTTCAAAAGTAATAAGCCAATCTTTATTTGAATTGAGAATTAATATGTCTTGATTGACATTTTTATGAAACTCATCAAAAAAACCGAGTTCAAAATTATTTATTATGGGTTTAAGATATTTGTCAAAATTTTTTATATCACAAAAAATTGAAACTTCAGGATTATCTTCATTGATATTATTTATATTAATAAGCCTATTGTAAGAAAGAAGATCAATATTTTTTTTATCATTTAGTAAATATGATTTTAAAGTTAAATGCTTATTTTGATAGTCAAATGTTGTAGCTATAATATCCTCATGATTATCAGTGAAAATTTCTTTATTAAAAAATTTACTTTCCCAAAATTTATTAGTGAATAATATATTTTTTTCGTTTTTTAGTCCAATAAGTTCTCCCTCATATTGAAATTTTTTTTTCTTAAAATTATCGCTAGATTTTAGGCTATTTTTGATTAATTTTTTATCTGATGAAGCAATTATATAATAATCGTCGGTTCGGTATATATAGTTAAGGAAATTTATTTTGTTTTCTCTATTAATTGTAATTATCTCATCAATCTGATCTATTTTATTAGGCAAATTTAATAAATCATCTATTGTTTTTTCTGG
>CACGGY010000046.1 GCA_902572675.1 uncultured Prochlorococcus sp. | reverse complement strand
TAGAAGTTATGAGAGATACTGCAGATAACGTAGTAATAGTATGCAGTATTGAAAACTTAGATCCAATGGGAGTCCATACTGGAGATTCGATTACTGTGGCACCTGCACAGACCCTAACAGATAAGGAATATCAGAGATTGAGGGATTTATCATTAAAAATCATTAGGGAGGTAGGAGTTGAAACTGGAGGGAGTAATATTCAATTTGCAATAAATCCAATTAATGGGGAAGTGATAGTCATAGAGATGAATCCACGTGTCAGCAGATCATCTGCATTGGCAAGTAAAGCAACTGGATTCCCAATAGCTAAGATTGCTGCTTTACTATCTGTTGGCTATACACTCGATGAGATCATTAACGATATTACAAAAAAAACGCCTGCTTGTTTTGAACCGTCAATTGATTATGTTGTTACAAAAATCCCTAGATTTGCTTTCGAAAAATTTAAAGGTACATCAAATACATTAAGCACTGCCATGAAATCCGTAGGTGAGTCAATGGCAATTGGACGTTCTTTTGAAGAATCATTTCAAAAAGCATTAAGGTCTTTAGAAGTAGGTATTTATGGATGGGAGTGTGATTCATTAGATGAATCCAATAACGTGAATGACTTACAAAATAGTTTAAGAAATCCTACATCTGAAAGAATTCTCATCATTAAAAAAGCTATGGAGTTAGGAAAAACTAATTCTTTTATTCAAGAAATTACGAAAATAGATCTATGGTTTATTGAAAAATTACGTAATATTTTCAATTTTGAACATAATTTTTTGAAAGAAAAAGAACTTTATGATCTAGATAGAGATATTTTGTTGCGCGCAAAACAATTGGGCTTTTCAGATCATCAGATTGCAAAGTTAACCTATTCTAAGTTTTATGAAGTTAGAAGATATCGAAAAGATTTAAATGTCATACCAATTTATAAAACTGTTGATACTTGTTCCGCAGAGTTCTCTTCTTCAACTCCGTATCATTATTCAACTTATGAAGATTCTTTTATTAATTTAAATTCTCAAATATTTGATACCGAAATTTCAAATGATAATGAATCAAATAAAATTATGATACTAGGAGGAGGTCCAAACAGAATTGGTCAGGGAATAGAGTTTGATTATTGTTGTTGTCATGCTTCATATCAAGCCTCTGCAAATGGTTATAAAACAATAATGGTTAATAGCAACCCTGAAACTGTATCCACAGATTATGATACAAGCGATATTTTATATTTTGAACCAGTCACTTTGGAAGATGTTCTTAATATAGTTGAATCAGAAAATCCTTATGGTTTGATTGTCCAATTTGGAGGCCAAACTCCTCTGAAATTATCATTACCTTTATTTGATTGGCTCAAAACTAATGATGGAATCAAAACCGGATCAAAAATTCTTGGTACTTCCCCGATGTCTATCGATTTAGCAGAAGATAGAAAGGAATTTACAAAAATACTTGACGAATTAAATATAAGGCAACCTTTAAATGGAATTGCTCGTAATCAAAAAGAAGCAGAAAAGGTAGCGAAAAATATAGGATTCCCTTTGGTTGTAAGACCTTCTTACGTTTTAGGAGGAAGGGCAATGGAAATTGTTAAAGATGAAAATGAATTATCTAGATATATCCATGAGGCAGTAAAGGTGTCGCCTGATCATCCAATCCTTCTTGATCAATATTTGAATAATGCTATTGAGATAGATGTTGATGCATTATGTGATTCCGAAGGTTCAGTTGTAATTGCTGGGTTAATGGAACATGTTGAACCTGCAGGAATTCACTCTGGGGATTCAGCTTGCTGTTTACCATCCATTTCTCTTTCAAAATCCACTCTGGATACAGTAAAAAAATGGACTGAACTAATAGCAAAAAGATTGAATGTTGTTGGTTTAATTAATTTGCAATTTGCAGTTACAAATATAAATAATAAAGAAAATCAATTATTTATTCTTGAAGCCAATCCAAGAGCTTCCAGAACAGTCCCATTTGTTTCAAAAGCAATAGGTAAGCCAGTTGCAAAATTAGCTACTCAGTTAATGCAAGGATTTACTTTAGAGGATGTTAATTTTACAGAAGAACTTTCACCAAAATATCAAGCCGTAAAAGAAGCTGTTTTACCTTTCAAAAGATTTCCTGGGTCTGATACACTTCTTGGTCCTGAAATGAGATCTACAGGGGAAGTAATGGGTTTAGCTAAAGATTTTGGAATCGCTTATGCTAAGTCTGAGTTGGCAGCAGGAAATGGAGTCCCAACTGAAGGCGTGGCTTTTTTGTCTACAAATGATTGTGATAAAAAAAACCTTGAGCAAATTGCGAGTAATTTGTTAACTTTAGGATTTAAATTAATTGCCACAAAAGGTACAGCTTCATATTTAGTTAATTTAGGAATTCAAGTCGAAGAGGTCTTAAAAGTTCATGAAGGAAGACCAAATATAGAAGATCTAATTCGTTCGGGACTTGTTCAATTAATAATTAATACTCCAGTTGGCTCTCAGGCTCTTCATGACGATGCATATTTAAGACGTGCTGCGTTGGAATATAATATACCAACATTTACAACTATTCCTGGGGCAAAGGCAGCAATTAAAGCTATTAAAGCCTTGCAGAGTAAGAGGATTGATACTTATTCTTTACAAGAAATTCATAATTTTTAAACTTCACCCTATCTCTTTTAATTTTTCTCTTAATTGATTCGCCAATAAGTTTCTGCTTATTGAAAGTAACTTAAGTGTGTCCTCGTGCATCTTAAGTTGTGTTTCTGCTATTTGTAATACCTTTATTGATTCTTTTATTTCCTCAGAAAGTTCATTTATTAAATATTTTTTCCCTTCAAATGTTAAAACTGGGTTGGTAGAAGCATTGGTGTTTTCACTCATGGATTTAATTTTTAATAAATAAGATAGAGTTATAGTCTCTTTATCAATTGTTTTTCACATAATTCTTTATAAATTCCTTTTTTATTAAGTAAATCAATATGTTTCCCAACCTCAATAATTTCGCCCTTATTAAAGACAACTATTTTATCTGCCTCTTGAGTAGTTGCTAATCTATGAGCGATTACAATTACTGTTCTATCTTTCATGGCTCTATTAAGGCCTTCTCTAACTTCTGATTCTGATTCTGCATCTAATGCACTTGTGGCCTCATCTAACAGAAGAATAGATGGATTACCTAATATTGCCCTTGCAATTGCTATCCTTTGGATTTGACCCCCTGAGAAATTTGATCCTCTTTCCGTTATTTTAGTCTCATATTTATCAGGAAGCTTTTCAATGAATTGGTGAGCATTAGCCTTTTTTGCTGACTCTATAACTTCTTCTTTAGTAAAAACTCTTCCCATTCTTATTACATCTATAATTTTTCCAGAAAATAAGAAAGGCTGTTGTTCTACTAACGCAATATTTTTTCTAATATCTTTTGTATTTAATAATTTTAGATTTTTATTATCAATAAAAATCTCACCATTATTAGGGGTTATAAATTTTAACATCAAAGCCATCATGGTACTTTTGCCGGCCCCAGAAGCTCCAACGAAAGCTGTGACTTCTCCTTTCTTAATTTCTAAATTTATATTTTTAAGGACTTGATCATTTTTTTTGTATTCAAAGTTTACTTTCTTGAAACTTATATTTCCTTCAATATTGGATATTTTATCTAGCTTTTTTTTGTCATCTTCGATAGGTTCTAGATTTATGTTGTTGAGCCTTTTAATCGATGCTTCTGCTTGTTTGTAGTCATTAAAATTTGTACTTACATGGCTTATTGGATCAATAAGCATTAATATTGCGGCAAAAAAGCTACTAAATTCTTCGCTAGTTAGAAGCCCTAGGTTAATTCTCGCGGCTCCTAAACCTAAAATTGCCAATATTCCAAATGCTTCTATAAAACCTACTACTGGATGCTGAAATGCAAGTAATTTTAATGTTTTATATTTTGCTAATTTATTAGTACTTAATCTTTTAAAAAATTTATTCTCAATCCAATTTTCAGCAGCAAAAGCTCGTACTGTTGACATCCCATTTATAGATTCACCTATTAAACCTGCTAAGTCACTAGTTGACTCTTGACTTTTTTCAGAGGCTATTAATACTCTTCTTCCGAAATTATTAACTGAGAGAATAATCAGTGGAGCTAATACAAACGTTGATAAAGTTAGTGACCAATCTAAATAAAACATATATATTACAACAGCCAACAGTTGTAAGGTACACGGAATAGTATCTTGAGCTGTTTTATAAATAACTTCACTTACTCTATCTGCATCTTCAGTGAGTCTATATGTAATGTCTCCTGCGGAAATCTTTTCAAACGATTTCATGTCTATTTTTTGAATTTTGCTAAATAAATTTCCTCTCATAACTTCACTTATTTCTAAAGATGGTTTTGCTATAAAAACATCCTGTCCAAATTGAGCAGTTTTTTGAATTAAAAATACTAATAAAGACTTAACTATTATGCTCGAAACTTTTGAAAGGTCACCAGATCCAATTGCTGGTATTAAGTTTCCAGCCAGATAAGCAAGCAAAGGCCAACAAGCAACATAAATTAGCATGCATATAAAACCTTTTATAAACCTTTTTGTATATGGTCTGACTGGTGGTATTAGTCTCAAGATATTATATATTTGTTTGTTTATCCTAGTTTATCAATATCTTTGGGTATAAAAAACAATGAAATTGGATCAATTCTTAAAATGGAAAAATATGGTATCTTCTGGTGGCGAAGCAAAAATTTTTATTAAATCCGGATCTGTTAGGGTTAATGGTGTAATTGAGACTAGGAGAGGAAGGAAGTTAAACAAGGGAGATAAAGTAATATTTCTAAAAAATGAATTAATTTTTGAATAGTTAGCTTATTCAACTCAATTTGTATTAGTATATTTTTCTTGGAGATAGTATTTTGAGAAAATCTGTAATTGCTGGTAATTGGAAAATGCACATGACTTGTGCTGAAGCTAAATCCTATTTAGAAGAGTTTATTCCTTTAATAAAAAACATTAAAGACGATCGTAAAGTTGTTATAGCACCCCCTTTTACTGCTATTTCAACCTTTTCTGATCATTCTGATTTTGAATATTTAGATATTTCTAGTCAAAATATTCATTGGGAAGATCAAGGAGCATTTACTGCAGAAATATCTCCAAAAATGCTTCTTGAACATGGTGTCTCATATGCAATCGTTGGACATAGTGAACCAAGAAAATATTTTAGTGAAAGTGATGAACAAATTAATAAAAGAGCAGTTTTTGCTCAATCTAGTGGGCTTACTCCAATAGTTTGTGTAGGAGAAACATTAGAACAAAGAGAGAGAGGAGAAGCTGATAGAGTTATTACCAGACAGGTTGAACAAGGATTAGAAAATACAGATCCATCTAATTTAATTGTTGCCTATGAACCAATATGGGCTATTGGCACTGGAAAAACATGTGAGGCAGAGGACGCTAATAAGATATGTTCTTTAATTCGGAAATTAATAGGTTTTGATGATGTAATTATTCAATATGGTGGATCTGTTAAACCTAATAATATTGACGAAATCATGTCAATGAGTGATATAGACGGGGTGTTAGTTGGAGGGGCTTCATTAGATCCGAATAGTTTCGCGAGAATTGCAAATTATCAATAAGAAAAATCCATGGCCAAAAGGCTGGGGCCAAAAAACTTCAATTATGGGAGTTATTAATTTAACTCCTGATTCATTTAGTGATGGTGGGGAATTAAACTCTTCGAATAAAGTTTTAGATCAAGTAAATCACTTCTTGAGTAATGGTGTTGATGTTATTGACCTTGGTGCTCAAAGTACGAGACCTGGGGCTGAAGAAGTTGGTTCTAGTTTAGAAATAAAAAGATTGATCCCATATCTAAAATTAATAAAATCTGAATTTCCTGAAGCTTTAATTTCTATTGATACTTTTAATTCTGAAGTGGCTTACGAAGCTCTTTTAAATGGTGCTAATTGGATAAATGATGTCACGGGAGGAAGAAGAGATATAAAAATTTTGGATGTTGTATCAAAATTTAACTGTCCATTCGTCATAACTCATAGTCGTGGTAATAGTCAAAATATGAATCAACTCTCTAATTACCAGAATGTATTGAGTGATGTTAAGTGCTCGATTGATAATTTAATAAAGAATGCTTTAGAAAAAAATATATCTGAAGGAAATATAATAGTGGATCCTGGAATTGGTTTTTCAAAGGATATCATTCATAATTTGGAAATCTTGAGAAATTTAGATGTATTTAAAAAATGGAATTTGCCAATTTTGATAGGTGCATCTAGGAAGAGATTTATAGGGGAAATTTTAAATGAGAAAAATCCAAAAGAAAGAGACATAGGAACACTTGCAATAAGTTGTCTTTGTTCCCAATTTAATATTGACATTGTAAGAGTTCACAACGTGAAACTAAATTATCAAATCCTGAAAGTAGCTGATAGGATTTACAGAAAATAAAAAATTTATTATTCTTTAACTCCTTCGATTTTATCCTCTACCTCTTGGTATAGTTCTTTCAACTGTTCTATATTCTCTTCTGAAGTTTCCCAATATCCCCTTCCATTGACTTCTAGCAATGTTCCAACAATTCTTCTAAAACTATTAGGATTAAGATCCATTAATCTTTTCCTCATCTCTTCGTCATTTATAAATGTTTCATTAGTTTCTTCATATACAAAATTATCTACTTGACCACTTGTAGCACTCCAACCAAGAGTGTAATTAAGTCTGTTAGAAAGTTCTCTAACTCCTTCGTAGCCAGATTTGAGCATACCTTCATACCACTTAGGATTTAAAAGTTTTGTCCTTGAGTCTAATCTGATAGTTTCTCCAAGTGTTCTAACTTGAGCATTAGAAGTGGTTGTATCCGCTATGTAGCTACTTGGTTCTTTTCCATCATCTCTTAATGTCTTGATTAATTTTGTTGGATCCGAATCAAAATAATGACTTACATCAGTTAATGAAATCTCTGAAGAATCAAGGTTTTGAAATGTAACATCTGCTGTTTTCATTACTGACTCAAATACCTCTCTTTTTTGATTCATCTCACCAGGATTATCGGCATTAAAAGCATATGTTTTGCGAGATAAATACATTTCTTGTAATTCATTTTCTTCCTCCCATGTTGAATTTTCTACGGCTAGATTAACATTTGAACTGTAACTTCCACTTGCATTAGAGAATACTCTCGCTGAAGCTTCTCTGATAGAAGTGCCTTCTTTTTCTGCTTGTTCTAGTGAATGTTTCCTTACAAAATTTGATTCCAATGGTTCATCAGCTTCAGCTGCTAGTTTTACTGCCTGATCTATTAATGCCATTTGATTGATAAATAGATCTCTAAATACTCCTGAACAGTTAACAACTACATCTATTCTTGGTCTACCTAATTCTTCTAAAGGGATTAATTCTAGTTTGTTAATTCTTCCCACAGAATCTGGTTTTGGTTTTACCCCAACAAACCATAAGATTTGTGCCAGTGATTCTCCGTAAGTTTTGATATTATCAGTACCCCATAAAACACAAGCTATTGTTTCAGGCCAAGTTCCTTGTTCTTCTTTTTGTCTTTCAATTAATTTGTCAACAACAGACTTGGCTGCTGCTACTGCTGCTGTAGTTGGGATTGATTGAGGATCAAGTGCATGGATATTTTTTCCACTGGGCAAAACACCTGGATTTCTTATGGGATCTCCACCTGGTCCAGGTAAAACATAATTTCCATCTAGTGCTTTAATGAGACTATCCATTTCTTTGTCTGCGCAGACCTGTTCCAGACAGAAAAGTAAGTAATCAAATAATTTATTTAATTCCTTCTGTTTAACTTCATTAAATCCATTTAATCTGCAGACTCTTAGCCAAGGGGTAGGTAGATTTAGACCAAAAACTTTAAGTAAATCGAAAAGTTTAGATAGAAGTGATTTTTCTAAATAAACTCTACCATCAACAATTTTTAAAGAGTTGACCATCGCAAAAATTGAATCTCTTGCTGTCTTTATAATTTTTTCATTTAACTCTACAAATT
>CACGGY010000045.1 GCA_902572675.1 uncultured Prochlorococcus sp. | reverse complement strand
CCCCAGATAGTTTTCTGATTTTTTTGTCGTAAATAGAGTTATGAAGTCTACATAATTTCATATATTTATGCGCCTTCTTAAAAGAACTTATATTTAGTAAATTTTTAAAAGCGAAATAAAAATTGTTTTCCGCTAGTAGTCCACAATTAACATTTTGTTCTGCAGAAAGATCTTCTATTAATCTTAAATCTTGCCATATAGTTGTTATTTTACTTTTCTGCTTTCTATCTAATTCCGCGAAACTTTTATTGAATAATTTAACCTCACCTTGAGTTGGCTTTATAGTGCCATTAAGTACTGAAATAAGTGTAGTTTTTCCTGAACCGCTTTTACCTAAAAGTGCAATTTTTTCCCCAGAATTTATTTTTAAATTTATTTTATTTAGGATCAGATCGTTTTTGTATTTATAAGATATATTTTCTAATTCTAAGACAGTATTATTCATCTAATTTTATTTAATTTCCTCCCGATTTCCTCTATATTTTTATATTGTTTTGATTCTGCCTTTATAAATCTTTTTGCATTGAACATATCTAATAACTGTTTATGTGATTTTTTCTTTATATCAAAGTTTAGAATTACTGATTTAAGTTCTTTTGTAAACCCTTCCCCGAATCTATTTTCAAGATCACCTTGAGCTACCCAATGATAGTCAAAATATTCCGGGGTGATCCAGAATAATTCTAAATTACTCGTTCTTTTAGGATTATTTTTAAGATTGTTTTCCCAAACTTGTTTATTTAAAGCTCCAGCATCAAATGCCCCACTATTAACTAAAGCTATAGTGGCATCATGACTCCCGCTAAAACCTGCTTTCCCTCCTTTGAAGTGTTTAATTTCTACCTCTGCTTGATTTAAAAAATATTCTGGCATTAATCTTCCAGAAGTTGAGTTTTCAGAGCCAAAAGTAAATCTTAAATTCTTTAGTTTTTTAAGTCCTTTAATGTTTGAAATTGGTTTAAGTTTTAAATTTTTGTTTACTATAAAAACACTTTTAAATTCCTTATCGATATCTCTTTGAGCTAAGACAATTGAATTAGGAGTTTGTAGTCTTGCTTGAACTCCTGATAAACCGCCAAACCAAACTAAATCTAAATCTTTAGTTCTAAATGCAGTTACTGCTGCAACATAATTAATAACAGGAATATATTTAACTTCTACATCAAGTTGTTTAGATAATTCATTTGAAAATAAATTAAATCTTTTGTCCAAAACATCTTGGTTTTGATCAGGTATTGCTCCAACTTTTAAAACTTTGGGATTTGAAAATACAGGTGATGAAAAAATAGAAAATAATAGAGATAAAATTAGTAGGTAATTTTTTAAATTAAACATTAAAAACTTAAATCAATAGTATTCAGAAATTGCTTTTTCAAGTCTTTCTAGTCCATTCTTTATTTTAACCTCTGAAGCTGCACAAGAAATTCTTATGCATTCGTCAGCTCCAAAAGCTTTTCCAGGTACTACAACTAATCCGTAATCTTGAAGAGCTCTATTGCAGAAATCAACAGAAGTAATTAAGGAGTTAGGTAATCTTGGAAATGCATAAAATGCTCCATTAGGTTCTTCAATATAAATCCCATCTATATTCTTAAGGCCCTCATAGAGAAGACTTCTTCTTTGATCATAATGGCTATTTATCATTGAGAAAAATTCATTATTAATTTTTAAAGCCTCCAAAGCACCTTTTTGAACAAAAGAGCAAACATTACTTGTACTTTGACTTTGTAATGCTGAGGATGCTTTGATTACATCTTTGGGACCTACTAAGTAGCCTATCCTCCAGCCAGTCATAGCCCATCCTTTCGCAAACCCATTTATTATAAAAATCCTATTTTTTAAGTCATTTGCTAATGAAGATAAACTGTAGTGTTTAAATTCTTTTTTAAGGATTAGTTCGTAAATCTCATCAGAAAGAATATTGATATTTGGATTTTCTCTAGCTAAATCGGCAATTTGTAATAATTCTTCCTTTGACATAACTCTTCCAGTAGGGTTATTAGGAGAATTGATAATTATAAATTTAGTTTTTGAAGAGATTTTAGACCTCAAATCTTCTATATTTATTTTGAATCCATCTTCTGCAGAAGAATTTGTAAAAATTGGCTTCCCACCCGCCAATCTAACCATCTGGGGATAACTTAACCAATATGGAGAAGGAATAATAACTTCGTCTCCAGTATTTAACAATACTTGGAAAAGATTATATATTGCTTGCTTAGCACCATTTGTGACCATTACATTTTCAAATTCATAATTTAAATCGTTTTGAATTTGAAGTTTATTTGCAATTGCTTTTCGGAGATCTAAATTCCCCGCTGCGGGCCCGTACTTTGTAAATCCATCAAATATAGCTTTACTTGTGGCCTCTATAACTTCTTTTGGGGCATCAAAATCAGGTTCACCTGCACTTAAATTGCAAATATCTACTCCTTCTGCAGATAATTGATTTGCTTTAGCACTTATCAGCAATGTAAGAGAAGGCTCAATTGAAAGTGCCCGATCAGATAAATTAACTTGACTCATTGACTTATGACTTTTCAAATATGACTTTTAATAATGACAAATGCATAAATTAAGAATAAATAAAACTATCACACTATGGTTTAATTTAGTTCATTTTCTTAATCTATTTTATTTTCATGTTTTGAGTTCTTAAGATAAAAATATTTAAAGTTTTATTTTCGGTGAAAAGGTTAGTAATTGGGAGAGGAAGTGTATTTGCAGATTTGTTAGTAATTGGTGAGGCACCTGGAGCTCAAGAAGATTTAGAAGGAAAACCTTATGTAGGTAAATCTGGTAAGTTATTAAACGAATTATTAGTACAAGCTGGAATTGATTATAAGAAGGATGTTTATTTTTGTAATGTAATTAAATGTCGTCCACCATTCTTCTTAAATCTCTTTCAAGAAAAACTATTAGAATCAAGTCAGTCTCAAGTAAGATTAATTCCTCTAAAGATGGATATCTTATTGGTTATTTGAGAGTAAATAAATTTGGGGAAAAAACATCCGATGAACTAAAAGAAATATTAATAGATTTGGAAAAAAATAATATGTCTGGTTATGTCCTCGATTTGAGATGGAATCCAGGAGGTTCTCTTCAGTCTAGTATAGATATTTCCAGGCACTTTATAGATAAAGGGACAATTGTAAGTACTCTGACTAAAGATGGATTAAAAGATGTAAAAAAAGGTATTGGAATTTCATTAACGCAAAAACCCTTAGTAGTTCTAGTAAACAAGGGTTCAGCTAGTGCAAGCGAAATAGTTTCAGGCGCGATTAAAGATAATAAAAGAGGAAAACTTGTTGGGGAAAAGACTTTTGGAAAAGGTCTTGTTCAAAATATGAAGCCTTTGGGGGATGGTTCAGCTGTCACACTTACAATCGCCAAATATTTAACTCCTAATGGAACTGATATTAATAAATTTGGAATTACCCCAGACGTAAAAGTTAAGATGAATATCAAGCCTATTCGCCAAAGAGATATTGGAACTAGAAAAGATAAACAATATAAAGCAGGTGAAAAAGAGCTAATAAATATAATTAAAATGAAAAATCAGATAAGTCAATTTAACCCTACAACTTCAAATCTGAATGCATTCCTAACAATTAATAGGGAAAATAAAATATTTTCATTAAATTAATTACTCATATCCAACATTCTCTTTATTGGGATGTAGGCTTTTCTTATTATTTCTGGGTCAAGTTCTATACGAGGAGAATTATTTTTCAAACAATCGAGAATTTTTTCTAAAGTGTTTAATTTCATATATGGGCACTCGTTACACTTACAACCATCAATGTCCGGAACTTCAATAAAGATTTTATTAGGTTCTTTCTTCTTCATTTGGTGGATTATTCCAGGTTCAGTTAATACCATGTAAGTTTTAGATGCATCTTTACTTACGAAATCAAGCAGCTTACTTGTTGATCCAATAAAGTCTGAGAGAATTAGTAAATTTTGACTACATTCAGGATGAGCAATTACTTTTGATCCTGGATTTTGATATTTTAATTTTAGAAGTGCTTCTTCACTAAATGATTCATGAACAATGCAGCTGCCAGGCCATAATTTAAGATCTCTTCCTGAATTTTTCTGTACCCATCTCCCAAGGTTCTGATCTGGTGCAAATATTATCTTTTTATCTTGAGGTATCTTTTTAATTAGTGAGACTGCATTACTGCTTGTACATATCAGATCACTTTGAGCTTTTACTTCTGCAGTACAATTTATATAACTTACTACGTAGTGATCTGGATTTTCTTCCCTGAACTTTTGAAATTTGTCTGAGGGACAATCATCTGCTAATGAGCATCCTGCGTTAATATCTGGTAATAGGACTGTTTTATTAGGGCTAAGTATTTTTGCGGTTTCGGCCATAAAGTGCACACCGCAAAAAATTATTATATCAGCATCATTATTTGCAGCTTTCCTAGATAGATCTAATGAATCGCCAATAAAATCTGCAATTTCCTGAATCTCTGGAGCTTGATAATAGTGCGCAAGAATAATTGCATTAGCTTTTTTGCAACGTTCCTTTATTTCAGAAATCAAATCCTCTTCGTTTTGAACTGATTTCTGTTTTGCAGTAGAAGTTATACTGGTCAGGATTTAGAATATCTCTAAATAGATTATATGCCTTTAAATAGAAAAAATTCTGACAAATTTAAAAATTGCTATTGTTGGTGACTGTCATGGTCAATGGTCTGAATTAGACTTGAAAGTTTTATCGATTATCAAACCAAATATTGTTTTATTTGTTGGTGATATTTCTGATGGGAGTGTCAAAATAATTAAAAAAATCAATGAGATCAAAATTCCTACTTTTGTGATTTTAGGAAATCATGATAGAGGGAAGGATTCTACAGGCGAAACTCTCTCAAAGCAGATACGTGTTCTTGGTGAAAAATATTGTGCATGGGATTTGAAAGTTTTTAATAATCAAATAAATTTATTGTCTGCAAGACCATGCAGTTCTGGGGGCGGCTATTATCTTTCTAAAGAAGTTAAAGGCGTTTATGGACCTATTACCGAACAAGATTCAATAAATAAAATCATCAAATGTTCAGAAGAGAGTATCGAAGATATACCTTTAATAATTATGTCTCATGCAGGCCCTTCGGGTTTAGGTTCAGAATCTAAAAGCATTTGTGGGAAAGACTGGAAATTACCCTCTTTAGATTGGGGAGATAGAGATTTGTCTGTTGCGATCTCTCAAATACAAAAGAGGAGAAAAGTTGATCTTGTAATTTTTGGTCATATGCATAATCGGCTTAAAAGAAATCTTGGTTTAAGAGAGATGTTTAAAATTGATAGTAAAGAGACAATTTATTTCAATACTGCTGTAGTGCCAAGATATAAAACTGATGAAGATGGGAAATTACTTATTAACTTTTCATGGATTGAGTTTGAAAAAAAGGAATTAAGACATGTTTCTCACCGATGGTATTCAGAGTCTGGTGAAATTTGTGAAGAAGATAAATTTTTTTAGGATTAGATATTTTTGATTACATATTAAGTATTTTTGGGCTTTTCATATCTTGAAAATAATGTTTGAGATAAAATATATCCGGCAATTCCTGCTGCTGTAAAAGCTAAACCATTTTTAAATAATGGTAATAAATCATTTGTTCTGGATATTATCGGTGCCAAACCAAAAATTCCAAATAACATTCCCCATAAAGGAGAAAGAAGAGCTAAAAATCCAATCGATATCACTTGTCCTTTTTTTCGTGGCGCAGATGCGAAACCTGCTACTAAACCTCCAAGAATAGATGTACATAAAGTCCATATATATTGTTCTTTGGGTAGGCCAGGAACAACTTGACAACCTCCTTTTTCAAGGCAAATCTTTACTGAATTAATTGCATCTAATACTGCGCCATCCTCACCATGATCTTTCACATAATATTGATTGCCAAATCTTGTTTGAAGTTCAACCCAAAATAACCTTGGCATGAAATTAAAATAAGCCTCTCCGACGTTAAAGTTCAGTAAATTTCCTCCTCTAGGATCAGCAACTATCAACAAACTTGTCTCATCTAAATCCCAATAGTCCTTAATTGCACTACCAGGAGAACTCTCAAACTGAGATAAATATTTAATTTTCCACCCACTTTCTATTTCAAGATTATTAAGCTTGTCTTCTAAAGATTTTTTCTGATTAGGGCTTAATGTTTTAGCTAAATCAATTACTGGTGTTTTTTCTTCTGGTAAAAGATTTGGATTATTTATAGCGAAAACGGGTTTATGTGAAATTAAAACTAATATAGATAGAAATATTCCCAATAAATAGTTAATCTTTAAAGGCATAAATAAGTTTTGTCTTTTTATATTTTCGCTGATGAATAGCTTACCCGCGAATAATCCAGATTGGTTAGTAAAAAAAATAATAAAAATGGGTGGGACTATAAGTTTTTATGACTTTATGAATTTTGTTTTAAATGATCCTATTGATGGTTATTACGGCAGTGGTAAAGCTGAGTTAGGCGTTCGAGGAGATTTTGTGACATCACCCTCTTTATCTGATGATTTTGCTTTTTTGGCTGGTAAACAAATAGAAGATTGGCTAATTCAGTTCAAAAATAGTTTTTTATCTAATCAGAAATTAGCTGTAATTGAATTTGGAGCAGGAGATGGAAGCTTTATGAGCGGATTAATTAAATATTTTTTAGAAAATAACAAGAATTTTTTGGAAGTAGTTTCTTTCGTAATTATTGAACCTAATGAAGGGATGGTAGAAAAACAAAAAAATAAATTGGAGGAATTTTTAAACTTGGGTATTGATATTTTATGGAAACGTTTGGAAGAAGTAGAGGAAAATAATATAAATGGAATAGTTCTTGCAAATGAGGTTTTAGATGCTTTACCAGTAGAAAGAATAACCTTTTCAAAAGGAAAATTACTACGACAAGCAGTTTCTATAGATGAAAAATCTCATAAATTATTTTTTGATGAAATGCCAATTACAAGTGAATTGGGAAAAAGTATTGAACTTGCTAAAAGTGAGTTGGGAATCACTATCCCGCCAGAAGATGCTATTGAAGGATGGACGACAGAATGGCATATAGATAACTCAAAATGGTTAAAAGCTATTTATGAAAAAATTAATAATGGTATTTTGTTGATAATTGATTACGCTAAAGAAGCTAAAAAATACTACACCTCTAAGAATTCTGATGGAACTATAGTTTCTTATGAAAATCAAAAGATGACGAATGATGTCTTAGATTCTCCTGGAAATTGCGATTTAACATCTCATGTGTGCATAGAAACTTTAATTAATGATGCTGAGACTCTTGGATTTGATACTGTTGGAATAACTAAACAAGGAGAGGCTTTGTTGGCACTTGGATTGGCAGAGAGACTTTATGGGATTCAGAGAGAATTTAAGGAGGATTTATCAAATGCCCTTTTAAGAAGAGAGGCATTACTTAGACTAGTTGATCCTGTTTGTTTAGGTGATTTTAAGTGGTTTGTCTTTAAAAAGTTTAATGAGAAGAAAATGAATATAAATTCAACCTGTTTGCGTTAAGAAAAAAACTTTAAAAATAATGAATCTTCTACGTCATCATATATATCAACAGCACCAATTTTTTTCGGTAATATAAATCTCATTTTACCATCACGAACTTTCTTGTCGCCCATAAGTATTGTAAGAACCTCTTCTTTATTTATTTTGGGGATTTCAGTAGGAAGATCGTAACTCTCTAATAGAATTTGCTGTCTTTCTAATTCTTTTTTAGACCATAACCCTTTCTCAATTGCTATTTTCCCCGCAATATTCATACCAATTGATATTGCCTCACCATGTAGAAATTTGCCGTATCCACATAAATTTTCAATAACGTGACCAAAAGAATGACCATAATTCAATATTGCTCTAACACCATTTTCATGTTCGTCTTGCGAAACAATATGAGACTTTGTTTTTATTGAACTATCAATTATTTTAATTAGATATTTATTCTTGAGATTTATAAGCTCAGTCTTGTTTTTTTTCAATTTCTAAGTATTCGAAAAGTTCTTTATCTCTTATTACTCCGTACTTTATTACTTCGGCCATGCCTGCACTAAATTCTCTTTTGGGCAAACTTTTTAAAGTTTCTGGATCAATAAAAACTGCTTTAGGTTGATTGAAAGCTCCAATTAAATTCTTACCTTTTGGATGATTTACTCCTGTTTT
>CACGGY010000044.1 GCA_902572675.1 uncultured Prochlorococcus sp. | reverse complement strand
GATATTTATTTGGCCTTGGAACCTACCTTCTTTGTTCCAGTTAGTTTCACCATGCCTTATCAGAAATATTCTGGAATCTCCAATTTGATTTGGAATATTTTTATTGAGATGGGAAGTCTGATTTAAGCATTCTATTTGGGTCTTAATATAGTTATCTTCTCTGGAAATATTGAGTATCGAGAAAGAAGCATTTTCTAATCTTATTTTCCTAAAACCTTGCTTGGGCTTTCCCAATAAGAAGAGGATTAAACATCTTAGAATCGCATTATGTCCTACAATTAAGATGTTTACATCATCTTTGTCTAGATAAATTTTTAAAATTTCTTCAAGAAAGTTTTTTGCTTGATAAAATAATTCTTGAATTGGTTTATAAGATTTATTATCATTTCTTTTTAAGATAAGATTTTCTGGATCATTTTTCCATATAGGGTAAATTTCTGGAAATTTCTTTTTTATTTCATCAATTTTTAGACCAGACCATTCACTAAGATCTACTTCTAGTAAATTATCATCAAATACAATATTTTGTTCTTTGTTGAAAGTCCTGTTAATTGTTTTTGCAGTTTCTGATGCTCTCACTAGTGGGGAGGAATAGATTTTATCGAAGTTTATTTTTGATAATGCTTTGCCTGCTTTTCGAGCTTGTTCATATCCCTCTTCAGTTAATAATGAATCATCTGTTCTCCCTTGAATTAATCCTTTTGCATTGAAACTGCTTAGTCCATGCCTGACTAAAACTAATCTTAAAGTCATTAATATAAATTTAAAAATTAAAGTAATTTAATCATCTCATGGCGTGATTAAAATAGATATATAAATATTAGGAATTTCAATGAAAACTAAGTATTGTTTTCAACAATATAATAAGTTATGATCTCTCAAAATATTTCTAAGTCAAAACTCTTTTTAGCTTTTATTTCTATAGTTATAACTTTTTTTGTATGGCAGCAAGGCCTAAGAGATAGTTTAAATAGACCATCTGTGTCATTTGATATAAGTCAAAAAGAGCAAGAAATTGCTGAATTATCACTTCAATCAATACCTGAAAATCTAAAAAAATTATTATTCGTAAATGATCCGGTTGATCAAATAAATCAATCACTAGTTGAGGTCTCATTTGATGAGCTAACAGAAAGAAATAAATTAATTCGAATAATTTCTTCAGAATCAAATGATCCTATAATCTATAAAAATAGATCCAAAGATTTTGAAAATAAAAACTTTAAATTACTGATTGATGAGATAGAAAAAAAATCTAATAATAGTTCATATAAACCAAATCCTGATAAATTTGAATTATTTAAAGGTGATAAATTTTTATATCACCTTTTAAGTAGAAAATTTGATTTTGACGATAGTTCATTAATAACGAAAGCATTTTCAAGCAAAATGTTTTTAAAAATATTAGCCATAAGATTAATACCACTTTTAACAATACTTCTTGGCTCAATTCTGGCTTTAAAAATATTATGGACTACCATATCTTTGAAAAAGTTAGGTTGGCAAGAAATTAAATCCTTAGATTTAGAATTAATAGATATGGTTTTATTAATTGCAGGCGGATTTGTTGTTTTAGGAGAAGTGGTATCACCTTTGTTTTCTATTAGTTTAGTTGAACTTTTTTCTAAAAATATCTCTAATGAATTGTCTCAATCTTTAAAAATATTCTTTGGATATCTTTTTATGGCTATTCCGCCATTAGGGATAGTTTACTATCAGATTAAATCTTTGAATGGTGTATTTACTTTTAAAAAGGATTATTTACAGTTTAATTTCTTACCAATAAAATATGCGATTTTTCAGGGACTTAAAGGTTGGTTAACAATAGTTCCTTTTGTTCTATTGATCTCTCTAATTATGAATAGTCTGGTAGATAATCAGAATGGTAGTAACCCTTTGCTGGAAATTGTCCTTAATAATAATAATTATTTATCATTTATTCTTCTATTTGTAACAACAACTTTATTAGCTCCTTTATTTGAGGAGATTATATTTCGGGGTATTTTACTACCAACTCTTTCAAGAGATTTTGGAGTAATTTCGGGAATTACAGTTTCAGCTTTTATCTTTGCATTAGCTCATTTAAGTTTGGGAGAAATGCCCCCATTATTTGTTCTTGGGATTGGATTGGGAATTACAAGAGTTGCTTCAGGGAGTTTGTTCTCTTCTGTGATTATGCATTCTTTATGGAATGGACTGACTTTCTTAAATTTGTTCTTATTGAGGACATAAAGAATTTAATTTTTTACTTGCGAATCAAACAAATAGATGCTTATTTAATTAATAACACTTCTTTCATTTAACAAATAAATCATAGATGAAACCTTATGGGAATCAACTTAATTTTAAAAAAAAAGTTTCATATGAAAGTAAAAAAAATTCCGAAAAAATATCCATACTTAATATCAAATTAATACATCAAATTTTCGATACCATTAATTTCTCTCTTTTGGTATTAATTTTCACCTTATTTTTCTTATCTTTTGATAGTCAAAGAAAATGGTCAAATACATATAAAAACTTATCTGAAACGAGAGCTTTCAATAATAATCTCATTGATTATATTTCTAAAATTGAGGAATTTTATATAAGTGAACTTGAGTCTCTCAATATTTATAGAAAAACTAAACCTGAAGATTTAATCTATCTTGATCAACTTGCAGAAAAAAAAGAAAGTTTATTCAAGAAAAATTTAAGTAGTTTCATTGAAGGTTTTACTGATAGCAAGTATCAAAGAGGATATTGATGAAAAAATACAAAAAAATTGTTCGTCTAAAACCCCTTGATCAAAGAAGATTTAAGCTTCTCTATATTTTTTGCTTACTATTAATATTTTGTTTGTTTGGTAGGTTAGTTAAATTGCAAGTTTTTAATGCCTCTGATTTGCAAAGGAAAGCTAGATTAATTCAGTCTTCTAAAACTAACTCCTTAAAAAAAAGGAGATCAATTGTTGATAGAAATAATAGATTAATTGCTTACGATAAACCGCTCTATAAATTATGGGCTCATCCAAAATATTTTAATTTTCCTGGTGATTCAATTAACAGAGTTCGCAGTATTAAAGAAGTTACAGAAAAATTGTCACCTATCTTGGATATTAATGATCAAATACTCTTGAGGAAATTTAAAAATAAAATGAGTGGCATCAAACTTTTGGATAAAATTTCCGAAGAAAAGGCAGAAAAGATTAAGAATCTTCAAATAAGCGGACTTGATTTGTTTAAATATTCGCAGAGATATTATCCACAAGGGGAGCTTTATTCTAATCTTATTGGTTTTGTTAATGATGATAATACAGCTTCAGCGGGTTTAGAGCTTCATTTAGATAATCAAATTAAGGTTTTTAATAAAAGTAAATTAATTAAAAGGGGAGGAGATGGAACTCCCCTACCGGATAATTCAGCTCCAGGTGATTTTATTTCTGATTACAAAAGTTTAGGCCTAACTATAGATTCAAAATTACAGAAAGCTTCATTCAATGCATTATCAAAGCAAGTAACCAAGTGGAAAGCGAAGAAGGGATTTGCCATAGTTATGGATGTTAATAATGGTCGCATCCTTTCCCTGGTTACAGTCCCGTCATATGATCCAAATAAATTTTGGCAGTATGATTCTGAACTCTTTAGGGGTTGGTATTCTCAAGATTTGTTTGAGCCTGGTTCAACTTTTAAACCTATTAATCTTGCCTTGGCTTTAGAAGAAAAAGTAATTCAGAAAAATGGATTAGTTGAAGATATCGGAAAAATTAATATTGGAGGATGGACACTTTCTAATTGGGATAAAAAAGGTAATGGATACATTGACTATCCAAGAGTTTTGCAGGTTTCAAGTAATGTTGGGATGGTAAAAATAATGCAAAATTTAGACCCCACAATTTATTGGGATTGGCTAGAAAATTTAGGTATAAATAAAAATTTAGAGACTGATTTATTTGAATCAACTGCTGGCCAACTAAAGAGAAAAGATTTATTTGTAAATCAATCAATTGAGCCTGCAGTAACTTCTTTTGGTAAAGGTTTCTCAATCTCGCCACTTAAATTGGTTCAACTTCATGCGGCTTTAGCAAATGGAGGTTTTGAAGTGACTCCTCATGTAACCTCAACTTTCAAAGAAAGATTTAATAAAAATCCAAAAAAACAATTTTTTTCACACGAGGTTTCTAAAACTGTTCTTGAATGGATGGAGAGCGTAGTTGATAAAGGAAGTGGATCTGGAGTAAAAATCGAGGGATATAGGATAGCTGGGAAAACGGGCACTTCTCAAAAAGCCTTAAATGGATCTTATACAAGCAAAAAAGTTTGTAGTTTTATCGCGACCTTACCAGTTAATGATCCAAAATATGCTGTTCTTGTCGTCGTTGATGAGCCATCTAAAGCATATGCATATGGTTCAACTGTTGCAGTACCAGTTGCGAAAGAAATCATCGAGAGTTTGATAGTTATTGAAAAAATACCTCCTAGGATTAAAAATCAAGGAATGATTGTTAAAAAACCCTAAAATTTACCAATTTTATAAATAATTTGTTCATTATCTGATGATTTCATAAAGAATAAAAGCTAGTTTATATATATATGATTATCTAGATATGAAATCAATTTTAGAACAATTATCCTCAATGACCGTTGTTGTTGCTGATACTGGAGATTTAGATTCCATAAAAAAATTTCAACCAAGGGACGCCACCACCAATCCATCGCTAATACTTGCTGCTGCCAAAAACCCTGATTATGTGAAATTAATTGATAAAGCTTTAGAAAGTTCAGAAAATGCATTGCCCCAGGGATTCTCTGAAATTGAATTAATTAAAGAAACTGTTGACCAAGTTTCAGTATTTTTTGGAAAAGAAATATTGAAAATTATTTCAGGGAGAGTATCTACTGAAGTTGATGCAAGATTAAGCTTTGATACTGAAGCTACAGTAGAAAAAGCGAGAAAATTGATCAATCTTTACAAAAACTTTGGAATTGAAAAGGAAAGAATTTTGATTAAAATTGCCGCAACTTGGGAAGGAATTAAGGCAGCTGAAATTTTAGAAAAAGAAGGTATTAAGTGCAACTTAACTTTACTTTTTAACTTCTGCCAAGCTGTAACTTGTGCCAGAGCAAATATAACTCTAATTTCTCCGTTCGTTGGCCGCATATTGGATTGGCATAAAGCCAAAACTGGTATAACTAGTTTTGTTGGTGCTGAAGACCCAGGTGTTATTTCGGTTACACAAATTTACGAGTACTTTAAAGAAAAGGGATTCAAGACAGAAGTTATGGGAGCCAGTTTTAGAAATCTTGACGAAATAAAAGAATTAGCAGGTTGCGACCTTTTAACAATCGCACCAAAATTCCTTGAGGAACTAAAAAAAGAAAAAGGAGAGTTAATTAGAAAATTATGTGTAACTACCCAAAAAAATAATTCTTTTGACTACGAATTTGAAGAAAAAGATTTCAGACTAAATATGTTGGAAGATCAAATGGCAAGCGAGAAGCTTAGTGAAGGTATTACTGGTTTCAGTAAGGCTATAGAAGAATTGGAAGAGCTGCTACTTAAAAGATATTCAGAAATTAAAAATCATAAATTAATTTCTGCTAACTAAATTCAAGTTTGAATTGAAAAATAATTAAGCCCCACTTTTTGTTAAAAGTCTTCTGATCACTCTTTTTGCAATATCTTCATAACTCATTTCTCCTGATAATATTTGAGCAATACGTTTAGGTGCTGTTTTTCTTTTGACACCTAATTGGTATCCAGTTCTGGGAAATCTATAAAATACCTGGGCTATTCTCCTTCCCCAAGCCATTGATTTCCCCCAACAGTTGTTAATTTTTTTTGTATAAAGATTTAAATCATCTACTTTTCCTGTTATGCACTGATCTATGTATTCTGCAGCATAAAAACTGCTAATTAAAGATGGTCTAATTCCTTCAGCTAAAAATGGATCACATAAAGAGGCTGCATCCCCAACAGCTAAAACTTTATCACCATTAATTGAGTGGAAGCCGTTCCATATTCTTAGTTTCTTACTAATTGTTTTATGAGGAAAATCATCAAAACCGAAACTTTTGATCACTTGTTTATTTATAGCCTGATTTTCTAAAAGACCATTATTTATAAAAGTACCTAAACCAATATTTATGCTTTCTCTGAGAGGGAATGCCCATGCAAACCCATATTTTATAAATCCAAACTCAAATCTAACTGCATCTCTAGGTATTTCACCTAATCCTTTCAATCTTAATGAGATTGTGTTCGCGAATTTAGGTTTTCTTGGCCCTAAATTAAAATATCCTGCCCATTCTGATTGGGAACCATCTGCAATAACAAGAAATTCTGATGTATATTTTATTTTGTTATTGCATATAATTTCCCATTTATCATTTTTTTTTATGATTTTTTCTATCAATACTTTTCTCATTATTTGAACTCCATTCTTCAAGGACTCATTAAGTAATAATTGATCAAGTTTCTCTCTTTTAATAATCCAAAATGGAGATTCACCAGTCAGATCAGCAGTTACATTATCTGAGGACTTCCATCTGAATTCGACATTCTTAATTTTTGATTCTATGGAATCTTCTATATCTATAGGAATAAATCTTTGCATTGAGGATGCCATCCCACCTGCGCATGGCTTGTATTCATGGAATTTTTCTTTTTCAATAATTAAAACAGAATATCCTTTCTTTGATAGGTTAAGAGCAGTGGAAGATCCTGATAAACCTCCACCAATTATTACAACATCAAATCTTATCAAACTTTTAGAATTTCTTTCTCTTTTTCAGATAATTTAGATTCTATTAAGGCAATATATTTATCAGTAATTTTCTGAATTTCAGATTGATTATCCCTCGATTCGTCAATTGAAATAAGCCCATCTTTTTCGTCTTTTTTTTCTTTATCAACAGCATCTCTTCTAATATTTCTCAAAGCTACTTTTCCTTCCTCTGCATATTTTGAGGCTAATTTACAGAATTCTTTTCTTCTTTCTTCTGTTAGAGGAGGAACATTGATTCTTATTACTTTTCCGTCATTATTTGGAGTAATACCTAAATCACTCATAGAAATAGATTTCTCTATAGCTTGTAAACATGAAATATCAAACGGTTGTATTGAAATTGTTTGTGAATCAACAGTGCTTATTGTCGCAAGTGATTTGATTGGCGTTTCTGCTCCGTAGTACTCAACACTTACCCTATCTAATAATGAAGCATTAGCTCTGCCAGTCCTAATTGTATTAAAGTTTCTTTGCGTTGCTTCAATACTTTTATTCATATTTTCTTTAATTTCTTGTTCTTTCATAATAAAAAATTTAAATAAGCTTTAACTAATTAATGAACCTATAGGATCCCCAGCAACAGCTTTAGAGATGTTCCCTTTTTTGAATATATCAAATACCATAATAGGGATATTGTTATCTTTGCATAGAGCAATTGCAGTACTATCCATAACTGCGATTTCATCACTAAGAACCTGTTGATAACTAAGAGTAGGATATTTTTTTGCGTCTTTAAATTTATTAGGATCACAATTATATACTCCGTCAACTTTGGTAGCCTTCATGACAACTTCAGCATTTATCTCTGCTGCTCTGAGAGCAGCTGTAGTGTCAGTTGTGAAAAATGGATTTCCGCATCCACCTCCGAATACTACAACTCTTCCTTTTTCAAGGTGTCTCATAGCTCTTCTTCTAATGTAGGGTTCTGCAATTTCCTGCATTTCAATTGCAGTTTGAACTCTGGTTGCAACTCCTACTCTTTCTAAACCATCTTGAAGTGAAATTGCATTCATTACTGTTGCGAGCATTCCAACATAATCAGCCGTCGCTCTATCCATGCCATCTGCGGACCCTTTTAGACCCCTAAAAATATTTCCACCCCCAACAACTATTGCGAGTTGTACATTATTTTTGACTACTTTTGAAACATCCTCAGCAATTGACTGAACTATAGCAGGATCAATACCATAAGGTTTTTCGCCCATTAGTGCTTCACCACTAAGTTTTAAGAGAACTCTTTTGTAAGTCATTCAATAATTATACTTTTAAGACCTTAGCAAGTAAATGCACCAAATTTATTTTTTGTTCAGATATTGCTTGCGTCTTTAAACATTTCTAAACCTGCCCAAAGAAAATTTAAATAATAATTTGCTTTAACTAAAATTCAACACACTTTTGTGCTTTTATTCCTTGTTCTTTAAAAGGGTGTCTTACTAGTTTCATTTCTGTAACAAGATCAGCGTAATTGATAATTGAATCAGATGCTCCCCTTCCAGTTAAAACAATATGATTTTTTCTATTATTTAAGTTTTTTAAAAAAGTGATTATTTCTTCTGGTGCAAGATAACCAAGTTTTGTAGCAATATTAATTTCATCAAGAATGATAAGTTTATAAGATTCGTTCTTTATATATTTTTTAGCTAATTGCCATGCTTCTTGAA
>CACGGY010000043.1 GCA_902572675.1 uncultured Prochlorococcus sp. | reverse complement strand
TTTGTAAAAATTTTTATTGATTAGTACTTCTATTATAGATACAATCAAATATTAAATTGAGAATTTACTTCCAATAAATTTAATTGAAAATAATGAATAAAATACAGAAATTTCTCTCAGTAGTTTTTTTTATCGCAATATTTATTATATTGATTTATTTAATCCAAAATTATGGAATTGAACCCCTCAGGAACAAAATAGAAAGTATGGGAATTTGGGCACCCTTTGGAATTTTCGTACTAAGAGGAATAAGTATTATTTTACCAGCTCTTCCAAGTTCAGCTTATTCTCTGCTAGCCGGCTCATTATTAGGATTTCAAAAAGGTTATATGACAATAATTTTTTCTGATATCGTTTTTTGCCAGGCTGCCTTCTTTATTGCAAGAAATTATGGGCGAGTCCCTGTAAGGAATTTAGTAGGTCCAAAAGCGATGAAAAAAATTGAAAGTTTTAATCAAAACCAACTAGAAGAAAATTTCTTTCTCATGACAGGTCTACTAATGACTGGACTTTTTGATTTTCTAAGCTACGCAATTGGTATTGGAGGAACACGCTGGAAAATATTCACTCCAGCATTATTAATAAGTCTTCTAATTAGTGATTCCATACTAGTAGCTGTAGGAGCTGGTGTTAGTCAGGGAGCAGGATTATTTCTAGGAGTAGCTCTTTTAGGAATGTTTGCATTAGCTACTATTTCAGGATTAGCAAAAAATAAAATGCCTAAATAAAAAACAGTTAAAAATTGAGTAATTAAAGAAGAGAGATATGACATTTTTGCAAACAAAAACTTTATAAATAACAATTCATGCAAGAATAGATATCGATTAATTTTTTTAAAAGACATTAGATGACTCCATTTAGACCAACTTCACATGATCGCCCTGGAGAACAAATATCAACCACTCCTTCTGGATTAAAAGTAACTTCTGCTAAGAGATTAATGGTTGATTCAATGGTAAGAATGATTCAAAAAGCAGAAAATCATTCCGTAGAAGATAAACTTGACGAAGAATCTAACAACAATTAATCAATTCATTGATAAAAGTATAGGAGAGTGGAAATCCATACGAAGTACTCATACTTTGGCTTTTCAGGAATTTGAAAACACAACTAGTAAAATATACATTAAAAATATCAACTCAAAAAATAAAAAAGTTATTCAAATTTTTAAAAATTACAAATTAAGTTTAAACACAAAGAGCATAGCCATTTCTGTAAAATGGCAAGCTTTTAGTGATTGGGAAGAAGATAATATGAGTGAGGGAGATGAAACTATTTTGATATTCTTACCAAAGGATGAGAATACAGGAATTGTTTTACGAAATAAAGGTTATACAGAATCCTTTATTTCATCATCCAATTATTTTTTTGATGAACAAAATAATTTACACATTAAAACTATCTACAAATCAAAAGTTTCCGAAGAAATAATTTCCTTTTTATCCACTCACATAAGATCCAGATTTTCTACTATTAGAAATCTGGAAAATAACTCAGTAATACAGACATCACATACTTCAGAGATAAGGAATTTAGCTAGTTTAAAAGATTAATTATCCTTTCAAATTGAAACTTTGTTTCAGATACTAATTCAGGAAGAAAGCCTTTGTTTCCTTGCATATTATTAACTGTTGAATTTAAATCAGAGATTGTTGCATCTCGCATTAATTCAACAACCCTTCTTGCATTTCTTAAAGGTACCCCAAGAGCAAGATAAGTATTTTTAAGATCCTTTAAACAACTTTTTTCTAAAACTGATTCGTCATTAGAAATTAAAAGATAAGCAACAATCCTTAGGATTATTTCTCCATCTCTTAAACAAACGGACATCTTGTTAGTTGTATTTAAAGATATTTTTGAATTAACTGAGTCTTGATTTTCACAAATCATTGCTGTTACAGCGTCTGCTGCAATTGCATGTGAATTACTTGTTATAGAAGTTATTGCATCTAATCTTGAGTTTGCACTATTAATAAATTCTTTTATATTGCTTAAATCATTTAATTTCTTATCAGCGGACAATAGTTGATTTTTCTTTGAAACTGACATTCCTGAAGTGAAAATTTAAAGATCGATCTTAAGACTAATACAAAGCTAGTAAAAACAATACGATTTCAAAATTAACGCAACGCTTCTTAATTAATAACTTCATTCCAAAGTGATAGTTGAAATAATTCAAATAAAAAATTTTTTTCCGCTAATATGAAACTACATTTTTATAAAGTTTTGGATAAACAAGATCTAACATTATCAAAGAAACTTATTTCCTCATATAAAAAGAGACTGGAAAAAGAAATTTTAGACAGAAGTATGAAGTTAAAGATGCCTCAAAATAAATTTGAAGAAATAATTAATAACAATAATGAACTTATAAATTTAAAAAAAGCGTTAGAAGATCTAGAAACGGAATCTGAATCTCATAGTAAATTCTGATTTTTGAAAAACCCTTCCAAAAGTGCCTCAAACCAACAATTTCCTTTTTAAGTCCCTAAACAATCAACAACTTCAAGCAGTAAAACATGTTTATGGACCACTATTAGTTGTAGCAGGTGCAGGTAGCGGAAAAACTAAGGCTCTTACTCATAGAATTGCAAACCTTATTGAGGGTAACTCTATAGATCCTTATAACATTCTTGCAGTGACCTTTACTAATAAAGCTGCTAAAGAAATGAAAGCAAGATTAGAGGTTCTTCTAGCCCAAGAATTAGCTTTTAATCAATTTGGTCAGCCTTGGACAACTCTCAAAGAAATTGATCAAAATCAATTAAGAGCAAACGTTCACCAAGAGAGGCTTCAGAACCTTTGGATCGGTACTTTCCATTCTTTATTTTCAAGACTTCTGAGATTCGATATTGAAAAATATACTGATCCAGAAGGCCTAAAATGGACGAGGCAATTTTCAATTTACGATGAAACAGATTCTCAAACATTAGTAAAAGAAATTATCAGTCAAGATATGAATCTTGACCCAAAAAGATATGATCCCAAAAAGATTAAAAGATTAATAAGTAATGCTAAAAATCAATGCCTAACTTCGAATGATCTTTTAGAAAAAGCAGATAATAATTTTGATAAAACAGTTGCAGAAGCCTACAAGAGATATAGAATTTCGCTCTCAAAAAATAATTCTTTAGACTTTGATGATCTTCTACTTTTACCTGTTTTCTTATTAAGGCAAAATGATATAGTCAGAGATTACTGGCACAAAAGATTTAAACATATTTTAGTTGACGAATATCAAGATACAAATAGAACACAATATGAACTTATAAAATTAATTACGGCTGGAAATACTGAACCAAAAAAATTCTTCAATTGGGAAGATCGGTCAATTTTTGTAGTTGGGGATGCTGATCAAAGTATTTATAGTTTCAGAGCAGCTGACTTCAGAATTTTAATTGGTTTTCAAGAGGATTTTAAAACTTCAATCAACGATGATACAAAATCATCTTTAATTAAATTAGAAGAAAATTATAGGTCATCTTCTAATATCCTTGATGCCGCAAACTCACTAATTGAAAACAACTCTGAAAGAATTGAAAAAGTTTTAAAGGCTACAAAAGAAAAAGGGGAACTTTTAACCTTACTCAGCTGTGATGATGAAATTTCCGAGGCAGAAGCAATTACCAATAAAATAAAATCACTCAATAACTATAATCAAAACCCAATTTGGAAAAATTTTGCAATTTTATATCGAACCAGAGCTCAGTCAAGAGTATTAGAAGAATCTCTTGTAAGGTGGCGCATTCCTTATACAATTTTTGGAGGATTACGTTTTTATGATAGAAGAGAAATTAAAGATGCAATAGCATATTTGAAAGTTCTAGTTAATTCTTCAGATAACGTTAGTCTTTTACGAATCATAAATGTTCCTAGAAGAGGGATTGGTAAGACTACTATTCAAAAACTTAATGAACTATCTAATAGGTTAAATATCCCATTATGGGAGGTTCTTAATGATAAGCAAAGTCTTGAAGAAACAATAGGCCGATCATCAAAAGGAATTAATAAATTTACTGAAGTTATGAATGATCTACTGTGTTACCTAGAAAATTCAGGCCCCGCTCAACTACTACAACTTATATTAGAAAAAAGTGGTTATTTAAATGACTTGCTCTCTAGTGGGACTGAAGAATCTGAAGATAGAAGAAATAACTTACAAGAACTAATTAATGCAGCTACTCAATATGAAGAAGAAACAGAAAGTGGAGATGTAGAGGGATTTCTTTCTACAGCAGCCTTAACAACTGATAATGATACGAAGAAAAATAATCCCAACTCTGTAACTCTCATGACTCTTCACAATAGTAAAGGTTTAGAATTTCAAAATGTTTTTATCACTGGGCTAGAACAAGGTCTCTTCCCTAGCCATAGATCAATAGATACTCCCTCACTTCTTGAAGAGGAAAGAAGATTATGCTATGTAGGTATTACTAGAGCTAAAGAAAGAGTTTTCTTAAGTCATGCCAGAGAAAGAAGATTATGGGGTGGAATGCGTGAAGCAACAATTCCTTCAATATTTCTTTCAGAAATACCTGAAGATTTAATGGATGGAGAATTACCACAAACTGGTGGTGCTTCAATTAGAAGAGATTGGCATCTTGATCGTTTAACTAGAGTTGATCGAAACAATTCAAATGAATTTGTTAACAAACCAATAAATGCAGTAAGGAAATTATATTCAGGTCCCAGTAAAGGGAAAAGCTGGATAGTTGGAGATAAGCTAATTCACTCAAAGTTTGGGAAAGGTGAAATCATACATATTTTTGGGAGTGGGGAAAAAATATCTCTAGCAGTAAAATTTGGTGATAAAGGAAGTAAGATTCTAGATCCCAGATTAGCTCCAATTCGTTATGTAAGTTAAAACTCATGAACGATATCTCTGCTTACATCCAAGGGGAATTAATCAAAACTCCATTTAATCTATATAACCTAATTGCTAAATACATAGAATCTAATAACAATACTAAAGTAGCTTTTGTTGGCGGTTATTTAAGAGATTTATTAATTAGTAAATTCCACAAAAAATCGTTTTCTAAACCTATAGATATTGATCTTGTTATTGAAGGATCATCTATTTCTCTTGCAAAATTTATAAAAAAAAATATTGTAAATGTAGATTTATGTTTAATCAAGGAATTTAATTTATACAACACTGTAGAAATAAATATTAATGACTATAAAATTGATATTGCTTCTGCAAGAAAAGAAATTTATTCTGCTCCAGGCTTAAATCCTACGGTAAATAAAAGTACTATTGAGGAGGATCTTAAGAGGAGAGATTTCACTATAAATTCAATCGCCTTCGAGGTCTCGACAAAGAAAATCTATGATCTTTATGGAGGAATTTCTGATATAAAAAGTAAAAGATTGAACTTACTTCACAATAATAGTATTTCAGATGATCCAAGTAGATTAATTAGATGTGCAAAATATGCTTCAAGGTTAAATTTCAATATTTCAAATAAATCCCTCAAACAATCTCAAGAAACAGTTAGAAAATGGCCATGGAAAACTTCAGAAACTCATCAGAAAATGATTTACCCTCCTGCACTAGGCATACGAATAAGGATGGAACTAGCTGAAATATGTAAACACGATAATTTGACTAATGTAATTTCGATAATTCATGAATGGGAAATTATCTCAATCTTAAATGAAAATATTAAAGTCGATAAAAGGTTTGTAAGAGGACTAAATTGGATTAAGAAGTTAAAGGGAAATCATATGCTTTACTTATTAAAAGATTCGGAAGATTTAGAAAAAGCATGTCAAAGATTTTTGGTAAATAATAGTGAGATAAAAATATTAGAAGATTATTTAAATATCAAAAAGATATTAAATACAAACCAAAAAAATTTCAATCATTTTTCTCCATCAAGTTGGACAGAATTTATTGAGGACAGAAACCTTAATGATGAGACAGTCAAATTACTAATTTGTGATGGAGGACCATACTGGCGTAACTTATTTAAGTGGTTATTTATTTACAAATTCATAAAATCAAAAAAAGATGGAGAATCATTAAAAAAAGAAGGATGGGATCCAGGGAAGGAGATGGGAAAGGAAATCAAAAGATTAAGATATTTGGAAATTGACAAATTTAATAGAAATTAATTACATTTTTACAACTTCTCCAACCTTGTACCATTTATCCTTTAGAACATTTTCATATTTACGATTGCAACTAATCAACAGGGGGCCGCATGTTTGAGGATCTAATAGTAATGATATTATCTCGTTAAAAGTCTGTTGATCTAATGAATTTTCGTTTAAAAAATTAATTATTCTTTTTTGCTTATTTACTTTATAAATTTTGTCAAAAATTTCTTTATTAGATTCAAAGAAAGTACTTTTAACATCTTTTCTTATTAAATCAAATACTCCAGGATAAGCTTGAAATGCAAATAAATCTAATAAAACTTTTAGTTGCTCAAGATTATTGCTTTGCCTAATTAAATTAGATGATTCAACCATTTCTTTAAGATGTCCAATAAATCCATATCCAGTAATGTCAGTCGCAGCGTTGACTATTGATTCTTTAAATTGATTTTGAAGAAGATAAATTTCATCAATCAAATATTGCTGACTCTTTAGTAAATTATTAATTATTTCAGAATAACTACCTAGCATATTAATATTTTGCATTTGACCTGCAAAGTAAATCCCAACGCCCAAAGGTCTAGACATCATGAGAATATCTCCAATATTCATTCCAGATTTAAGCCATGGTTTTAGTCCATTTTTTAAAATACCTTGAACTGTTAAAGAAATATCTATTCCCAATGAATAAGGTTTATTTACTAAGCTTCTTGCCTCGAAAGTATGGCCTCCAAGTAATTCACCTCCATGATCCTCGACTGTTGATTTAATACCTTGAAGGGATTGATAAAAGAGATAACTCTGAAATTCTCTTTCAACTTTTGGTAATGAAATTAAAGCCTGCGCGGATGAAAGTTTTGCTCCGCATGCCCACAAATCAGAGCAAGCATGCAAAGTAGTAATTTTTGCATTAAGCCAAGGATCACTTACCAAAGCAGGAAATCCATCTATACTTTGCAAGATAATATCTTGACTATTTTGATATATTTCAGCAGAATCTTCAGGGGATGAGGCAAAAGAATCTAAACTAGATTTTATTAATGATTTATTCAAAATAAACTGAGGAATTTTAGCAGCACATCCCCTGCAATCATTCAATGAAATATTTTTCATACTACTTTTCATCATTAACCTTTTTGATTTAAGGTTGTTTATGAATTTCAGATCAATTTTATGCTTTAAAATCCAAAAAAGATAAGAAGGGCCAAAAACAAAATTACGATAAATAGCAAAAGCCTTTGAATGATGGCTTGGAAATATATTAACTATTTGCAATCCGATCCTTTGAGGAAACCACTTTTTTAATGGTCTCCCTTCAATATCCTTTTTTAGATTTTGGACTAATGTATTTACAACTTTTACGGCAAAAACTCCAGATGCTGGTCTTTTTGCTGAATCTATAACTGCACAATCACCCGCAGCAAAAATTCCAGAAAAACTTTTCAACTGCAAATTCTGATTCGTGATTATTCGCCCATGTGAATCCGAATCTAATAATTTTTTTTTGGCCCATGAAGGAGATGTATTCCCAGTACATAAAAGGATCTTGCCATAATCGAAATTAAGGTTATCTACTAAATCAATATTGTAATTCCGCAAACTTTTTAGAATTGTATTATTAATCTTTCTTACATTACATAGTAATTTTAAAGGTCTATCTCTCCATCTTTTTCTCAAAGCATATGATACTTCAATTGCTGCAAGGCCACTCCCAACTATTACAAATGGAAGTTCAATACATGAATCAAAATTGTCCTCTTCTTGTATTAATTCATAAGCACTTAAAAAAGGTTTAATTGAAAAAGCATTTCTATTTTTTACTAGTGACTCAAATTCTTTTGGAATTATTGTTTGACTTCCATAATTGAGCACCAACTTCGAATAGTTAACTGAAGGTCTATTACTTAAAACAATTTTCTTTAAATTAAAATCAATATCCTTTACTTCTTCTTCTATGAAAGATACTTTTGCATTTTTTGCTAAAGATTTTATATCAATTAAACTTTCTTCTAAAGTTATCGATTTTGAAATCACCGATGGGAACATCGCCGAATAAACTAAATGAGAATCTCTAGATATAATTGAAACAGGAATTTCTGGCATTAATTTCGGAGACATTAACCATTTCTTCAATAAAAGAACATTTGTGTGTCCTCCTCCAATTAGTACCAGATGATTAAAAGTCATTTACATCACTATGAATAAAGAACATTTATTACCAATTGAAAAATCAAGATTAGGAGTGATTGGTGGGAGTGGATTTTATTCAATGGATCAAATAGAGTTCTTAAGAGAAGTAGAAATCAATACTCCCTATGGTAAACCTTCTGATTCAATAAAAGTATATAATCTCGGAAATCTAGAAATAGCATTCATTCCTAGACATGGCAGAACGCATGGATTAAATCCTTCTGAAATCCCTTACAAAGCTAATATTTGGGCTTTAAGGTCAATAGGAGTAAGATGGATTATTGCTCCATCAGCAGTTGGTTCATTACAAGAACAGATAAGGCCACTTGATATAGTGGTTCCAGATCAATTTATAGACCGGACAAAAAATAGACCTGCAACCTTCTTTAACGAGG
>CACGGY010000042.1 GCA_902572675.1 uncultured Prochlorococcus sp. | reverse complement strand
ATAATAAAATCTTTTCCCTCTTTTAAAAAGTTTGCCTTACCAATAGCAATATTATTAACTAAAGAATGAAGATTAGGTTCTCCCTTTTTACCAATTCTTATATATGTAGGCAATTCACTCTTTACGGCTTCTCTCAAAAACTTTTCTAGTTCTATGCTATCTGATGGCGCAAGGATATTAATTTCAGGAACTGTTTTTAAAATTGCGATATCATCCAAAGAGTGATGAGTTGGACCCAATTCTGAGTAAGAAAGTCCAGAGCCAGTTCCTACTATAACTACAGGGGCTTTATGATAAGCTACTCCAATTTTTATTTGTTCGAGACATCTAATTGTAGTAAAAGGTGTGATTGTATAAATAATTGGTCTTAAATTGCATAGAGCCATGCCAGCGGCAACGCTCATCATATTAGCCTCCGCTATCCCGCAATTTATAAATTGTTTTGGACAATCTTTTTTAAATTGATCAAACATTTTATTCCCTATATCTCCAGAAAGCAAAACTACATTTTTATCTTTTAAAGCTATTTGATAAATTGTTTTGGCAAAAGTATTTCTCATGATATATTTTCAAGTTCCTTAATAGCTAAATTCAATTCCTCTTGGTTAGGAATTCTATAATGCCAATTATTATCATCTTCCATAAATGAAATTCCTTTACCTTTTATAGTATGGGCAATAATAATACTAGGTTTATTTTCTACAGATTTACAAGTTTCAAAAGCAATCTTCATCTCATTAAAATCGTGTCCATTGATTTCAATGACATGCCAACCAAATGATCTCCATTTTTCGTCAAGAGGCTCTAAAGCCATTATTTCTTTACTTCTTCCAGTAGCTTGCCACTTGTTAAAGTCTATTATTGCAGTTAATTTATTTACTTTATTTGAGGCTGCTAGCATAGCAGCTTCCCAAATAGTACCTTCATTACATTCACCATCGCTTATTAAAGCATATGTATAGAAATTCAATGAATTAATTTTCTCAGCTAGGGCCATCCCAAGTGCCATAGAAAAACCATGTCCCAAGGAGCCTGTCGCAGCTTCAATTCCTGCAATCAATCCAGGTTTTGGAGGATGTTCATGGAAAACGCTTCCAGGCTCGCCAAATTCCTCAAGCAATTTCCTATCAAAAAATTCTTTTTCAGCTAAAACTTGAAATAATGCAGGAGCCCCATGTCCCTTGCTTAGAACAAATCTGTCCCTACTCATATTAGTAGAATCTTTGATAAACAATTTTAATTCTTCCCAATAAAGATAAACTAAAATATCAATACAGGATAAACATGAACCTAAATGTGGAATATTACATCTCGCAGAAGTGTTAATTATTTTTTTTCTTAAGGATATTGAGATTAAATTAAGTTTGTTATACATAATAACTTATACGGCCATACTACAGTAATAATATACGGCAAACTAAATAATAATAATCTGAGTATCCTATCATTGCGAATTATTTTTAAACTTTTCTTGAAATTAGCGCACCCTAAAAATCAATTAAAACCCTTCCGACAGTTTTGCCAGCTCTGATTCTTTCAATAGCTTTATTGATATCATTTAAGTTATATCTCTCCGTTATTAATCCTTTTAAGGATATCTTTTTATTTTTTAAAAGATTTATATATCTAGGTATATCAAATTCAGGATTAGATTCTCCTCCAAATGAACCAGTTATCTTTTTTCCAAAATGAAGAGGTAATGAGAAAATATTAATATTATCTCCAATTTTTGGAACTCCAACTAGTATTAACCTCCCCTTATTATTAATAAGTTGATATCCCTTTTCTATAATCTTACCTAATCCAGTATTATCAACAAAAACATCAAGTTCTGGAGAAATTTCTTTTATTTTCAAAGCAAAGTCCTCTTGACTTGAATTAATTAGATGAGTTGCACCAAAACTTTTTGCGAGTGCTAATCTTTTTTCATGCAAATCAACCGCAATAATAGGAAAAGCATTTAATAAATTTGCAGCCTGTATGATATTAAGCCCAATCCCTCCTGCTCCTAAAACAACTACAGATTCTCCCATTTTAATTTTTGCGTTATTCTCGACAACACCAAAACCAGTTGTTACTGCACAGCCAAATAAGGAAGCTTCATCGTTAGATATATATTCTGGTATTTTTGTACACCTATTTTCACTAACTACTGAAAATTTATTAAATGTAGTTACCCAACCAGCATTTATTTTCTTTTCTGATAAGTAGTATTCTGGTAATTCAGAATTTAAACCTGATCCTTTTCTCCAATGTAATACAACTTTATCTCCTTGCTTTACTGTATTTACTCCAGGTCCAACTTCCATAACTCTACCGCATCCTTCATGTCCCATCAAATGAGGAAGGTACTTATCTTCTCCCTTTACCCCGTCAATTTCTCCAATTTGCGAACCGCATATTCCACTCACATATACTTCTACAAGAACTTGTCCGATTTTTAATTTATCTTGAATTTTAACTTTCTCTATAATTAAAGGTTTATTCTGGGCTATTAGAATAGCTGCTGCAGTTTCCATAAAAATTCTTTCTATTCAAAATATATAAATGAATATTCACCATTATAGTTAGTTTTTTTAAACCACCATTTCCATTCTTCAGGAGTATTAAATGCCTCACAAGTCACTTGCCAATAAAGTAAATTAGCTTTTTCTTCCTCATTTCTATAACTCTCTACACAAAGATATTTATTTTTTCCTACTCTTTCCATTTCTTTCAGTGCCTTCTCTAATTCAAAACTATATAAATTATGTAAAGTGTTAAAAGAAACAGCCAGATCAAAATAATTATCTGGCCATGGTAGTTGAGTTGCATTGCCAACAAGAAGATTTTCTTTAATTTCAGGTTTTGAATTTTTAATGGCATATTTAGAAATATCAATTCCTTTAATTTCAAACATAGGCCTTAACTTCATTAAGTCGTATAAAAAAAAGCCTTTGCCACATCCAATATCTAGAATCTTAGCCTTCTCAGGGAGATCATAGAAATTACATAAATTATTGATAACACAATTCCATCTATTTTCAATATATTTGTAACCACCATAGTTTATAGATCTATCACCATCCCAATATTCAAAGTCCCATTTCTTGGCTAGTTCTGCAGCTTTAGCTTTCGGAAATTTCTCGTTATTAACTCTCGCTAAATAATTTCTTTTAGTACTCTTATGCAAATTACTTATAAAATCTATCTCTTTCATTAAATTTATACACCTTATAAAACTATATCAGACCAATAATTTTTTTTTAAATTCTTTATTTGTTTTTTGGTGTTATTTGAATTGATTTTTTTTCATCCACTTTACTGTATAAAATTCTTCTTTATCTTCTAGTAATCCTTTTTTATAAGCATTAATTATTTCATCAATTGCATCTGATATACCTTTAAAAGGTTCAAATCCAGTCGACATTAGTTTTGAAGAATCGAGTCTATAACTTCTAGGATCATTTGAGGGCTTTACTTCTATTTCGCAATCAATCTTGGATTTAATTAACTTAGCAATATCTAAAATTGAAATATTTTCAAATCCAGCATTAAAAAAGCCACTTTTAATTTCAAAATTCCTCAAAAAATGCTCATATACTCTAATCATGTCATCAATATGTATGTTGGGTCTAGTTTGGGACCCTCCAAAAACAGTTATTTTCTTGTTTCTTAACGCTTGAAAAGTAAGCAAATTTACACTAACGTCCAATCTCATTCTTTTAGATAATCCACAAACCGTAGCAGGTCTAATGCAATGAATCTGCACTCTATCAGAATATGAGAGAAACACTCTTTCAGCTACCATTTTTGTCTTGTTATAAACTGAAATTGGTACTAAATCTAGCTCTTCAGTTACTTTTTCTTCATCTTTAATTCCATAGACACTCCCTGAACTTGCGTAAATAATTTGTTTTACTCCCGATTTAATAGCATTTTCAGCTAATCTTTGACCAGCTAAGACATTAACTTCCCAACTCATGACAGGATTTAAATCGACAGCTGGATCATTAGCTATATTTGCAAGATGAATTATCCTTTCTACGCCATAAAAATAATCTACCTTCATATCTCTTATGTCACATTTTATATTTTTTAATCTTGGATGATCATCAAGATAATTTCCGAACCATCTGTTATCTATATTCAAAATTTCATGCCCATCTTCAAGCAGTTTCTCTATCAGTACTGTTCCTTTAAAGCCGCACCCACCTGTAATTAGAATTTTCAAATTATTTCATGTTTGATTTAATAAATTTATCATGCTGTAGAAAAAAACTTAAATTTTAAAATCTTCTATACGATGTTCGAAAGGATATGTAATGATTCAATAATTTTTTTCTAAAATACTCAACTTTAGTTCTTCTACTATTTAACTAACTATATAGTTTCATTTATATGATTAATTAATTCCTCACTATTTATAGGTTTATTTCCCATCCTTCTTACTGCTAAAGAAGTCATGCAACAAGCTATGGCTGCAGTTTTCATCATATCCTGTGAGCTCGAGAGACCCACTGACATTACAGCCAATAATGAATCACCTGCCCCAGCAACATCTATAGGATTCGCACACAAAGCAGGGAAAGGTTGACTTTTGAGTTTTTTATTCACTTTTTCATAAGCTATAAAACCATCAGAACCTAATTTCATAATTAATTTATCAGCATTTGTTTCTTTAATTATTTTTAAACTTAAAGCTTCCAAATCTAAATTCTTCTCATGTAAAGCGATCCTAGCTTCTCTCTCATTTGGACATAATAAACTGAAGTCTTTGAACTTCATTATTGATCCTATTTGACTGCTGCATTGAAGATCGCCAAATAAATGTAATTTATATTTTTCTGCTAATTCAATGATTTTCTTCAAAACATTTGGAGTTATGACACCATATACAAAATCAGAAATGATTATCCCATTAGCATTCTTTGCTGCATCCTCGAGCTCCATAATAACTTTTTCTTCGATATTTTTATTCAATTCAGATTGTTCGAGTCTAGTTACTCTAAATAATTTCTGATTTTCAACTACATATCTTTTCTTAAAAGTTGTAGGTCTAGTCTCATCAATTACTAGACCATCTCCTATATTTTCCTCTTTAATACTTTGTTTTATAAAATCTCCATTACTATCTTTACCTATTACAGATATTAATTTACAATTCGCGCCAAGATTGCGCACATGAGTAGCAACTATTCCTGCCCCACCGCAAAAGTCTTTTTTCTTTAGTTCCTTTACCACTACTACTGGTGCTTCTGCACTCATACCCAAAGCTTCGCAAGCTACATACCTATCAACGATGGTATCTCCGATAACTATCAAATTTGTGTTCTCCCAAGACAAAATAGAATTTATTAGTTTTTCTTTCGTCAACATATGCCTATCGCAAGCTGTTTTAAATTGCTTTTTTTTTCTTTTAAGGACAGCAGAATCTGAATTATTTAATAACTCAGTGTTTGAATATGAAATATCTCCTCCATGAAAAACCACAGGCACTCCACGACGGGTTAACAAATCAATAGAATTAGATACTTCTACTTCTGGGTTAATTTCAAATTGCTTACCAAGAACTAGAATTTTAGGGCTTATAACCTTAACAATCTCTGAAAGCTCTTCGTCTTTCAATAGAAGAACTGCATCTGCAATATCTAACATCAATAGAGCCTCAGCTCTTTCCTTTTGATTAAATTCATAGGGTAAGTTATCTTCATTAGTAATATCTCCATCACCTTTTAAAGCAATAACCAACTTAGAAGCTAGTGATTTTGCGTGTTTTAAATATCTTATATGTCCAGAATGAATAGTAGTAAAATGTCCATAACCTAGAGAAAAATCCCTTAAACACTTTAGTTGATTAATATCTATTAATTTATCTTCCATAAGTCGTGACATATATTATTTAATAAAAGTTTTTCTTTAGATTTTTATGCAAATTTCCATTAAGCATTATTTTACCTCAATCTAATCTACTTATTACTACTTTTAAATTTAGATCTTGCAAAAGCTAGACTTTCAGGAGTACCAATATCTATAAATAACTTAGTAGTAAAATATGTCCTAATTCTACCAACATAATATGGTATTACTTCTGTACTAAAGTCTTTTGCAAAGGGAATATCATTGATCAAAATTTCAAGGAAATTATCATCAAAAATATAAATTGCACCGTTAGCAATATTTGTTGGGGGTTGATTAATTTTCTCATGGAACTCTTTTATTATCATATCTTCATCAACAACAACTATACCGCAACTGCTTGGAGCATCTGTCCGAAAAGTAAGCATTGTAAAAAGACAATTATCTTTTTGTCTTTTATTATGAAAATCAAGAATTTTCTGGATATCAAAATTTGTCATATTATCCACATGCATCATTATAATTTTTGAGTTCTTAAAAAAATTAAAATTTTTAATTAAAGTTCCAGCTGTTCCACGAAGTTTTTTTTCGTAAGTTGTATGAATATCCATTGATGTATATTTCCTATTTAATAGAAATTCATCTACTTGTTCAGAAAGATAATGAGTATTAATCAATGCTTTTTCGCAACCAATTTTTTCTAACTTTAATAACCAATGCTCTATTATTGGTTTATTGTCAATTTCGACAAGACATTTTGGTTTATTATCTGTAATTGGTTTTAATCTTGAGCCAAATCCAGCCGAGAGAATCAAGGCTCTTAAGGGTTTTTCATTAATATATTTTTTCTCCATAAATTTTTTTAAATAATGGCAATATCTAATCTAAGAGTTTCACGGGGAATTCCAATAGATTATTTAAAAATACAATCTCTAAATCATGATAAATTCTATCTTTGAAATTCCTAATTACTTGATCTCTCTCAGTAATTCCATGTCCTGTCATTACATGGATTAATTTTTTAATTCCTGCACGATGGCCTGCTTGAAGATCAGTTAAACGATCACCAATAAGTATCGAGTTTTGTAAATTAATCTTCAAGTCCAAAGAGGCTTGAGAAATCATATTAGGATTTGGTTTTCTCCAATTAGTACCTTTGTTTGTACTTATATGACTATTAGCATAGATTGCTGAAATTGGATTAGGTTTGCCTAATTCATCAATTATCTTTTGGTTAACTAAACAATAATCTTCCCATGAAAGTAATTTTCTGGAAATTCCAGATTGATTTGTAACGATTATGATAGGAATACCTTTTAAAAATATATTTCTAATTAATACTTTGGCACCTAAACAAAGTTTCACCTTATGAGGGTCCTTTATATAGTGACAATCTTCAATGATAACTCCATCTCTATCTAAAAAAATAGCTTTAGGATAAAATTCTGCATTTTTTAGTTCTGAATCATCAAATATTATTTTTTTTTCTGAAATCAAGTCCATCCAAAAAATTATTCTAATTTTGAGATATTGATTAAATTCTATATTAAATTTGTAATATGAAGACGATTAAGTATTATTTATTTAGGCATTAAATTCTGTAAAATGATCTGTTATAAATAATATAATTAAGTATTAAGATCGTCTGAATAAATGAAGAGTTCCCTAAATATAAAAGATAAGAAATTCTTAGATGATTATTGGTTAAGATATCAAAAGCTTTTTTTTGAGTCAAGGAATGATGAATCTATATTGAATTTCAGGAACTCAATAGCTAGTACATGTGAAAATAATGGCAGATTAATTTTTATGGGTAATGGAGCGAGTGCATCTTTATCTAGCCATGCTGCTACTGATTTCACGAAGCAGGCAAAAATACCCTCAATCGCATTTAATGATCATAATCTAGTAACAGCATTATCTAATGATTATGGATATGAAAATTGGATTTCTAAAGCTATTGAATATTATTCTAAAAGTAATGATATGTTGATCTTTATTAGTGTTAGTGGCGAGTCCACAAATCTCATAAATGGAATTAAATACGCTAAAAAGAATAAAATTAAAACTGCAAGCTTAACTGGTTCCAACAAAAATAATACAATAAAAATCAACACTGACATCTCTTTATGGGTAGATAGCAAAGCATATAATATTGTTGAATGTATCCATACAATTTGGATAACCTTAATTATTGATATGTTTGTGGGTCATCCTGAATATTCAGTAAATTAATTTTTAAAATTCTTCAATAATAGATCCATTAATTACTTTAAAAACTCTATTACAGTTTGCAAGATTTTTTTTCCTATGAGTAATCATAATAATAGTCATATCTTTATTATGATTGAGAATTGAATTAATTACCTCCTTTTCTGTTTCTTCATCTAAAGCACTTGTAGCTTCATCTAAAATCAGAATTTTTTTATTTCTATAAAGAGCTCTTGCGATAGATATTCTTTGTTTCTGCCCACCACTCAATCTTATACCCCTTTCCCCAACAAGAGTCTGAAATCCAAGTTCTAAATTATTAATAAATTCATAAATATTTGCCATTTTTGTATATTTAACTAGCAAGTCATTATTAACAAGATCCTCGGAACTATTAAAAACAATATTTTCTTCTATAGTTCCTTCTTTTAAAAAAATGTCTTGTGCTACATGAGCGATAAGATTACGCCAGGAAACTAAATTATTTCTTTGATAGAGATCAATGTCATTAAAAAATAGTTTACCTTTATTAGCTTTTAAAAGACCCATTAATAAATCAACAAAAGTACTTTTACCACCACCTGTTTCACCATGAATTCCTATATATTCTCCTTTTTTTATTTTTAAATTGACTCCATTAAGAATA
>CACGGY010000041.1 GCA_902572675.1 uncultured Prochlorococcus sp. | reverse complement strand
AATGGCTTCTTACAAAGTTACACTCATCAGCGAAGCTGAAGGTCTTAATTCAACCATTGAAGTACCTGATGATCAATACATTCTAGACGCTGCTGAAGAGCAAGGTATCGACCTCCCTTATTCTTGCAGAGCTGGAGCATGTTCAACATGTGCAGGAAAAGTTACTTCAGGTAGTGTTGATCAATCAGATCAAAGTTTCTTGGATGATGACCAACTTGAAGCAGGTTTTGTACTTACATGTGTTGCTTACCCAACATCTGACGTAACAATTACAACTCATGCTGAAGAAGAATTGTATTAATTATAAAATTTTACTTTTCTAACTTGATTATTAATTATTTTTCTGCCACCCTCTATGAAGGTGGCTTTTTTATGTGAATGGATAAATTTGAATTTTTCAAGACTGACAGTGTTCAGTCAAGCTATGGGGGTCAGTACAGCTATAAGGTAATTGGACCATGCTGCAGGCTTTATGACAGAGAGGAATTACCTTGGCCCTGCTCAAGGCTTGCCTGGAGAAGTAAAGAGCCTAGTTGGAGAAGAATAGGGACCAGATTCGTAGCAGATATGGCTTCAAGGAAATGCCCTTCTTACTCAGTTCAGATTTTGGAGCCTGGATCAAAACCTGTTGAAACAGTTATAACTCTTTTTTCAAAGAAATTTTCTTCTGAAATGCAAGAATGGTGGTATAGCAAAAAACCAGGCTCAAAAGAGCCTGGTAATACCTTCCCTACTGAAGTTCGTTAGCTTTATATATTATGCTTTTGGCTTTGGAGGCATGTAACCTTTTAAACCAGTGCATTCAAGACTATCAATTGTATTAACTCCTGTTTGTGGGTTGGTTCCACTAGCTCTGTCACACAACGATTTTCTCTGAGAAAGATCAAGATTTGCATCAGTAAAGTCTGCCCCATCAATAATTGCTCCATCAAAAACACTTTTCATTAGCTCGCCATTGGTAAGATTGGCATCTGTAAAATCAGCATTATCAAAGCGTGTTGCATATGCGATAAGATCAGTCATATTGGCTCCTTTAAAGCTAGAGTTTTTCGCGGTTGTTACGCTCATATATGCGCCTTGAAGATTAGCTTCTCCTAAATCTTGATTAGATAAATCATATTTAACATATTCAGTATTATGAAGGTCTGCACCGTGAAGATCATCTTTTAATACGTCAACTGATGAAGGATCACTAGGATAGAGTGCGTTTGCAGTAATTGGATTAATAAGTAAACCAATAATTAACGGAAGAAAAATAAATAGTCTTTTACAAGACTTGTGTAGTGATGAAAAAATAGAAACCATTTCGATCAACATCAATATAGAAAACCTATGACTATTATTCCATGGGTTGGTCATTTACGACCCTTCTTCTCACGAACTGTTGCAGTTTATTTAATTTCTGCAGTTAAAAAATCTTTAGCAAGTTGAGTATTTGGAAAAATTTTTTGCGCCTCTCTTAGCAAATCGCTTGGCATAATTGTATTTTTATTGTTGTATCTTGGACTTAAATGAGTAATAATTAATTTTTTTGTATTAGATAACAATGCTGTTTTTGCAGCCATAATTGTAGTTGAATGTAATTTTTCATAGGCCATGTCCTCATCTACCTTTGAAAATGTCGATTCATGTACAAGTAAATCGGCATTTTTTGATAGTGACACTGCTGATTCGCTGAAGATAGTATCTGTGCAATAAACAAAACTTTTACCCTTCTTAGGAGGTCCGCAGAAATTTTTCCCATTTAATGACCTTCCATCTTCCAATATTACTGTTTTACCTTTTTGCAATTCTGAATAAATTGGCCCAGGTGGTATTTTTAATATTTCTGCCTTTTTGATGTCAAATGTACCTGGTTTATCTTTTTCGCTCACTCGATACCCATAAGCAGGTATTTTATGTTTAAGGCAAGCGCATTCTACTGTTATTTTGCTGTTTTCAAATAAAATTTTATTTTTTAATGCAAAATTTTCAACTTCCACAAAATGCAATGGAAATGATAATTTGCAGAAACTACTACTAAGTGCAGAATTTATGAAACCTCTTAGCTCTGAAGGACCGTAAATTTCAATACCCTTGCTGTTCCCTGATAAACCTAAGGTTGCCAAAAGGCCCGGCAAACCGTAGATATGGTCTCCATGCATATGTGTAATAAATATCTTCTTAATTTGTGAAGATTTGATATTACTTCGCATTAATTGATGTTGAGTTCCTTCTCCACAGTCAAAAAGATATACTTCAGCACTTTGAGATAATTTTAGTGCTATGGAAGAGACATTTCGTGATAAGGTGGGTACCCCAGAACTTGTTCCTAGGAATGTGATGTTCACTTATAATAATATTGTTGTTTTTCTATCTGGATTAAATCTAGACTTTTAGTGAAACTAAGGCAATTTCAAAATTTGTTTTTCAAACAAAGTGATATTAAGACTTATAAAAACTTTTAATAAAATTTGTTTAATAAGCGTAATTACTTTTTGTTTTTTTCAAACCAGAACTGTTTTAGCTTCAACAGAACCCATCATAAATGTTCTTATTTTAAAAGACAAAAAAATTAGAATTAGGTCGGATAAATCAATTCCATTGATAATTAAAGGTAAAAGATTTTCTAGTAAAAAAATCAAAGGCTTAACTTTAGAAAAACAAAATAATAGAACAACTTTATTTTTTGATAAGAATAAACAGAAAATCTATGACTTAAAAAAAGAAGAAAAATTTGTTGTGAGATCCTCGGATAGAAGAGGTATTTGGGTTGGTCAAAAAAGATACGCTGGTAAATTGAAAATTTTCATACGTGATAATGACATAATGGTAGTTAATGTTCTTGGGATTGAGAAGTATCTTAGTAGTGTTGTTGGTTCAGAAATGCCTGCCAAATGGCCTATAGAAGCATTAAAAGCTCAAGCCATTGCATCAAGAACTTATGCTTTGAAGCAAAAAGGAAATCCTCTATATGATATTGATTCGACAAGTAAGAATCAGGTTTATATTGGACTAGAGGCAGGGACATACAAAACTAAAAGGGCAGTAAATAGTACAAGATCATTAGTTTTGACGCATAAAAATAAATTAATTAATTCTTTATTTCATAGTAGTTCGGCTGGTATGACAGAAAATAGCCAAGATGTATGGGATCACAAATATCCATATTTATCCAGTGTTAAAGATTTTGATAAAAACAATCCAAAACTTCGATGGAAAAAAAATTTCTCAAAATCTGAATTACTTAAACTATTCCCAAGAATAGGAGGAATTAAAAAAATTGAAATTTTAAATATAACAAGTACAGGGCGAGTAAAAAAATGTGAGAATATATGGTCAATTTGGAACTGATCAATTTTCAGGAGTCGATATTCGAAAAAAAATGAACCTTAAAAGTACATTAGTAAGATTTAAATTTATTGATGATAATGAGACTAAATCTAATAATGATAGCCCTAAATTATTGTCATCAAATTTAATAGAAAATAAACCTCTTACTCATATTGTTCGAGTTGGAGATTCATTGATACTGATAGCCGGCGAATATGGAGTAAGTGTGGAGGCAATAGTTGCTTTAAATAATATTAAAAATTCATCATTAATAAATATAGGACAAAGTTTATTAATTCCTAGAAATTCTTTAAATTCATCATCATCTTCGGAAAAGATTTTAGTTGTTTCGGGATATGGATCTGGCCATGGTGTCGGAATGAGTCAATGGGGTGCTAAATATATGGCGAAAAGGGGAGATAAAGCAAAAGCTATCTTGCAACATTTTTATAAGGGAGTTGAAATAAAACCTTTTAAAAAATATTTTTTATAAATTATTTCGCATTAAGAACCAATTTTGGACTTATTGTAAATTGTTCTTTATTTAAAAAGCCTATTCCAAGAAGTATTTTCCTTTTATCTAATACCTTAATGGGTTGTTTGTAATCAAAAGTTTTGCTTTTATCTAATAAATTAATATCAACTTTAATTGTTCTTCCAGTTTGCCAAAAATGTATTTCTTCTTCTTTATTTAAGACTAATGTTGAGATGTGATTAAGAGCAGAAATTGTTGGAATGATAAGATTTGTAGTTTTATTATTGTCTTTTTTAATCTCCGATATTTTTATAGAGTTTTGTTCATGAAAGCCACAAGCTGAAATTCTTTTTAGTTGTAAGAGACAACCCTCCGAATTGAGAATTTGGCCTAAGTCTCTAGCAATTGACCTTATGTATGTACCTGCGGAACATTTTATTTTTATTTCTATAATTCCGTTTATTTGATCCCACTTCATTAAAGTAAGTTCATCTATTATTACTTCTCTTGGGGCTAATTCAAAATTTTCATTCTTAAAAGATTTTTTATATGCTCTTTCACCATTTACGTGCACACTAGATACTTTTGGAGGAATTTGTTTAATTATTCCTCTGAAGTTGTCTAAATATTGATTTAATTGCTCATCAGTAATCCTGGGCCAATCTTTGTGATTAATAATTTCGCCGTGAATATCATCAGTTCTTGTTCTAATACCTAATTTAATTTGTCCTATGTAAGTTTTTCCTTGAGGAAGATATTGAATAAATCTTGTAGCACTGCCAATTGCAATTGGTAATGTTCCTGTAACCTCTGGATCAAGAGTTCCAGTATGACCAACTTTTTTGGTATTTAGTAACTTTCTTATTTGTCTAACGCAATCATGAGAGGTACAACCTTTATCTTTATTAACTACTAAGAATCCATCTTTAGTTTCCATTTTTAATATTAAGAATACTTTGAGAAAGATTTATTAACATCTTATGATTTTTGTATTGCAAATTAAAAGTAAGAAATTGAAAAATAATAATTCTATTTTAAAAGAGTTTCTAGATAATGCCTTTAATTTGAAATCACATTTAATGGGTTTCTTCTCCATGAAAGAATCTGATTTAGATGAATTCCTTGCAGATGCAAAAATGAATTTGGCCAATTCACATCCTGGAGATGTTTTAAGTGATGTTTCAGATTTTTATAGTCAGATTGTTGGAGATCGCCATGTAGCAGATTTAGCTGCTTGGCATATCACAAGCAAAGATTATATAGCTGATACCTTAAAACTGCAGCAGAGTTTTTCTAGAGATTTGGTTTTAGATTTTGGAGGAGGTATTGGAACGCATGCTTTAGCGAATGCTATGTCATCAACAGTAGAGAAAGTTTTTTTTGTGGATATTAATGAAACAAATAGAAATTTTGTGGAATATAGGGCTAATGAATTAGGAGTCGAAAAAAAGCTTGCTTTTTGCGAAACTATTAAAGACACACAAATATCTAAATTTGATACTGTAGTTTGTCTTGATGTTTTGGAACATCTTGCTGACCCAGCTTCTCAAATAGAGATTTTCAATGAGATTATGAATCCCAATTCGATCGCCTTATTTAATTGGTATTTTTATAAAGGAGAAAACAATGAATATCCTTTCCATATTGATGATACTCAAATTGTTGAGAGTTTTTTTAAAACACTTCAATCAAATTTTTTAGAAGTTTTTCATCCTATTCTTATAACAACAAGAGCTTATAAGAAAATCAGATAACTATATTAACTCTTTTTCTATTTCTTAAATTTCTTTTTATGCTTTCGAAACTTACTGTTCCTTCTTTAAGTGCAAAAAGAGTATCATCTTTGCCTTGCCCAACGTTAATTCCTGGCAAAAAAGATGTACCTCTTTGGCGAATTAAAATTGATCCAGCAGTAACTTTTTGTCCACCATAAGCTTTTACTCCCAATCTTTTGGAGTTTGAATCTCTTCCGTTTCTTGTTGAACCTGTTCCTTTTTTATGTGCCATTAGAGATTTTTAATTAGTAGATTTTTCAGATTTTGGTTTAGTTTCCTTTTTGACAGACTCTTTTTTAGAAGAAGGCTTAACGGAACTTTTACCTATTGATATAGATCTTACCATAACTCTTGTGAGTTCTTGTCTATGACCCATTTTTCTTCTCGTCTTTTTTTTGGGACGCATCTTGTATACAAGAATTTTCTTATCTCTTTTATGCGAAACAACTTCTAATTCAATTTTTGCATCTTTAATGTAAGGTTTACCAATAGTTATAGAGTTTTTGTCCTTTAAAAGTAAAACTTTTTCTAGTGTTATCTTATCTTTCTCCTTTGCATTTAATCTATCTATATCATAGTATCTGTCAACTTCGAACCAAAATTGTTGACCTGAAGTTTCCGCTATTGCGTACAATTCATTAGTTTTAGCAGAATTGTCTGGGGAGTTTTTAGAATTTGCCATATCTTGGGGACGCTATTAGGCTCAAATATATATTTGATTAAGCCTAACGAGCAATCGTAAAGGTTTGTCTATTTTCTTATTTTGTAGTGTAATAAGTCAAGGGTTTTTTTAATCTTTTCATATCAAACTGAGGAACCAATACAATGGCAGCAAGAAAAACTTATATCTTAAAACTTTATGTTGCTGGTAATACTCCTAATTCAATGAGAGCTTTAAATACTCTAAGGGAGATTTTAGAAAATGAATTCAAAGGAGTTTATGCATTGAAAGTTATTGATGTTTTAAAGCAACCACAACTTGCAGAGGAAGATAAGATTTTAGCTACCCCAACTTTAGCTAAAATTTTACCTCCACCTGTTAGAAGAATTATTGGTGACCTTTCTGATAGAGAAAAAGTTTTAATCGGTTTAGATCTACTTTTTGATGAATTAACTGAAACTGAATATAGTGGAGATAAATAACATATAGGAAACTTTTATAATAAAAATAAGTTTCATTTTTATTTTTAATTTAAGTTTCTTTATTGCAAAACTATGAAAGATAAGAAATTTGAGAAATCAAATAAAATGCAAGTACAAAAACTGCCTACAGGGATAGAAGGTTTTGATGATGTTTGCAGAGGGGGTTTACCCATATCTAGAAGTACACTCGTTAGTGGTACTTCAGGGACTGGTAAAACTGTCTTTTCGCTTCAATACCTACATCATGGAATTTGCAATTTTGATGAGCCCGGAATCTTCGTTACTTTTGAAGAGTCCCCTTTGGATATAATAAGAAACGCTGCTAGCTTCGGATGGGATTTACAAGAATTAATTGATCAAAATAAGCTATTTATTTTGGACGCTTCTCCTGATCCTGATGGTCAAGATGTAGCGGGCAACTTTGACTTATCTGGTCTAATTGAAAGAATTAGCTACGCAATAAGAAAATACAAAGCTAAAAGAGTTGCAATAGATTCAATAACTGCAGTTTTTCAGCAATATGACGCCATTTATGTTGTTAGAAGAGAGATTTTCAGATTAATAGCAAGATTAAAGGAAATAGGAGTAACAACAGTTATGACTACTGAAAGGGTAGATGATTACGGACCTATTGCAAGATACGGAGTAGAAGAATTTGTTTCTGATAATGTTGTTTTATTAAGAAATGTTCTAGAGTCTGAGAAGAGAAGAAGAACTTTAGAAGTTTTAAAATTAAGAGGTACTGTACATATGAAAGGCGAATATCCATTTACAATGGGTACAGACGGTATAAGTGTGTTTGCCCTTGGAGCAATGAGACTTACTCAAAGATCTTCAAATATTAGAATTAGTTCTGGAGTTAAAGATCTTGACGATATGTGTGGAGGAGGTTATTTTCAAGATTCAATTATTCTCGCCACCGGAGCCACTGGTACAGGTAAGACAATGCTTGTATCAAAATTTGTAGAAGATGCTTATAGCAATAATGAGAGAGCAATACTTTTTGCATATGAAGAATCTAGGGCTCAATTGCTAAGGAATGCCACTAGCTGGGGAATAGACTTTGAAAAAATGGAAAGTGATGGTTTATTGAAAATTATTTGTGCATATCCAGAGTCAACCGGTTTAGAGGATCATTTGCAAATCATAAAAACTCAAATAAATCAATTTAAACCAAAGAGAATGGCAATAGATTCTCTGTCTGCATTGGCCAGAGGTGTAAGCTTGAACGCATTTAGACAGTTTGTAATTGCGGTTACTGGTTATACAAAACAAGAGGAGATAGCTGGCTTTTTTACTAATACTGCAGAAGAATTTATGGGAAGCCATTCTATAACTGACTCTCACATCTCAACTATTACAGATACTATATTATTACTCCAATATGTAGAAATAAAAGGGGAGATGGCTAGAGCTTTAAACGTTTTTAAAATGAGGGGTTCATGGCATGATAAACGAATAAGAGAATTCATAATAACTAATCGAGGTCCTGAAATAAAAGATTCTTTCTCTAACTTTGAACAGATATTTAGTGGTGCTCCACATAGAGTCGTTCCTGAACAAAATGTTCAAAATGTTTTTAAAGGATTAGATAATAATTAGTCATTTTATTTAAATAATTTCACTAATTTCAGAACCTGAGAAAGCGTCTGCGTTGTTAATAGCTTTTGTTAATAATTCATCTTTATCAGATTGTGCCAAAGCTAAATCAAACCAAAAGGTTGTTCCAACCCTAATTCACTAGCCATACGAATCTCCCCACCATGTTTTTCAATTATTCCTCTCACTATAGATAGACCTAAACCTGTTCCTTGCTCAGTATGAACAGCATTCTCTACTCTATAAAAACGATCAAATATCTTCTCTTGATCAGTTTCAGATATTCCTGAACCTGTATCGGCAATCTCAATTCTTACTTTTGGTAATGGCGAAACTAACTCACATTGAGGTGCTTCATCATTATTAGTACTTGGAGGGAAAGCAGGACATGAATCTGGCCAAGTATATGCCCTTATCATAAGTGTGCTGTTTTTTGGACTGAACTTCAATCCATTACCCAATAAATTATCAAATACTTGCAAGAGTAAATCAAAATTTCCCAAAATAGATGGGATAGTTTCTTCTATGTCATGTGCCAATGAAACATCTTTTTCTGTGGCATTA
>CACGGY010000040.1 GCA_902572675.1 uncultured Prochlorococcus sp. | reverse complement strand
AATCTTTCTTTTGAATTTGGTAAATCAAGAATGAATATCTCATCAAACCTTCCTTTCCTTAATAATTCAGCAGGAAGCTTATCAATGGCGTTAGCAGTTGCAATCACAAATACGGCGGATTCTTTTTCAGCCATCCAAGTTAGTAAACTTGCTAAAACCCTTTGACTTGTTCCTCCATCACTCCTAGCATCACCACCAAAGCCCTTATCAATTTCATCGATCCAGAGAATACAAGGGGCCATAGCTTCAGCTCTAGAAATCGCTTCTCTTGTTCTTGCCTCGCTTGAACCTACAAGGCTGGAAAATAATCTTCCTACATCTAACCTAAGAAGTGGCATTGACCAACTTTTAGAAATTGATTTTGCCGTAAGTGATTTCCCAGTACCTTGCGCTCCTACAAGTAAAACTCCTTTTGGAATAGGTAGTCCATAGTCTCTGGCTTCTTTAGAAAACGCTCTATATCTTTGATTAAGCCAAACTTTTAGTATATTGAGACCGCCAATATCTTCTTGACTTGATTTGGCTTCAAAAAATTCTAATATCTCACTTCTTGCTATAACTTGTTTTTTCTCTTCAAGTATATCTTTGATATCTTGTTTACTTATTTTTCCTCTTTGAGCAAGTGCTTTTGCAGTAACTTGCTTTACTTTTATCTCTGTCAATCCACTTGAAGCAATAGAAAGTTCGTTCAAATCTTGTTCATCAAGATTTGAATTAGTATTAATAGAAATTTTTTTTATTAGATTTTTCAATTCTTTTTGATCAGGCAAAGGTAAGGTTATTATGGTCATTAATTCATCAAGTTCTTCTGATGCGGGGAAAAGGTGTGAACTAATAATTAAATTATTACTAGTTTCTTTAAGTGCACTAGAGAGTTGTTTAATGGTTCTGTTTACAGATGGATCGTCATAAAATTTATGAAAATCTTTAACTAATAAAATTGTTGAGCTTTCAGGACTCTGTTCTTTAAGCCAATTAAGCACCCCTAATGGATTACTAGAAAATTTACCCTCTTCATTTAGAAGTCCTTTGATGCCACTAACGAAATCCCAGCAAACATATCTTTTAATATTTAACCTATCACTTGAAAAATTAATTATTTTTTCTAATCTTTCCTCTTCTTTATTCCTTATCCATATTATTGAAGTTCTTGACTTTATAAGTAATTCTAAATTATTACACCAGGCATTCATTATTAAAGGTCAATATTATTTTTTATTATTTGGTTCAAATGGCAATCTTTTATCAGAAATTGTTGTTGCGGCAGTTGTAATTGCTTCATTTTTCGCTAATAATTGTTGATCCAAAATTTTCTGTAGATTCTCAGGAAGAGCTTCTTTGTTTAGCAGAAAGGTTTGAAATGCCTGAAATATGTTAGCGACGACCATATAAAGAAGTACCCCTGCTGGAAGTGGGAAAAATAGGAACATACCGGTAATCATTACTGGAGTTATTTTGTTTGCAGTTGATTGCTGTGGGTTTGCTGGCATTCCCTGACTAGATAAGACCTGAGAGAGTAGTAAGGTTAATCCGAAAGCCCCTACAAGAGCAGCTATATCCCAGTTAATAGAACCATCTACATAGAATCCGACTTGACCAAGTGCCTTAATAAATAAAAAGCCACTTTTTGCTGCTAAACCTGGAATTTTTGCCTCAATTGTTGCATCACCTGGTTTAATTGCAGTTACTGTTCCATCTTGAGAAACTTTGAGATTTTCGGATCCTTTTGAAACTGTCCAAGTTGGGAGGAACTTAGAGCCATTATCAAAATTAGATAAAACATCCGAATAGCTGTTACCATTTGTTGTTTGCAAATTTATTTTTATTGAATCTTCTGCCCCTAATTTTGTCCCATTAGGTATAGTAGCTATAACGGGGAAATGAGATTTTTCAGTGATAAATATAGAATGTCTTGGTGATTTATAGGGTTTTGGATCAATAGCAGCAATTTGATCTTGAGGTACTACTTTGAGGTTAATGTTGTAAGGAACATCAGCGAAAGGTGAGCCTCTTAAAGTTGCAAATAATGCGAATAGAACAGGCATTTGAACAATTAATGGAAGACAACCAGCAAGAGGACTCCCAAACTCGTTCATTAGTTTTCCTAATTCTTCTTGTTGTTTTTTTGGATCACCTGAAAACTTAGATTTTATTTCTGCTTGTCTTTTTTGCATTACAGGCTGTGCAATTTTCATCCTTCTCGCGCTTCTAATTGAACCAGCGCTTAAGGGGAAAAGTGCAATTCTAATAACAACTGTTAATGCAACAATTGCTAAACCATAACTTGGGACTAAACCGTAGAAAAAATCTAGAATCGGGATAAGAAGTTTTTCAGAAATGAACCCTATCACGATATTAAAAAGAGTGAAATTTTAGTAGACATTTTATTTTACAAGAAAAATAGTTTTTTGTAATTAATTTTTTTAGGATTTGGTAGCAAATCCTTCAACCTCATTAAGTTTTAGTGTTTCGGATCTTTTATTAATAATATCTTCAATAAATTTTTGCTTTTCTCTAAAAAGAGGTAATGATTTCATCTCAACCTTTGATCCGTCATTAAGAATAAGCACCATATCACCATATGATCCAAATCCTCTAGGTATGGATCTAATTTCTTCAATGTTACTTAATGAAACTTGTGTTTTGTTTTTACCAAACCAACCACCTTCTATTGTAATTCTCTTATTAGTTATTTTATATTTCAACCATAAGGCTCTAACAATTGCGGCGAAGGTAAATGGCAGACCAAGAATAGATAGTCCTGCTAAAAGATTTATTATTAAATCACTTTTTGCTGGACCCCCTTGATAAAAGGCTATTTCATTAGTGTTAATCATTTGATTAGACTTGATTTGAACAATAAGTTTTGAAATTCCTCCAAAAGTATATTTTTATCATTGCAGAAATCTCCAATTTTAAGGTTAACAAGTAACCAATAAGGTTTGTGGTTATTAATTTTTTTAATGTTTGTTAATAGCCACTCTTGCATCATTCTTCTTATTTTATTTCTATTAACTGCTTTCTTTGAAACTTTTTTGCTAATAGCAATAGCAACCCTCAAGTTGTTTGAGGGATTTTTGAGTTTATGAGATAAAAGGATATCAGGATTTGCTTTTGCTAGTTTAAAAGTCATTAATTTTCCATGAAATTTTCTGGAATTTTTATGGATATAATTAAAAGTCCTGTGACCTTTTAAACGCATATTTTTAGGTAAGGCCATTTTAATTGTTTTTTAGACAGCTACTCTTTCTCTCCCTTTTTGTCTTCTGCTTTTAATCACTCTCCTACCAGTATGAGAACGCATTCTTACTCTAAAACCAGATACACGTTTTCTTTTTCTTGAAGTTCCGCCAAAAGTTCTTTTAGTCATTTTTTTTATTATCCATAATTAATTTATCATTTAATCGATCACTATAGTCCAGCTTCCTAAATAACTTGAAACTGATTTTCCTTTAGATTGCCCATATGAATGGAATTGATATAGGCCTGATCTTTTTGGATTAAAAACATTTAAGGCAATTGCATAACTATCCTTGTTAGATGGAACGGGCTTGTAGGGGTAAATGACTATTGATCGTAAGGATGAATCATCAGTATTAATTTCTATGTCAGCTGGAATTTCTTCTAGACATTTAGTACGACTTTGAAAACCACCTATCCTAACCTTGCAAAGACTAACTTTTTCTTTCTTTAAAGTTACTTTAAAAGTTTCAGGAATGGAAAGGTTTATTTTTAAGAGGTCTGCAGTTCTATCAGAGGGTCTGAAGAAAAAATAAATTGTGTTTCTTAATCTTCTTTTATTTTCTTTTTGAAACCACTTTAATCTTCTGTATGCCGGATCTTGGTCCCATTGAAATTCTAAGCCTGCTTTAGCGTCTTGAAAGTTATTCAGCAATGGAACTGAAACTAAAATTGTAGGAATAAGCAGAAATCTTAAAATTTTAAAATTTAGAGCAAATTTTTTTGTTTTTTTTAACATTGGCTAAATAAATTTTTAAAAAGTCAAATAGGTCTATCCAAAATTAGAGATGGAAAATCATTTTACTAAGATTAACATCTATCTGCTCTTAATTTTGAAGCTCCTCTCAAATAGGGATGTTTGACAGGATTATTTGGTGGTAATAAAACTTGTGCCATTATTCTTATGCAAAAATCGACATCATTTGGGACTTTCATTTGTTGACAGTCCAAGAATGCAACTGAATCAAGTCCATTACATTTTCTCGCAATAGAAGCAGGAAAACAAGCATCTAAATCCTTTGTTGCGGTGAATGTAATCGATAATAAGTTTGTTTTTGTAAGATTGTTGCGTGAAATTAATTCATTTATTAACTCCACTACTGCATCTTCTATCTCCTTAACAGAATTCCCAGATGCTGTTGTAGCTCCACGAATAAATGCAATTTTATAATCATCCTTCATTTTTTTATGCATATTTATTTAAGGCTTATATAGCCAAAGTATCTTATTAGATGAATCAATCTCAAAAAAGATATTGTTGATAACTTTTTCAATAATTTTACTTCCAGGAATTAGCCCAAGTATTTTCTTCTTCTTCTTTCCAAATGTTAAGGGTTGAATTTTAGCATCGATATTTACCATTTTTGCCGCAAGTTCCCTCGCTACAAATTCATCTCCAACCTCATCAACAAGACCTAATTCTTTTGCTTGCGTTCCAGTAAAAATTCTTCCATCTGCAAATTTTTTTACTTCTTCAATAGGTAAATTTCTTCCTTCAGCAACAGCTTCAGTAAATTGTTTGTAGCTTTCATCAATTAAGCCTTGAAGTAGTTTTCTGCCTTCCTCACTTAAAGGTTTATCTGGAGAAAGTATGTCTTTAAACACACCGCTTTTGACAGTTTCGAATTTTATGCCAACTTTATCTAATAATTCAGATAAATTATTTCCTCTTATAATCACACCAATTGATCCTGTAATTGTGCCTGGATTAGCAACTATTTTGTCAGATGCCACGCCAATGTAAACACCTCCAGATGCTGAAATATTTCCAAAACTAGAAATGACTTTACATCCTTTGTCTTTTAGTCTTTTAATAGCAGAATATATTTCTTGACTATCTCCAACTGTTCCTCCTGGCGAATCAATTCTCACGATTAAAGCGGGAAATTCTCTATCCTCAATTTGTTTAAGAGCTTTAAGGACAGAAACTCTTGTTGAACTTGTAATAGGCTCATCAATAACTATGCGAGCCATTCTTTTTTTTGACTTTCGTCTAAAAGGCCAAATCATTCTTTTAAGGTAAATACATAAAACTACTTTAAAAAGATTATCAGCAGACCTAATGAATTCAATCCTAAATTGGTTTTTAATGATACTCCCTTTTGCACTTTGGGGTACTTCCATGGCAGCAATGACTCCCTTAGTATCTAGTGCTGGGCCAGAGTTCGTAGCTTCTTTAAGATTACTCCCTGCAGGAATTCTTGTTCTAATTACAACATATTTGCTTAAAAGAGATTTGAAAATTTATAGATGTGATTTGAAATGGTTTTTTGTTTTTACAATTGTCGACGCAACTTTTTTTCAGTTGTTCTTAACTTATGGCATTGAAAAAACAGGAGCGGGTCTTGGGTCTGTATTGATTGACTCTCAGCCTCTTTTAGTGGCTATTTTAGCGAGAGCAATTTTTGGTAATTTGATTAATCCGATAGGATGGTTAGGCTTACTTTTTGGCTTGGGAGGGATCGTATTTTTAGGTGTTCCGGAAGAATTTCTAAGAAATTGGTGGTTAATGTCTGATAACGCTCTTAATAGTGTAGCGTTTAACTTTGGGGAACTTTGGATGCTCGCAGCTTCGCTAGCTATGGCCTTAGGAACTATTTTAATAAGATTCACTTGTACTAAAAGTGATCCAGTTGCAGTTACCGGTTGGCATATGGTTATAGGGAGTTTACCCTTAGTTATCAAGCATTGTTTACAATCAAATTTTCAAATAATTCCTAATTGGTCATTATTGGATTGGGGTCTCATGTCATTTGCAAGTATTTTCGGAGGTGCAATAGCTTATGGATTGTTTTTCTACTTTGCGAATAATAAAGAAATAACTGGATTTAGTACTCTTGCTTTTTTAACTCCTGTATTCGCACTTCTCAGTGGAGGTGTTTGGTTAGATGAAAGACTCACTATTCTTCAATGGATAGGGGCGGTTTTTGTTCTTGTTTCGGTATTTTTTGTTAGCCAGAGAAGAACTTTATGGGAAAATAAACTCACTGACAATTCTGTTTGATTGGTTTTTAGTATAAATATTCTAAAATAATGCGGATAGTTTTGATTAGTACTCCAATAGGTTACCTGGGAAGTGGTAAGGGTGGAGGAGTTGAATTAACTTTAAATTCATTAGTCTCAGGTTTGCTTTCTTTAGGTCATTTAGTTGAGGTGATAGCCCCAAAAAATTCAAAATTGTATAAAGGCAATGAAAAAGCAAAATTACACCTTGTAGAAGGAGAAGATCAAATTAGTTGGCAGCATCAAAATTACAATTCCTCTGTAAGCATCCCAGATAATTCCCTTCTAGCAGGAATGCTTGAAAAGGGATTAGATGTTGCTAAAAAAGCAGATATATTGTTAAACATGTCTTACGATTGGTTGCCCATTTGGATGACTCTTAATGTAGACATACCCATTGCACACATTATTAGTATGGGTTCTGAAAGTTCGGTAATAAGTAATTTAATTTCAAAGGTATATTCTAAGTATCCCTATAATTTTGCTTTTCATTCAAAAATTCAAGCTGATGATTATTCATTTATAAGAAAACCAACAATTATTGGTAATGGTTTTAAGATGGATAACTATACTTTTCAAGATACGGTGAATGGCCCCTTGGCTTGGGTTGGAAGAGTTGCACCCGAAAAAGGTTTGGAGGATGCTGTTTTTGTAGCAAATGAACTTGGCGAAAAACTTAATGTGTGGGGTGTTGTAGAAGATGAGACCTATGCCTCAAAGATAGAAAAATCATTTCCTCAAGGAATAATAAATTGGATGGGTTTTTTATCAACAAATGAATTACAAAAAGAACTTGGTAAATGTAGGGTGTTGATAAATACCCCGAAATGGAATGAGGCATATGGGAATGTGATTGTAGAGGCTTTAGCATGTGGAGTACCAGTCGTAGCATATAGAAGGGGAGGACCTGGTGAAATTATTAAACATGGGCAAACAGGATATCTTACGGATCCGGATGATAAAAAAAAATTGCTTTCCTATGTAGAGATTATTGGAAATATAGAGCGTAAGAATTGTAGAAAATGGGTAGAAAAAAATGCTTCTACAGATATATTTGCTATCAAGGTTGTGAACTGGCTTAATAAGATAATGAAAGAATACAAGTAAAATAAATATTATTAAATGATTTTACTTAAATTAAAAAAAAGACTAGTAACCTTATTGATACTATTAGTTTCCGGTTTTATTATATTTATTTTAGGTTTAGGCGCTACAGGACTGGTTGATGAAACTCCCCCTCTTTTTGCAGCTGCTGGAAGGGCCATGAGTGAATCAGGTGATTGGTTAACTCCAAAAGTCAATGGAATGTTCCGTTTTGACAAGCCGCCACTAATATATTGGCTAATGGGTTTTTTTTACTCATTACCTAATAACGAGATTTGGGATAGTTTCGGATCACTCTCAGCGAGACTACCTTCAGCTTTGGGATCATTAGTTTTAATGTTGATGATTGGAGATACGTTGTTTTGTTGGCCCCAAAAGGGTGATAAGAAATTTTTCAGTCCAATCGTTGGGGCATTAGGATTTGCACTTTCTCCATTAATAATAATCTGGAGTAGAACTGCTGTGAGTGATGCTCTTTTAACTGGAACGTTAGGAATTAGCCTTCTTTTGTTTTGGAGAAGGATGGCCAGTGATAACAATAATCAATGCATTGCAGCTTGGGTATTTTTAGGGTTTGCAATTTTAACTAAAGGCCCTGTTGCATTTATTTTGGCCATATTGACTATTACTTCTTTTTTATTTAGTCAGAAGGATTGGAAAAATTTGCTTTGCAAGATAAATCCCAAGGAAGGTTTTTTAACGACAATCTTAATAAGTGTTCCATGGTATTTCCTAGAACTAATAAAAGAAGGAAAGCCTTTTTGGGATAACTTTTTTGGTTACCATAACTTTCAAAGATATACATCAGTTGTCAATAATCATTCAGAACCTTTCTGGTTCTACATCTACATAATGATATTAGCTTCATTACCATTTACACCTTTTTTGTATCACGGTATATTTATCGCCTTTAAAGATTTCTTGAAAAGTTTAAAAGAAAGTCCCCCTGTTTCTGAAACTCTTTATACATTTTCTCTATGCTGGTTAATCTCCGTATTAACCTTCTTTAGTATTTCTGCGACGAAACTACCTAGCTATTGGTTGCCCGCAATTCCAGCAGCTGGAATCTTAATGTGTACAAGTTTTGTTGAATTACAGAAGAGAAATAAAACTTATTTATACTTATGGATTTTTAATATCTTAATTTTTTTTGGAGTCTCTTTAGCATTCTTTTTTTCAGATATTTGGTTAAGTTCAATAAATGATCCTGAAATGCCTAATCTAGTATCTGAATTAATAAGCTCTGGGATAATTTTTAAAGCCAAATTGTTTTTTTCTTTATTAACACTTATTGCCATAATTTTATTTTCCTTAAAGTATAAAAATATTTTTCTTTATATACTTCAAGCAGGAACCCCAACGGCAATATCCACAATTTTAATGGCGGAGGCTTATTCCGTGAAACAAAAAATTGCTTCAAAAATTCTTTTCACTACAACCCTAATTTCAATAATTACAATTCCTCTTTTAAAAGTTCTCATTAATGCATTTAATTGAAAATACATATTTAATGAATATTGTAAAGATTATATCCTGATAACTAAATAATGTCTTAAGATTTAGAGTATGAAGTCAGCGAACCCTGAAAATGAATACATCCCTTTAGATCTT
>CACGGY010000039.1 GCA_902572675.1 uncultured Prochlorococcus sp. | reverse complement strand
AAGATCTAAGAAAATTTTGCCTTGATTTATTTTGAAAAACCCAAATTTTTGCAAAAATATAAGAGAATAAAATTCCTACAAAATAACCACAAAATGAAGCTATAACAATGTTTTTTAAAATTAGATAAAGTAAAATATAAACTATAAAATTAATAAACGATGCAATTAATCCAGAAACAATAAACCTAAAAATTTGCAAATTATTTTTCCTAAGAAATCGATAATATTCATAAAATTTTGTTTTTAATATAGTCAATTTCAAGACACAAATTTAGAATAAAGCCATCTTATGAAGGGTCCTAAAATAGGTATCGGCCCAAAAGTGGGTCCACAAAAGTCAAAATAATCTCTGTGTTCTTTGATTAATCCATTTTCACTAAATACTAAACGAGTAGTTCCAGGGTAAATAAATTCTTTACCCATAATTTTTAAACCCATTGTCCATTCAACAAATCCATAATTGCCGCTTATCGAGATTGCATGAGTTTCTAAAAAAACATCATCGCATCTTTTAATCAGCTTTTCTTGAGCTTCAATATAAGAATCTAATCCTTCCGTTTCCTGTGTTGGATCAATAAAAATAACATTCTCATTATAAAATTCAGCCCATTTTTGTTTTGTTGGTGCATCTGAACCATAAGGTTTAGTAAATAATCCCTTTAAATCCTCGATAGAAATTAGTCTAGTCATCACAAAATTATTATTACCAATTACTCTAGAAGATACAAAAATTAAAAGCGGATGAAGAGATTCGAACTCTCGACATTCTCCTTGGCAAGGAGATGCTCTACCACTGAGCTACATCCGCATATCACACTCATCCTATCTCAAAGAGGGGACAATAATAAAAATAATTAATTTTTTACAACTAATTTAAATTTTTAATTAAAGATCCCATTTCAATTGCTTGTAAAGCATAATTCCAACCAAGATTATTCTTAATACCTGCTCTTTCCAAAGCCTGTTGCATAGTATCAGTAGTTAAAACTCCAAATATAATTGGAACATTATTTTCATTTGAAACTTGTGAAATACCTTTGCTCGCCTCAGATATAACTACATCATAGTGGGAAGTTTCCCCACGGATCACAGCCCCAAGAGCAATTACAACGTCATAACTCTTTTTTTTCATAAGGGTTTTAGCTGCGATTGGTAATTCGAATGAACCAGGAACCCAAACTATATCTACTTGATTGCTTAAGTCAGAAGTATCTAAACCATGTCTTTTCAAACAATCAAGACAGCCAGATAAAATTTTATTTGTAATTAAATCATTGAATCTTGCTATTACAATCCCAACTTTTAAAGTAGAAGCATTAGTAAAAGATCCCTCAAAAACAGTCATTAAATTTTACTTCGATATATTAATAGACTCTCACGAAAAGGTATCAAGTTCAAACTAATGAAGAAACTATCCCTGTAACAAAAACCAAAACAACCCAAACAGCAGCAATAGAATAAATTTTTCTCCTACTTTCTCGCTGTCCTTCTTCAGTAGAAGGTTGAGTTACATATAAAACGGGTACTCCAACTACCGCAATTAAAGAAGCAAATAATAGAGCATTTACGAAGAAAAAGTTAACAGCCTGCATAATTCAGTCTTAGGTTTCGAATATTATAAATACTATAATCTCATGAAAATGATAATTTTTTGAGAAAATTTACATACTTTAGCCACTTTAAATGCAAAAAAAAAATTTCTACCTAATATCTATTTAGGAATTAAAAAAGTATGCAAGAAGATACGATAATTCAAAAGAATTTATTTGCGATTGGTAATGATAATAATGAACAAAAAGAAATAACAACAATTCAAGAAGATTTATCTTTGGAAGATTTAAAAAAAGAATCGCAAAAAAGACCCAGACAAAGAAAAAATTCAACTAATTTAATAAATAAATTCAAGACTGATTTAATTTCAAATAACAAAAATGTTTGCATCAATGAAGAATCTTATAGCTATAAAACAGTTTCAAAACTGAAATTAACTCCTGTAATGAAGCATTATGTAACTCTAAAAGAGGAAAATAAAGATAGGTTATTACTTTATAGATTAGGAGATTTTTTTGAATGTTTTTTTGAGGACGCTGTATTAATATCTAACCTTTTAGAAATAACGCTTACCAGTAAAGATGCTGGCAAAGAGATTGGTAAGATCCCTATGGCAGGGGTTACCCATCATGCAATGGAGAGATACTGTGCTGATTTAATTAAAAAAAATTATTCTGTGGTTATATGCGATCAATTAGAAAAAAGTTCTGGAAATTATGGGACTCCAATTAAAAGAGGAATAACAAGAATAATTACTCCTGGAACTGTAATTGAAGAGGGGATGTTGATAGCAAAGAAAAATAATTGGATTACTGCTATTTACTTATCAGAAGAAAACTCAGATGAATCTTATGAATGGGGTATATCAAAAGCTGATGTAAGCACAGGAGAATTAATAACTTTAGAGGGCCAATCTCTGTCAAAACTATTTGATGAAATTATTAAATTAGATTCTTCAGAAATCATTGTAGGAAGCAATGCAGTAAGAAATTTATTAATTCAAGGAAATAGTCAAATTACATATACTGTTTCTCAAGAGACTAATTTTGGAATTAATGAAGCAAATTATCTAATAAAAAATTATTTCCAAATTGCAAACCTAGAGGGAATAGGACTTAAAAATTTAAACAATGCAACTAGATCACTTGGAGGTTTATTAAATTATTTAGAAAAAATTAATCCTTCAAATTTAGATAAAGATTCTTCTTTAAAAATCTCATTAGACTTTCCACAAATCCAATATGGTAACAACAAATTAATTATTGATTATCAAACTCAAAAAAACTTAGAAATCAAAAATACACAACGAGAAAATAATTATGTAGGTTCACTACTATGGAGTATTGATAGAACTTATACCTGCATGGGTGCAAGGTGTTTAAGAAGGTGGGTAGATGAACCACTATTAAACGCTAATGAAATTTATAAAAGACAAAATATAATAACAAACTTTATTGAATCCAAACAATTACGTATAGATACCCAAAATTTACTAAGAGCAATGGGGGATTTAGAACGACTTGCAGGTAGAGCTTGTGCTGGTCATGCAAGCCCTAGAGATTTAATTGCAATAGCGGAAGGTTTAAAAAAATTGCCTAGACTAAAATCGGTAATTGAATTATTTAAATATGATCTCCCAGATTGGACTGATCAATTAAAAAATATTGATGAAGGACTCTTAGAATTAGCTGATACTGTAAGTTTTAAACTAGTAGAAAATCCTCCTCTAAATATTAGTGAAGGAGGCATGATCCACGATGGTGTTGACAATATATTAGATGGTTTACGCAATTTAATGGATGATTACTCTGAGTGGCTAAATAAAGAGGAATTAAAGGAAAGGAAAATTAGCAAAATTTCAAACCTAAAAATTCAATTTCATAAAAATTTTGGTTATTACATTTCTATAAATAAGTCAAAAGTTAATTTAGCTCCACAACATTGGATCAAAAGGCAAACACTTACTAATGAAGAAAGGTATGTCACTTCAGAAATTAAAAATAAAGAAAATAAGATTTTCCAAATAAAAAGTAGAGCTTCATCAAAAGAATATGAAATTTTCTGCGAATTAAGAAATATAGTTGCTGAAAAAACAAAACAAATAAGATCAATAGCAAAATCCATAGCATCTCTCGATGCACTACTTGGTTTATCAATTACTGCAGTAGAAAACAATTTTATAAAACCTTCATTAATACCAATAAATGATTCAATGACAAAAAATAGTACAAAAATTATCGGAGGAAGAAATCCAATTGTAGAGCAATTGTTAAGTGAAAAAAAGTTTGTCGCAAACGATATCTCTTTTGAAGATAATCAAAAATTAATTATATTAACGGGTCCCAATGCAAGCGGAAAAAGTTGCTTTATAAGACAACTTGGTTTAATACAAATTCTCACACAAATTGGTAGCTTTGTTCCTGCTAATAATGCTGAAATCAAGATTGCAGATAGGATTTTCACAAGAATTGGGGCAGTTGATGATCAATCATCTGGACAGTCAACATTTATGGTAGAAATGTCTGAAACTGCATCAATTCTAAATCAAGCAACTTCTTGCTCACTAGTTTTACTTGATGAGATAGGCAGAGGGACATCTACTTTTGATGGACTTTCAATAGCTTGGTCAGTAAGTGAATATCTTGCAAAAAAAATTCAATGTAATACTATTTTCGCTACACACTATCATGAGCTGAATTATTTAAAAAATTCAAATAAGAATATACAAAATTTTCAAGTTTTAGTAGAACAAAATAACGATCAGCTAATCTTTAGCCACAGGATTGTTAAAGGGGGCTCAAACAAAAGCTATGGCATAGAAGCAGCTAAATTAGCAGGAGTTCCAAAAGAAGTTATAGAAAAAGCAAAATCAGTTTTAAATTCTCTAGAAGAAAATAACAAATTAAATTATGATATTAATTAGATTTTGACATTTTTACAAAATAAATACTTTTTAAATTGTTTCCCTCAATAAGGCGTTAACCGCAGCAGCTGCCATGGCAGCACCTCCTCTAGTTGAATTCAAAACAATTCTAGGAAGATCGGTGGAAATCAGTTTGTTTTTGCTATTCTCTACTCCAATAAATCCAACAGGCATTCCGATAATTAAACTTGGTAAATCTTTTGAATTTTCTAAAATATCAATTAAATAAGTTAACGCTGTAGGCGAACTGCCAATAACTACAATAGGAGATTTGCTTCCAGAATTTATAGCGGATAACTCCTTCCAACCTTCACTTAAGCCATATGCAGTTTTAGTTAAGTTTGTATGATTATTTTTTCCAAACCACATTCTAGCGGTGAATACTTTATTCCTAGTTGTATTTTCTGCCATGGATTTTATTGCTGCTGCCGCCATATCGGTATCAGTTAAAATAGGAGCACCATTTTTAAGTGCCTGAAGACCTTTTTCACAAGCACCTTCACTAAAATTTACAAGATTTTGAACTGTAAAATCTCCTGAAGTATGGACTAATCTCTCTAAAACTTTTTTTTCCAAATAATTTAAATCATTGGCTACTAAACGAGATCTTATGAATTTGATGCTTTCCAAAAAAATTGGATGATCTATTACCATTAAATTTAATTTGTGTTAGAAGTAATCATAGTTAATATATGGTTTTTATTGAGCTATTATGCCAATACAAATATTATGGGGTAATGATCTAAATGCTCAAAATACATTTATTCAACAATTAATTGATAAGGAAGTATCCAAAGAATGGAAAGAAATAAACGTAACTAATTTAAATGGAGATGATGATGAGCAAGTCAATAAAGCTTTTGATGAAGTTCTCACACCTCCTTTTGGAGATGGATACAGAATAGTTACATTGAAAAATAATCCCATTTTTACTGCCAAAAATGAAGATCTAAGAACTAAATTTGAAAAAATTCATGACAATATACCTCAAAATACTTATTTCATTTTGCAAAATACAAAAAAACCAGACTCAAGACTAAAAAGTACTAAATTTTTACAAAAACTTATCAAAAATAATTTAGCCAAAGAAAAATCATTTTCTTTACCAGAAATCTGGGACTATGAGGGACAAAAAAGATTTTTAGAAGATGCAGCAAATGAAATGAATATCAAAATTGATAAAAATGCAGCTGAATTCATTATTGATTCAGTAGGTAATGACAGCTTTAAACTAATAAATGAATTAGCCAAAGCAAAAACATACCTCTCTGCAGTATCAAGTGATTCGAATTCACAACTTTTTCTTAAAAGTATTGATGTGAAAAAAATATTTAGTGATCATCAATCCAATATTTTCAAAATCATTGATCTTCTCTTACAAAAAAATATTAATGAAAGCCTCATTGAAATAAATTACTCTTTACAGAAAGGAGAACCTGCTTTAAGACTAAATGCAGGTTTAATTAGTCAAATAAGAATTCATACCATTATAAAACTAGCAGTTAATTCAGGTAACGATAATTCAGAAAAGATTTGTCATCTTGCAGGCATTTCTAATCCAAAAAGAATTTTTTTTATTCGAAAAAAAGTCAAAAATGTATCTCAAGAATATTTAATTAATTTAATGAGTAACTTACTAGATATTGAATCATTACTAAAACTAGGTAATAATCCTATAAATGTTTTTACAGAGAAATTAATAAATTTAAGTTAACCAAATTATAAGTTTAAGAATTTACATTATGATTTAAGTATGGCTTTACTAGTAAAAAAATTTGGCGGTACTTCTGTCGGTGATATTAAAAAAATTAAAAATATTGCAAGTAGCATTTGTCAAAGTAAAGAAGCAGGAAATGAAATTGTCGTGGTTGTCTCTGCGATGGGGCAAACTACAGATGATTTAAATTGTTTAGCGGAATCAATTAGTAAAAATCCTAATCGAAGAGAATTGGATATGCTGCTCTCAACTGGAGAGCAAGTAACCATAGCTCTTCTTTCAATGGCATTAAACGAATACGGAATACCTGCTATTTCAATGACTGGTAGCCAAGTTGGAATTATTACTGAATCAATTCATGGGAAAGCGAGAATTCTGGATATTAAAACAGAAAGGATCCAAAATTATTTAAATCAGGGTTTTGTAGTTGTCGTGGCTGGATTTCAAGGAACAACATTAAGCCATACGGGTTCAATGGAAATTACAACTTTGGGTAGAGGTGGTTCAGATACTTCCGCGGTAGCTTTATCAACAGCTTTAGGAGCTGAGACTTGCGAAATTTATACAGACGTTCCAGGGGTTCTTACTACTGATCCAAGGATTGTTCCTAATGCAAAACTCTTAGATGAAATTAGCTGCGAGGAAATGCTTGAACTTGCAAGCGTCGGTGCTTCAGTTCTGCATCCAAGAGCAGTAGAAATTGCTCGCAATTATGGAATTAAATTATGTGTCAAATCAAGCCAAAGTGACTCCAGTGGGACTCTCCTAGAAAGTCAAATCCAACCTCTCCCGCTAAAAAGAGGAAGCTTAGAATTAACAAAAACAGTCAATAGTCTTGAAGTATTAGAAAACCAAGCAGTATTCAGTCTCTCAAATATTCCTGATAGACCTGGGATTGCTGCGCAAATATTTGAAAAACTTTCAGAAGCAAGTATTAACGTAGATTTAATAATACAAGCAACAAATGATGGAAATAAAAACGATATTACATTTACTGTTGGTGAATTAGAAGTAAAAAAGACTGCAGAACAATGTGAGCTTATAACTAGTCAATTAGGGGGAGAATTTAACTTAAAAACCAATATGACTAAATTAAGTATTCAAGGAGCAGGCATTATGGGCAGACCTAGTGTTTCAGCTGATTTATTTGATACTTTATCTCAAGCGAATATAAATGTTAGGTTAATAGCTACTAGTGAAATTAAAGTCAGCTGTGTAATTGAAATTAATAATATACCAAAAGCTATTAGATTTGTTGCTGAGAAATTTAAGTTATCTGATACACAAATATTTGTTAATCCAATCAATGAAAAACTAGATCAACCTGAAGTAAGAGGAATTGCATTAGATAAAAACCAAGTTCAGGTAAGCTTTCGAAAACTGCCTGATCGTCCAGGTGTAGCAGCATCGATATGTTTAGCATTAGCTGAAAATAATTTACTTATCGATACTATTGTTCAGTCTGAAAGAATTTCCTCTTTAAAAACTAAGGATATTAGTCTTACAATGAATAAACAAGATAGAGTAAAAGCCAACTTAGTTTTTGAGGCCTTAACAAAAAAATTGCCCGGATCATACATTGAAGATGGCCCTGCAATAGCAAAAGTAAGTACTGTAGGAGCGGGAATGGCATTTAAGGTTGGGACGGCTGGAAAAATATTTAGAGCATTGGCTGACCAAAATATCAATATTGAAATGATTGCCACGAGTGAAATTAGGACTTCATGTATTGTCTTAGAAAAAGATTGTGACAAAGCAGTTAAGGCGATTCATAATCATTTCGAATTAGAAAAATGAGTTCTTTTTAGTTATTTCTTGCCAATTTTTGTCTTAATTTTTTGATTCTATCCCTCAAATTTGCTGCTTCTTCAAAATTTAACTCTTTTGCAGCGTCTTTCATTTTAATTTCTAACTTTTCTATTAAGTCAGGCAACTCTTCTAGCAAACATTGATTATCACTGGAACTGAGAATTGCGTCAGTTTTGTTATTAACTATATTTATTAAATCTTTAGATAAACCACCAGCATCTAGTTTTCTGGAAAGTTCTAGAAAAGATAATATTGAATTTTCTATTTTTTTTCCTGCAGGTTTTGGAGTAATACCATTGACTTGGTTATATTTTTTCTGAATAGTTCTTCTTCTTTCAGTTTCAGATATTGCTCTTTTCATTGAATCTGTGAAGTTATCTGCATAAAGCAAGGCAACACCTTCAACGTGTCTGGCAGCTCTTCCTATTGTTTGAATCAATGACCTTTCTGCCCTCAGAAAACCTTCTTTATCAGCATCTAAAATGGCGACTAAGGATACTTCTGGAAGATCTAGTCCCTCTCTTAATAAATTAACTCCAACCAAAACATCATATTCGCCCACTCTAAGGTCTTGAATAATTTCAATTCTTTCAATTGAATGGATTTCGGAATGCAAATATCTAACTCTTACTTTATTTTCAGATAAAAAATCAGTTAGATCTTCAGCCATTCTCTTAGTAAGTGTTGTCACAAGCACTCTTTGATTCTTTTCAGCTCGAATTCTTATTTCAGATAGCAGATCTTCTATTTGGCCTTCACTAGGTCTTACATCAATTACCGGGTCTAATACCCCAGTTGGTCTTATAACTTGCTCAATAAATTCACCATCACATTGATCTAATTCCCATTGACCGGGGGTTGCACTTATAAATAATGTCTGTTTTGATTTTTCCCAAAACTCTTCACATTTTAAAGGTCTATTATCTGCAGCACTTGGTAATCTAAAACCATGATCTATTAAAACTTTTTTTCTGGATTGATCACCGTTGTACATCGCATGAAGTTGAGGACATGTTACATGACTCTCAT
>CACGGY010000038.1 GCA_902572675.1 uncultured Prochlorococcus sp. | reverse complement strand
TGTTACTTAGAAGTTTTGAAGCAGCTTTGATACCCCAGAAAACGCTATAGATATTAGTTTTAAATATCTTGTCTAGAAAATCATTATCTATTTTATCAATTGGTTTCCATTCAGATATACCAACATTATTTACGTAAAGGTCTAGCTTACCAAAAGATTTTATTGCATGATCTACTAATTTTTGATGAGTTTGAAAATCTTTGGCATCCCCTTTTATAAACTCTAGATTCTTAAAAAGGTTTATGTCCTTGAAGTCGCTTCTTCCGCAGGTTACTACTTTATAGTTATTTTTTAGTAATATTTTTACAATCCCAAGTCCAATCCCTTTATTACCTCCTGTGACGATAGCTACTGAAAAAGTCATAATGAAAAAAAATAAATTCTGATATTCTTTATCTTTGATGTCACATTTATATTGTCATGCAGGAAAATCCTCCATCAATTGTAACTTCAGATCCTGTTACAAAAGTAGAAGCATCTGAAGCTAGCCAAATTGATGCTCCAATAAGTTCGAATGGCTCTCCGTATCTTTTCATTGGGGTATGAGTCATAATTGATTCTTCTCTAGATAAGTCTATGAAGTTTTTTCTATTCCAATCTGTAGGGAAAAAACCAGGTCTCAAGGCATTTACTCTTACATTTGATAATGCCCATTCTCTAGCCAAATTCATGGTCAAATTTTTTATACCAGCTTTTGCAACAGAGTATGCAAAAGCTTTGGAAAGTGGTGGCCCTGCTGAAGCTGATGATATGTTAATTATTGAACCTTTCTTATTTTTAATCATTTCTGGAGCAAATATTTTACAGCCCAACATCGTTCCTGTGATCTGCGAATTCATAACTTCATTCCACTCTTCTAGAGAAATATCCAGAAAGGGCTTTGGGCTATTCTTACCTGCTCCATTTATTAAAATATCTAATGAAGAAAATTCTTTAACAATTATATCTAAAGCGTGCTTAAGAGAAATTTCATCGGTGACATCCGCTTGTATAGGAATTGCTTTTACCTCATATTTATTTCTTATTTCGTTTGCTACTTTTAATGCTTTACCCTCCCTCATATCAATAACTGCAATAGAAGCTCCCGCCATTGCGAATCCAGCTGCAATAGCACTGCACAGATGACCTCCTCCTCCAGTTATTACTGCAACTTTTCCCTTTAAAGAGAATAAATTACTTAAAGAACTTGGTATATCATCCATTTTTTATATTCTTTATTAATTTACTTACTTGTTTACACCAGTTAGTAATTAGGAAAAGATCTGAGCCCATTATTAAAAAAGTATATCCCATATCCAAGGCTTCTTGGGTATTTAATTGATCAGGATTTGCTATTTGTGTTCCGCAGCTTTTATTGTTATTTTTACAAGCATCAATTATTATTTGAGATGCCTCTTTGATAATAGGATGATCAGTTTCTCCTGGAACTCCATATGATCCTGAGAGGTCATATGGTCCAATCATAACCCCATCAACATCTGGATGAGAAGTTATACTCTCAATATTTTTAACACCTTCTTTAGATTCAATTTGAACTATTAATATTGAATTTTGATTCCAATTTTTAACGTAGTTTTCAAAGTTTAATCCAAATGATTGGGCTCTATTTACACCATAAGTTCTAGCTCCTAGCGGAGGATATTTCATCAGGTCAGAGATTCTTGTTACCTCATCATAAGTTTCCACCATTTGTATTATCAAGCCATCTGAACCTGAATCTAAAAGTGGTTTAATAATATCATTTGAGTGCGATACTGGCCTAGGCAGGCAGGGAATTTGATAGCCTTGAGAAATTGAGATAATTCTTTGTGCTGATGATAGAGAAATTGGTGCATGCTCCATATCAATTGCTATAAAATCAAAATTTGTCATCGCAAATGTTTCTGCAATTGCTGGATGATCGTAGGAAATCCAACCTCCAAATAAAGTTTCTCTCCGCATAAGAGAAGCTTTTAATTTATTTCTATCCATTACTAATTTAATTGCATCATTAATCATACAACTAAATGATTTTCAGAAATAAGTGATTTTAAACACCTAGTAATTTTTTTAAGGCTGGATGTAAGTGCAACAAACCCTTTAAACATTTTTTATCATCTACGACAGGAAGGTCCCAAATATTTAATTTTTCCATAATGAGCACTGCATCTTTTAATGATGTTTCTGGAATGATGGATGTGTATTCTTTTGTTGAGTAATCGAAAACATCATCAACATATAGAGCAGCTATTGGTTTTTGGACCTTAAGAATTAATCTTCTTATATCACCATCGGTGAATACACCTCTTAATTTGAAGTCCTTATTAACTATACAGGCTATTCCCAATCCATAGTTGCACATTTCAATTATTGTCTCTCTTAACAACTCTTCCTCATTAACAATTGGAAATTTATCACAGGTTAACATCACCTCCTGGACTGTTAAATTTTCAATCTGCATGTACATTAAATTCTCCATTTTTAGTTGTAAGTTTAATTCTTAGGTTATGCATTTCAACTGCTTCAGAAAGGATTGTTTTAAGATATTTCAGATCTAGTACTGTATTTGCATCTGACAATGCTTTACTGGGATTATCATGTACTTCCATAAAAATAGCATTAACGCCGCAAGCACAAGCAGCCCTTACTAAATAAGGAATAAATTCTCTCTGTCCGCCAGATATATTCCCCATTGATGTCGGCAGCTGTATTGAATGTGTAGCATCAAAACAAACTGGATAGCCTATCTTTCTCATAATAGGTAAAGAGGTCATATCATTTACCAGTTGGTTATAACCAAAAAAAGTGCCTCGATCAGTAAGGATTACACTCTCACATCCGAAACTCTCCAATTTCCTTACTGAATTCTTCATATTCCAAGGGCTCATAAATTGACCTTTCTTCAAATGAATCGGTTTCTTTGTTAGAGCTGCAGATCTTAAAATAGATGTCTGTCTACATAGATAAGCGGGTATTTGTAAAAGATCACATACCTCAGCAGTATGTGCTGCCCAGCTAGCATCTGAGAAGTCAGAAACTACTGGAACTTTGAATTTATCTCTTACTTTTGAGAGTATTTTTAGGCCTTCTGAGATCCCAACTCCATGGAAACTATCCTTTGATGATCTGCAATCTTTATCATAACAGGATTTAAAAATCCATTGTATTCCAATATCTCGGCATATTTTTGAAATTTCTTCTGCCATATGCAAAGTATGTACTTCACTCTCAATAGCACATGGACCACCAATGAAAATAAGGGGTTTATTTTTCCCAACTTCTACATAATTAACCCCATTACCTCCAATGGTGATTACTTTGGAATTCATTATTAACTTTACTATGTCTAAATGATTTTTATCATACAACAAACATAGGATTATTAGTTTTCTGATAATTTAATTATGAATAGAATATTCATGAAATTAAAAATAAAATCTTAATTAATATTTTATTTAATTTCATTATCAATAAAATAAAAGTTAGATCAAGAACCATTATTTAATATCACAAATACATTTTTTGATAGTTAATTATAGGGTAGAAGAATAAGAGTAAATATTGGATAGTTTTTATTTCTATGATGTTATGATTTGGAAAATATATATATTTTTGGTTTTAAGATAATGGATCGTAAATTATTAATAATTGGGATTAACGGGATGCTTGGAAATACATTATTTAAATATTTTGGTGAAAGAACAAATATTAAAACTTATGGTTTGTTAAGACATAAAAAAAACATTTTGAATTTTTTTAATTACTTAAATAGTGAAAGAATTATAGAAAAGGATTTTTTAGATATCGAAAATTTAGATCAAATTTTTAATGATCTTTCACCGAATATTATTTTTAATTGCGTAGGAATAGTTAAGCAAAATCCGTTATCAAATGATCCTTTGATTTCCATTAAAGTAAACTCTATTTTCCCTCATTTACTAAATAAATTGAGCCTAAAATTTAAAGCACGATTAGTTCATTTTAGTACAGATTGCGTTTTTTCTGGCTCGAATGGTGATTATCTTGAAACTGATTTTGCAGATGCGAATGATATTTATGGAAGAAGTAAGTTCCTAGGAGAAATATCAAACAATGGAAATATTACACTAAGAACCTCATTTATTGGGAAAGAATTAGGTACTAATAGAGCACTGCTAAATTGGTTTTTGTCTCAGAAAGGAAATATTAAGGGTTATAGAAATGCTATTTATTCTGGCCTTACAACTTTGGAAGTTGCAAGAGTATTGGATAAATATGTTATTCCAAATCCTGAGTTGCAAGGTCTTTATCATTTATCAGGTGAAAAAATAGATAAATACAGTTTGCTATCTCTTCTTAATGAAGTTTATAAAAAAGATCTTTTTATTGAAGAGGATTTAAATATAAGAATAGATAGATCTTTGAATAGTAATAAATTTAGAAAAGAAACTGGCTATAAGCCCTTAAAATGGGATAAAGCTATTCAAGAAATGCGGGAATTTGGAGGAATTTAATTATGTCTTTTAATCTTAAACTTAAAGACAAAGTTATCTTAATTACAGGTGGAACAGGTTCATTTGGAAGAACTGTTTCTAATTATTTGTTAAAAAACGATATTGGAGAGATTCGTATATTTAGCAGGGACGAAAATAAACAAGATTTGATGAGAAAAAGGGTAAAAGATTCAAGAGTTAATTTCTTTATTGGTGATATAAGAGACTATGAAACCACTTTTGAAGCATGTCATAAAGTTGATTACATTTTTCATGCGGCTGCTTTGAAACAAGTTCCTTCATGTGAGTTTTATCCTTTAGAAGCAGTAAAAACAAATATTTTAGGAACTGAAAATATTTTAAAATCAGCTCTTGTTAATAATGTAAAAAAAGTTGTACTTTTAAGCACTGATAAAGCTGTTTACCCAATAAATTCTATGGGTATATCAAAGGCAATGATGGAAAAATTGATGCTTTCAAAATCTTTATTTAACAAAGATAGTAATCGAACTACTTTTTGTGCAACTCGATATGGAAATGTAATGTGTTCAAGAGGGTCAGTTATTCCATTGTTTGTTGAGCAAATAAAAACTAATAAATCAATAACAATAACCGATCCCAATATGACAAGATATCTTATGAGCCTTGAAGAAGCGGTTGAATTGGTTATGCATGCTTTTGAAAAAGGCTCTAAAGGAGACATTTTTGTACAGAAGGCACCTGCATGCACTATTTCTGACTTAGCCTTAGCATTAAAGAAAATTTTTAATTATAAAAAGGAAAATATAATTCTAGGTACTAGGCATAGTGAAAAATTATATGAATCACTTCTATCCAGAGAAGAAATGGCCAGGGCTGAGGAATCGGAAAAGTTTTTTAGAATTCCCCCAGATAATAGGGGATTAAATTATGACAAGTTTTTTGTAGAAGGTAAGGAAATCTTATCCAAATCAATTGAATATACATCTCATAACACAAGGAGACTAGATATTGAAGAGATTATTGAAATTCTTTTAAAACTAGATTTTATAAAAGAATCTCTGGCAGACTAGAGAAAATTATTTTTGTAAGTTATTACTCTTAAACCAATCGATTGTTAACTTAATACCTTCATCTAAATTAATTTTTGGTTCCCAATTTAATTCTTTTTTTGCTTTTTCAATATTAGGTTGTCTTTGTAAAGGATCATCCTGGGGCATTGGATCAAATTTAAATTCTAAACTGGGATTAATTAAGTTTCTGATTTTTTTTGCTAATTCTAAAATCGTATAATTTTCGGGGTTACCTATATTTACTGGGGTGTCTAAATTTGTATACATTAGTTTAAACATTCCTTCTATAAGATCATCGACATAACAAAAGGATCTAGTTTGAAGGCCGTCCCCATTGATGGATATCTTATTCCCTTCTAAAGCTTGAACTATAAAGTTACTAATAACCCTTCCATCATCAGCTCTCATTCTGGGTCCATAGGTATTAAAAATCCTCATAATTCTTATATTTAAGTTATGCATTCGTTTGTAATCTGAACACAACGTTTCTGCTATTCTTTTACCTTCGTCATAACAACTTCTTATGCCAGTGGTATTAACTGATCCTTTATAGCTTTCAGATTGGGGATTTATTTCTGGATCCCCATAGACCTCACTTGTACTTGCTAATAAGAAATCAGCTTTTACTCTTCTTGCTAAACCAAGCATATTATAAGTACCTAAGAAACTTGTCTTTGATGTCTTTATGGGGTTTAACTGATAATGAATTGGTGATGCAGGACATGCTAAATGCCAAATTTTATCTACTTCTAATTGGATAGGTTCAGTTACATCATGCCTTATTACTTCGAAATTAGGATGATTAATCCATTGCGATATATTTGATTTATCCCCGGTAAAAAAATTATCTAAACATATTACTTTTTCATTAAGTTTCATAAGTTTATCAATTAAGTGAGAACCCAAGAAACCGGCTCCACCGGTAACAAGGTTCCTTGTTTTATTTTTTTTATTAAATTTTAAATTCATATTTTTGGGAAATTTTTGATTCTTTATTGAATATCTTAATGCTCAATAGTAAATTAAATAAACATCTTTAACTATAAACTCTAAATTAATCAGTTAACTTAAATTAAATAAATGTTTGGATAAAATATGATGATAAGATGTTGAGGGAATTTAAATAGCTTATTAGTAAATTGAAAATTTAAAATCTAACAGAAATAAATCTATTTGTTTGTTATGGAAAAAAATGAAATAAAAAAAATTTGTTGTATTGGTGCAGGTTATGTTGGAGGACCCACCATGGCAGTTTTTGCAAAATACTGTCCAAATATACAAATAACTGTGGCAGACATAAATGAATTAAGAATTAATGCCTGGAATCACAAAAATACTTCAAAACTCCCCATTTTTGAACCTGGTTTAGAAGAAATAATTATTAGAAGAAGAAATAAAAATCTTTTTTTTACTTGTAATGTTGAAAATGCAATTAGCGATGCAGATATGATATTTATTTCAGTTAATACTCCTACAAAGACAAAAGGAATTGGAGCTGGTAAAGCTAGTGATCTCAAATGGGTTGAAGCATCTGCAAGACAAATTGCAAAGTATGCAAAATCAAATACCATCGTAGTTGAAAAAAGTACTCTACCTGTTAGAACAGCCGAAACTATAAAGAATATTTTGTTAAGATCTCAAGAAAATGATTTAAAAATAGAAAAAAAAAGTTTTTCTGTTTTATCAAATCCTGAGTTTCTTTCTGAGGGACAAGCGATTAAAGATCTCGAAAATCCAGATAGAGTTTTAATAGGAGGTGATGACGAAAAAGCTATAAGATTGTTAACTAACATTTATTTAAATTGGATACCTGCTCATAAAATTATAAAAACAAATCTATGGAGTTCAGAATTATCAAAATTGACTTCAAATGCCTTTTTAGCCCAAAGAATATCTTCCATAAATTCAATCTCAGCAATTTGTGAAGAAACAGGAGCTGATATTAATCAAGTTAAAAATGCTGTAGGTATGGATAATCGGATAGGCCAACAGTTTTTGAAGGCTGGCCCAGGTTTTGGTGGTAGCTGTTTTCAGAAAGACATTTTAAATTTGGTCTATCTTTGTGAATATTATAAGTTAGATGATGTGGCTAATTATTGGCAAGGGGTGGTAGATATTAATAATTGGCAAAAATCTCGTATTTCAAAATTAATTTTGGATTATCTTTTCGGAAATGTATCTGGTAAAAAAATAACCATTTTAGGATTTGCATTTAAAGCAAATACTAACGACACTAGGCAATCACCTAGTATACAAATTTGTAAGGATTTACTTCTTGAAGGTGCTGAAATTTCAATTTATGATCCAAAAGTTGAAAAAGATAAAATAGAAGATGATTTGAAATTTGTTTCATATCAGGTAGAAACAAAATGGTCCAGAAAAGACTCAATTGAAGAAGCCTCAAAAGATAGTGATGCCATCGTTGTTTTAACTGAGTGGGAGGAATTTTATAATATTAATTGGGATTTTATTTATACAATAATGCGCAAGCCTGCATGGGTTTTTGATACGAGGTCTTGTATTAATTATCAGAAAGCAAATAAAGCAGGATTTAATGTATGGACTTTAGGTAATGCAATGGAAAACAACTCACAATTTTAAAGAAAAATAATTTTAAATAGTTTACATGTCTAGATTTAGATTTTTTCGAATAAAAATATTAGATACAACATTGCTAAGATTTATTTTTTTTGGAGCTTTTAATATAATTTTTACTAATCTTATTTTGCAAGTCCTTTTGTTTTTAATTCCTACAATAATTGCTGCATTTGCTAGTCAATTATTTAATTTTACTTTTGGTTTTTATTTTTATGGCAAAAAGGTATTTGGTATTAAATCTTTAAAAAAGTCATTTTTTATAAGATACCTTTTTTTAAACATTTTGATTTGGAATCTTAATTGGATTCTCATAAATACTATTAATTTTTACAATATTTCAAAAAATATAGCATCTTTAATTGTTATCCCTTTGCTTGCTCTAATATCATTTGGATTCCAGAAAAGTTTTGTTTTCTTAAAATAGTATTTATTATGCAAAATCCTAAAATGCAAATTAATGTTAATGATCAAATTTCAAGTAATATATTGCTATCAATTGTTGTACCTTGTTTTAACGAAATAAATACACTTCAAGAAGTAATTCAGAAAATAAAAAACTCCCCAATTAAAAATAAAGAGATAATCATAGTAGATGATTATTCTACAGATGGCTCCAGAGAATTTTTAGAGAAAATTAAAGATCATCAGATTAAAATAAAATTTCATAAAAAAAATAGAGGGAAAGGGGCAGCATTAAGAACTGGGATTAGTTTTGCTCAAGGAAAAGTAGTAATTATTCAAGATGCAGATCTTGAATATGATCCCGAAGATTACCCAAACATGATAAATCCAATTATTAAAAATAAAGCTGATGTCGTTTATGGAAGTAGATTCAAAGGAGGTCAACCTCATAGGGTAGTTTATTTTTGGCATAGAGTTGGTAATGGTTTTCTTACTTTGTTGAGTAATATTTTTACAGATTTAAATCTCTCGGATATGGAAACTTGCTACAAAGCATTCAAGAGAGAAATTATACAAAGT
>CACGGY010000037.1 GCA_902572675.1 uncultured Prochlorococcus sp. | reverse complement strand
CAAATCTAAACAGCCCAAAAGAGGCATAGAATCAAGACCTGATAAATTTAGTTTCTTTAAAATCCTTCTCGCTTCAAATAATTTTTCTGGCTTTCTTCTGGAAAAACCAATTGCTGTCAAGGATAGAAAAGCTAAAAATCCTGCCTCCAATGATCCTCTTTTTTGTAATTCAAGAAACAAATCTATCTGTTCTTGTACTGTTAAATATGGCTTTATTTGTTGAAAAAAAGATTCGAATTCTTGCTGATTTAGATAATCTCCGTATTCAGTTTTATTATTACCTTCCAAACCACCTCTTTTAATTATTAAATTTTCAAGCATACTTAAACCTTTTTTATGAGACTCCTGATCATTTAAATCCCTACTAAGTAGATCTAGAATCCTGAAGGGAAGCAAAGAAATTAAGTCTTCTTCAAGTTCTTTCCTCTTTTCAGCTAGCTTTCCCATTCTTTGAAGAAGTTGTATACCATCTTGTAAAAAGTCAGCGGCGTTTGAATAAGATCTAAGCTGTTGTTCTTGAATTGCAGAATCTCTAGCCGTTAAAGCAGCCAATAGAGTTAGATCAGCCTCTCTACTACTCCCTAAGGCTGGTGTTTGTGGAGGCTGTAAAGCCTTTCTAGTAATTTTAAAAGCTTCTTTTGGGGAACCTGATTCCCAAAGGAGTATTAATCCTGCTACCTCTCTATTAGAAGAAAACTCTAATCCAGATACTCCATTTAATAACAAATTTTCGTACTCTCTCCTACTTTCTGGATCTGTGAGTAAATCGGCAGTACGGCGAAGCAACTCAGATCTTTGGGTTAACACTTCATATGTAAAGCCTTCATCCGGCGTTTTATCCAAACGTAATTGAAATGCTCTTAGTATTTCCTCAGGTGTTGCTGTGGGACTCACACCAATTAAACGAAAATGATCTAAAGGAAGTTCCAAACAAATATCCTATTGAAAACTCTTTATGAATTTTATCAAGATAAAATTTTTTTTCATAAGGTCTTACAGAGTTATTAAAAAAAATCATGAAAATCGACCTTCACAGCTTAGAATGTTAACAAATCAAAACTTCACAAAGGTATTTTTCTTGGAAAAACACGTAGAGAGAATCTCAAATCTACAAGACATAAAAAAGGCCGAACTAGATCGAGAAACAGGTTTATTTCTTTATGAAGACATGATACTTGGTCGAAGATTCGAAGATAAGTGCGCAGAAATGTATTACAGAGGTAAGATGTTTGGTTTTGTTCATTTATATAACGGTCAGGAAGCTATAAGTACTGGAGTAATTGGCGCTATGCAAAAAAAACATGATTGGTTTTGTAGTACCTACCGCGATCATGTCCATGCACTTAGTGCGGGTGTGCCCTCCTTTGAAGTCATGAGTGAGCTTTTTGGCAAAGCTACAGGTTGTAGTAAAGGCAGAGGGGGGTCCATGCACTTATTTTCAAAAGAGCATCACTTATTGGGGGGATATGCTTTTATTGGAGAGGGAATTCCAGTCGCCTTAGGAGCAGCCTTTTCAAGTAAATATAAAAAGGAAATTGCTGGTATTGATAGCAGTGATGCTGTAACGGCAGCATTCTTTGGGGATGGCACTTGCAATAATGGACAGTTTTTTGAATGTTTAAATATGGCCCAATTATGGAAATTACCCATAATTTTTGTTGTTGAAAATAATAAATGGGCTATTGGCATGGCTCACGACAGAGCAACTAGCAATCCTGAAATATGGAGAAAAGCCTCTGCTTTTGGGATGCATGGAGAGGAAGTTGATGGAATGGATGTATTGGCGGTAAGAGGGGCGGCACAAAGAGCAATTGAGCGTGCTAGAGCAGGAGAAGGGCCAACACTATTAGAATGCTTAACTTATAGATACAGAGGGCATTCTCTAGCAGATCCAGATGAGTTAAGGTCTGAGAAAGAGAAAGAGTTTTGGGGGAAAAGGGATCCTATTAAGAAATTAGCTAAAGAAATTATTGATGGGAAATTCGCAACTGAAGAAGAATTGAAAAAGATTGAGAAGAAAATAGATGCAGAAATATCTGATTCGGTTAAAAATGCATTAGAAGCACCTGAACCACCTTCCCAAGAATTAACTAGGTATATTTGGGCTGAAGATTAAATTAAATACCGCTGGGTAGTTTTCTGGTTAAATTTCTAAGTTTTCTTAATGCTTTAAGTTCAACCTGTCTAACTCTTTCTCTTGAAACTTCTAATAATCTTCCTATTTCAGCAAGTGTATGTCTTTCATTACCATCTAGTCCAAACCTTAATTTAATAACTTGTTGTTCTTGTTCGCTTAGATGACTTAACCACTTCCCAAGTTGCTCTTGATGCATTTTCTGTTCAACTTGATCTAAAGGCTCTTCATTATTACTGTCCGCAATTAAATCACCTAAAAAACTCCTTCCATCATCTCCATTAACTGGAGCATCTAAACTACTTGTTGATAAAGCTTGTCTTAAAACTGAATCCAATTCTTCCACATCAATTTCCATGGCTTCGGCAATTTCTATTCTGCTTGGCATCGCACCAAGTTTATGAGCTAAATCCCTACTAACTTTTCGAATAGATGCTAATCTTTCGCTTAAATGAACTGGTAAACGTATCGTTCGTGATTGACAAGCAATTGCTCTTGTCATACTTTGTCTTATCCACCAAAAAGCATAAGTAGAAAACTTATATCCTCTTGTCGGATCAAATTTTTCAACAGCTCTCTCCAGGCCAAGAGAACCTTCTTGAACTAAATCAAGAAGTTCAAGTCCTTTGCCTTGATATTTTTTCGCAACGCTGACAACTAATCTTAAATTTGCTTTCATCATTCTATCTTTCGCTCTTCTACCAATTTTTATTGTCCTTTTCTCCTGTGTTGTAAATTCTTTATTTTTTTCGTTCAATTGGCCGTCTTCTGTAAGAATCATCATTTTCTGGACTTGATTGCCCAATTCAATCTCCTCAGCAGGAGTTAATAGAGGTACTCTTCCTATATTTTGAAGATACCAACTAATTGGATCGTTACCCCTCCTTTTTTGAGGTTCAGCTTGAGCAGGTACTGATGAAACCATTTTTTTTGACCTATATAGGTATTAAAACTTTCCTACACTTTTTTATAAACAGGCCAATATTTAATGCGCGCTTCAGATTTCAAGTAACATTTGTGTATTTATGTGTTTAAAACTAAAAAAAACTCTCTTAAATTGTTTCTTTCAAGATATTTATCTCGTTTTCCTATTTCTAATTATTTTTGATAATGTATCACCAATAATCGATGCGTTAGACCCTCTTTTACACTTTGATGCAGCAAATGAATGTAAGAGTACATATTTCGCAAAAAAATCTGTTGTTATATCTTTGCGAAAAGTTAAATCAATTGCAGCACTCCCAGCCACAAATCCAGATAAAAGATCACCCAATCCAGCTCTAGCTGTTTGAGAATCAGTCCCAACAAGTTGCCATACTTTCTTTTTATCAGCAATTACACTGTTAGCACCCTTTAACAAAATACTAATATTGAATTCCTGCGCTGCTTTAATAGCCAGTCCGACGTTAGTTTCACACTTTATATGAGGGAATAATCGCAAAAATTCTTTGCTATGAGGAGTAATCCATGATTGAAATTTTCTCTCTAAAAAGAATTTTGATCCTAATTTAGATTTAGATATCCTATTAAGTGCATCTGCATCCAAGATCAATAATCCTTCAAAACCCATAAGATAGTCTTCAGATCTTTGCCAGTCATCATTATCAATACCAATTCCTGGACCTACTGCTAATGAATCATATGCAGATAAATCAATATTTTTTAATGCGCTAAACAAAGATGCATTACCGTTTTGATTACATTGCATAGTTCCTTTTAAAACTATTTCAGGGGCAACTTGCCAAATAGATTCAGCAACTAAATTGGGGAGGACCGCAGAGATAAAGCCTGCTCCACTTGATATGGCCCCTTTTAATGCCAAGTATGCAGCGCCAGGATATTTTTCACTTCCTGCTATTAATAATGTTCTCCCTCTTTTATATTTGTTGGAATTTTTTGGTAAAGAAGGTAAATCAATATTTTTTAAATCTTTGTAAGTAACCTTAAGAATCTTTTTATCAACTTTGGACAGTTTATTAGTAGGCACCCCAACATCTATATGGTGCAATTCTCCTATAAAAGGTAATGCAGAATCTTGCGTCAACCCAATCTTATTAAGACCAATTACCAAGGTATAGTCTGCCTTTACTGCGTTATCTAAAAAAGGCTCTCCTTTATTAGGACATAATCCTGTTGGAATATCAATACTTATGACCTTGCCATATTTGTTATGAAATTTTTGATTAAAAAGTTTAATTAATTTATTATCAACTTTTCTTGTTTGATTATTACCAAAAACTGCATCAATCCAAAGTTCTTTACAATTTGGATCAGGGGGCTCTACTAATTTTGTGACACCAATAGATGTAAGATAATTAAGGTGGTTATTTGTTAATGTTTTTTTTATCGGGAATGGACACCATACCTTTACTAAAAAACCTTTCAAAAAAAGCTCTCTAGCTATTACTGCACCATCCCCACCATTATGCCCAGGACCTATAAAAACAGTTATTCCATACTTTAGAAGAGGTTTCCTTTTTAAGAGCCATCTACTAATTTGAATACCAGCTTTTTCCATCAATGCTTCTTGAGGCATCCCATCAGAAAACATTTCTTTCTCTAATATCAACATTTGCTTTGAATCAACAATTAAATGTTTAGTGTCAATTGTTGGCCATACAATTTCGTTCATAATTAGTACAAAGCAATTGAAGTACTGTTCAAAATTTAAACTTCTATGTTAAAGACACAAAAGGAAAAAAACCTAGAGAACTTTTTTTCTTCTAATAATAAAACTAAAAAGAAGAAAAATATTATTGTAGGTCTTTCTGGTGGCGTAGATAGTTCTCTTTCAGCTGCTCTTCTTGTAGAGAGAGGCTGGAATGTTGAGGGACTAACTCTTTGGCTAATGAAAGGACAAGGCTCATGTTGTTCTGAAGGATTAGTAGATGCTGCTGGCCTTTGTGAAGATTTGGGGATTGATCATAAAATAATAGACTCAAGGGAAATTTTCAAAAGAGAGGTAATTAAAAAAACTACTGAAAGCTATGAGAAAGGATTCACTCCACTTCCATGTTCGATGTGCAACAAGAATGTGAAGTTTGAAGAGATGCTTAATTACGCAATAAGCAAAAAAGACTTTACACATATTGCAACCGGACATTACGCAAGGATAAAAAAATCATCTTATGCTGAAAAACTTGATTGCAAGAGCTATGTATTTAAAGACTTCCTTCTTCTCAGAGGTGCTGACGAAAACAAAGACCAAAGTTATTTTCTTTATGCTCTTTCTCAAGAAGTACTAAGCAGATTAGAATTTCCTCTTGGTGAAATGAAAAAAGAAGAAACAAGAAAGGAAGCCCTCAGATTAGGCCTTAGAACTGCTCAAAAACCAGAAAGTCAAGATTTATGTTTAGTTGAGCATTATGGATCAATGCAGATATTTATCGACAAACACATAGAACCCAAAGAAGGAGAAATTGTGCATGTAAATGGGAAAGTCCTTGGGACGCACAATGGAATTCAGCACTTTACTGTAGGTCAGAGAAAAGGGTTGGGCATTGCTTGGCCGGAACCATTATATGTAAAGTGTTTAGATAGGGAGAAAAACATAGTTTATGTAGCAGATAGAAGTGATCTCTTTAATAAAGAAGCAATAATTAGTGCGGTTAACTGGGTTTCAATCGAAGAACCTAAGCAAGAGATAAAAGTAGAAGCACAAATCAGATATAGAAGTCATCCAGTAAAAGGAACTTTAATCCCTTTGAAAAATAAAGATAATCCTACTAAAACATTTAAATTAATTTTTGAAGATAGTCAAAGTTCGGTAACGCCCGGTCAAGCTGCAGTTTTTTATAAAGGAGAAATTTTATTAGGTGGTGGATTAATTAATTAATTTTCCAAAAGAAATTTAATCCCATAAAAAATATAAACAAACAAAAAATAGGTTTATCACCAAATTTTGTATAGAAAGTCTTTTCGGATGAAAAATTAGGGAATACTATTTCATATTGCTCAACATTTAAATCTAGCATTTGAATAATTTTTCCATCATCCTGAACTAAGCCTGAAGGGCCAGTATTTGATACTAATAAATTATTTTTCTTGTTTTCAATACTTCTTAATCTTGCTAAAGCTAGGAATTGATTGTAAAGCTTAGCTGGATATGGATCTAAATTTGCTGCAGTTATTATTAGTTTTGCACCGCTATTAATAGCATTTCTTATTTTTAGTCCATCACTAATTTCGTAACATACAGCTACTGCTAGTGGGGGTGTAAATTTAGGATCAAAAAATCTTGCACCAGAGCCTGGTTGAATTCCTCCTACTGCAGATAATCCTCTTGAAAAACTATTTAGAAATCTGGGTATTTTTTCACCTATTGGAACAAGTCTATTTTTATCTATAAATGTGGTAAAAGATTTATCTCCAATTTTAAATCCGAGTAAAGAACTTCTTAACTCATTATTTGAATATCTGAAACCTCCTGCCAAGGTATTAACCTTAATACCTTTAGATAAATAAAAATTATTAGATAGAGTTCCTTCAGGAGCAACAAGAAGTTGCGCTTTGTTTGATAAAGCATATTTTTGAGCGATAGATAGCTTTTCTTTAATAAATTCATCATTGATTTTTAATTTTTCTCTTGTAGGTATATTAGTTTGCCAAATAGCTACTGGATATTCATAATTTCTTTTTATTGGAGTTGTTAAACCTCCAAATAAATGTAAGAAAATAATAACCAATAGTCCTAAAAGAAATATTTTTTAAAGTGCAGTTTTCTTTCCCATCTACCTTGACTATAAAAAAGCCAAAATCCAATCAATATTTGTAATACGCATAAACCACTTGCACCAATCCATCTTGCTAAACCAGCAAGATAAATGTCACCTGGGATAAGACTCTCTCCTAAACCTATCCAAAAAAAAGGTGTTTGAGAAAGTATCAATTCACCAATCCCCCAAGTCAAAGATAAAAAAAATACTTTTACTGTTAAGGGTAATATTTTCATTGTAAAAACATCTTCTTTCAAGAGAATGATTTCCACTAACAATCCCCATAAATAAACTAATATCCCACCCAAAAAAGCGCAAAATAATAATATTGAAATGGCAATTATTAAACTTGCAAGCCATGAAAACCCAAGCCAAGTCAATGGATGAAGATCATATAACCATGAATGACTTATCAAAACGAAGAAAAAACCCCACCAAAAATTTGCTATTTTTCTCTCACTTCCTTTCCATAAAATAAATAAAGATATCGGCATAAAAATCAGCCAAAAATGAGTTGAAACAGAAATTCCTCCTAAAATCCCTCCTAAACAAGGGTAAAAATATTGTCTTAGACTTTTAATTTGAGTTGGGATTAACAATCTAAAATTACGAAATTAAATTTATAATCACCCATTTATTGTACCTTCATTCTGTAAACTAAGTTTTAGTAACTTTCAAAATTTAAGTGAAAGAAGTTTTTATTAGCTTTGCAGTTTTTGTTTTTTGTGTTTCATTAACTCTTTTCAGTCAATTTAATTCACCACAAGTTGTTAATGCTGCTGAATCAGAAACTCAGTCAGTTCAAAAAACACCTGTTGCAAAATCATCAAATGCCTCAAATAATAATTTATTTGAACTAGACCCATCAGATCCAAATCCTATACTTTTCGCTATGGCAGAAGAAACATCATCTGACAGCAATTCAAGGACTACACAAAGTGGTCTAATTATTGCAGATATCGTAAACGGGGAAGGAGATGAAGCTAGTGCTGGGCAAACAGTTACTGTAAATTACACAGGAACTCTAGAAGACGGGACACAATTTGATACAAGTATAGGAAGAGCTCCATTCAGTTTCCCCTTGGGTGCTGGACGAGTAATAAAAGGTTGGGACGAAGGTGTAGCGGGCATGAAAGTTGGAGGCAAAAGAAAATTAACAATACCTCCAGAACTTGGATATGGATCAAGAGGAGCTGGAAATGTAATACCTGCTAACGCCACTTTAATATTTGAAGTTGAATTATTAAAAGTCAATTAAATTAAGTAAGAAAAATATCTAAGACTTTTCAATTTAGTTATTCTCCAAGTAATATATATACAACACCAAATATTTGAAATGTTAAGTAAATTCATCAATTCTTTTCTAGGTAAAAATTCCCCAATGACAGTCCATGCTCACTGTGACGGACCTTGTGGTGTTTACGACCCAGCATCTACGAGGGTTGCAGCAGAAGCGGTTTTATCTATGACAAAAAAACTTATTGCATTAGAAGCCCCTTCTAGCACTGATTCAGCAGAGTGGGCTGCATACAGTAATACATTTTCTAGATATGTTGCAGTTAAAGAAGAGCAAGCAAAAGAAACAAAGAAAGAAATTCTAATTTTATGGACAGATTACTTTAAACCAGTTCATTTAGAAACTTATCCAGACTTACATGAAACCATTTGGAAGGCGGCCAAATTGTGCAGTGCATGCAAAGTTAATATTGACTTAGCTCAAGCTGAAGAACTCATGAGTTATGTAGAAAAGATTCATAATATTTTCTGGGCCTCAAAAGGAAGATCAGATGCTTTTGTAAAAGCAAGTTAATCAGAGTTATTTTCAAAAGTTTTTTTGATTTTATTTTATTTTTTTTAGGTTTAAGAAAAACCGCCATTATTAGTGGTGAATCAATGTTACCTTACCTAAAAGATGGGGATATTGTATTTTTTGAAAAATATAAAAAGAATAAATCAATACTTAAAAATCGACAAATAGTTATCTTTAATCATCCCCTTAAAAATAAAAAACTAATAAAAAGGGTACATTCAGTAAATCGAAATAATGTTGAGGTTATTGGCGACAATATTGAATTTAGCGAAGATAGTAATAAATTTGGATTAATCAATAACGAAAAAATAATTGGGATTGTCACCTCTAAATTAACTATTCCTAAATTAAAAAATTTTTTAATTCAAAAAAACAGAAGCACTTCTTTGAATCCAAAATAATCCCAGAGAAAAGGAAAGCCCTCCTGCTACAACTATTAATCTTTTAATAAA
>CACGGY010000036.1 GCA_902572675.1 uncultured Prochlorococcus sp. | reverse complement strand
ACATTTAAATCATTTAAATATCAAAATAATTAAAATTTTTGTATCTACTGATCATTGGAAGAGCAATAGTTTTCGGCGAAAGCCTAATCCTGGGATGTTATTTGAAGCATCAAAAGAATTTCTCTTTAGGCTAGATCAAACCTTCTTTATAGGTGATGATAAAAGAGATTGTTTGGCAGCGTATAATGCCGGATGTGGAAGCTTGCTTTTAACTGATAATTACGAGGGAAAATTACCTGAAACTGATTATCATTCCAAAGATATTTTGGGCCTAGTACCTTTTATTTTGAATAAGTTTTCAGATTTGGAAAAAATTTATTGATTCGTATGGCTAAAACAGTAACTACTATTACTCCTCTAAGAATTAGTTTCGCCGGTGGCGGAACAGATTTTTCTGATTTCTATTTGAAATATGGCGGTGCCGTCCTGAGTTCAACTATAGATAAATATATTTACGTTACCGTCAAAACTCATAGTCCACTATTCAAGGAGAAATATAGATTAAGTTATTCAACTACTGAGATTGTAAATTCGCTTGAAGAAATTCAAAATGAAATAGCAAGAGAATGTTTAAAACTAGTAAAAGTTGACGCGCCCTTATACATATCAACTACTGCAGATATTCCTTCAGGAACAGGTTTGGGTTCCTCTTCTAGTTTTGCTATTGGATTACTTAATTGTCTTCATCACATGAGAGATGAGATAGTTTCACCTGCTCAATTAGCAGAGGAAGCATGTAAAGTCGAACTAGAAATGCTTTCGAAACCTATTGGTAAGCAAGATCAGTATGCTGCATCCTTTGGAGGAATGAACTTTATTGAATTTCAAGAGTCAGGGCGAATTTTTATAGATCATATATGGAGTGAAAAACTTGATTTAAAGGAATTATTTAGTAGCTTTTTACTTCTTTGGACTGGTACGAAACGTAAAGCTGATTCAATTCTAAAGTCTCAAAATGAAGCAATACCTGAGATTAAAGATTCGTTAGAAAAAATGAAAAAGATGGCAATTGAACTACGTGATTGTATTTATAATAATAATTTGAGTAGCAGTGTTCTAGCGAAATATTTACATGATGGTTGGATGTATAAAAGAACACTATCACCTGAAATAACTAATTTACGTATAGATGAGGCATATAAGGTCGCTTTAGAAAATGGAGCATTGGGAGGTAAATTGCTTGGAGCTGGTGGCGGAGGTTTTTTGTTGTTAGTAGTTCCCAAAGATAAAAAAAGAATAATTCAAAAAAGACTACCTGATTTTTTTCCATTATCCGTTAAACATGAGCCACTTGGATCACGTTTATTATCAACATTCTCTCTAGATGACTAAATTAAAATATTTTATGAAACTTTACATAAATAAATTAATTTCAATAATCCAATTATTTATCAAATACAGAAACTAAATATCTAAATAAAAATTAACTTTTTTAAATAATTTTATATATCTGATTTATTAATTTAATATGATCATAATGCTTGTGATATTAAGATTATTATTCTTTATATTCCTGATTTGCCCAAAGAGATCAAGTTATGGGTTTACCCCAGGGATTTGCCCTATTTGCAAATAACTCTTGAAGAAAGACGTTGGGAAAAACATCTATCTAAATCTGCTTTTAATAATTATCGATATACTAGAGGCTATTTAAGATATTCTTTATCTAAAATATTTAAAATTCACCCTTTAGATGTTCCTCTTGACGCAGAGCCTGGCAAGGCACCATTTTTGAATTCTTTAAATGGTTTCATCAGCATAAGTCATACTGATGAAAAATTATTTTTTGCTTGGGCCCCGAATAATATAGGGATAGATATAGAAAATAAGCATAGAATATTCAATGCTAATTCTTTGATGAAAAGATTCTTTAAAGAAGATGAAAAAAAGGAATTAAGGAAATATAAATTTTCTAACATTAGTAAACAAGTATTAAAATATTGGGTAATAAAAGAATCTGCTTATAAATGGCAATCAATTAAAAGATCTTCAGATTTTTTTCAATGGGAATGGGTAAGGGACTCAGGATTCGCAATTCATAAGAAAAAAGGTTTGAAAGTTAAAACTTATTTTCAATGTGATCAAAATTATTATTTTGGTGTGGCTTTTAACAAATTAAATTAAAAAATCAATAAAAATTTCTCTAAGGTATAGAGCAATTTTTTTTAGATTTTAAACATTTATTTTTATCTTAAATAACTTCATTTGGATCATAATCCTTCATTGAAATGTTACCTAGATATTCATAATATTTCATTGGAGAAACTCCATTACCGGGCCTCTTTATACCCAAATTTTGCATTGTAAATAATTCACCTTTTTTAATTCTTTTTAATGCAACCAACGACTTTCTTACAATTAAAATATTTTCCTTTTCAGCGTATGTAATTTCTTTAAGTGAGTTACCCAATGCTAGATAAGTATTCCTTAGAGATTTAACCATCGAGGAAAATCCTTTTACATCTAAACTTGCTTTATGATCAGGACCTTTCATGCCTCCATTTTTAGCTATTTCAATTGCCGTAGATTCACCTACCCTCCCTGCTGCACCAGTTATTAATACAACTTCTGAATTTAATAAATACAAATTAATCTCAAGGTTTCTTTCTATTATTATGCAACAATACTCAGTCCTTTTTTTTATAAATAAAAAATTTTATAATTTAACTTTTAGAAAGGAGTTCCAATAGATGAGAAAATTGCTTGCATTAACCTTAAATCATCCTCTGAATCAATTTCAAATGAAGAAAAATAATCATTTAAAAAAGACCCTGTCTCCTTTTCCAAGAAACCAGGATGATTTATAAAGTCTGATATATAAGACATATAAAAACTTCCATCTAAAGAAAATGACTTTTCAATATCTTGTCTTCTGATACTGTTAGGAAAATTTGTTGAAATAACCGGATTCAAAGTAGTATCTTGATTTCTAAAAAATTGAAATCTAAAAGAACTCGATATATTTTCTTGAACGGAAACAATTTTTCTGAGTTTATTTTTCTCAAAGATTTTTTTGCATTTTTCAAAACTTTTATGCAATCTATAGGGAGATGTAGGTTCTAATAGTACAAAAACATCATTGGTATTTAATGCACATCTCTTAATCACATCTAATATTACATCTGTAGTTTTTGCTTCGTCAGTAGCTAATTCTTTATCTCTAATAAATGGAATTCGAGCACCATACTCTTCAGAAATTTTTGCAATTTCGTAGCTATCAGTTGTAACAATACAATCACTAATATGTTTATTTTCTAGTGCAAACTTTATACTCCAAGAGATAAGTGGTTCCCCAAATAAAGGCTTAATATTTTTATTAATTATTCCTTTAGAACCTCCTCTGGCAGTAATTATTGAAATTATTTTTTTTTCCATAAATAATTAATTTAGTCTTTTGAAGGAGGGCTTACAGTAATCTCCTCTACAAATGGATGATGGGCTAATATTTTTTTCGAGTACCTCTGAAATATTTTTAAAAACTTTATCACATGCATCAGAGTATTTTTTAATATGTTCATCTTCATGGGCTGTTGTTGGATAGAAAAGAGTTGATGCCAGAAATCCCTCTTCTAGCATTTTTTGAGTAAAAATTGTTTTAAAGCCTGCTGCCTCATATATGTCGAAGTTGAAAGTTGGGAGGGCATCTATTCCATTAATTGTTATCGGAATATTGTACTTTTTAGCATTCATTATCCATATATCTTTAATTTTTCTTCCTAACTTTGGTAGTTTTCTCCAACTTTCTTTTTCTTTCATCTCTTCTAAAGTCGCCAATGCTGCCGCGGGACCTACTGCTTCAGTCCAGAAAGTACTACTTATAAAGGTCTCACAAGCCGATTGCATTACATCTTTCTTCCCTAAAACCGCACTGATTGCATAACCATTACCAAGAGCCTTTCCTAACATACACATATCAGGATAAATATTATATTTAAGGTGTATACCACCAAAACTTTCTCTAAAACCTGATGTGCATTCATCAAAAATTAATAGAATTTTCTTTTCTTCACAAATATCTTTTATTTCTTCTAAATATCCTTTCAAAGGTGTAGTAGATCTAACTACTTCCATTTTTACCGCTGCTATATCTTTGTTATCTTTTATAAGTTTTAAATCTTCCATATTGTTGTATCTTAAAGGTATTACAGTGTCTGCTAGCAAATCAGGAACTCCTTTAGATCCCAATCCCTCAAGCAAATGATCCTTTAAATTATCTTTTGTAGATAAATTTGCTGCCAAATACCAATCATGCCATCCGTGATAACCACAAATTGCTATTTTTTGGCGATTTGTAAAACATCTTGCAATTCTAATTGCAATAGCATTAGCTTCTCCTCCTGAACGTGCAAAACGTACCATGTTTGACCAAGAATGAAGAGATATAAGATATTCTGCTAAGTAGACTTCATTTGGACAATTAAGTGTACTCATAACCCCGTTTTTAATTGCTTTAATAACAGAATTATCAACATTTTCATTTGCATGCCCCAATGAGCATGCACCAACTCCATTACTGCTAAAATCTAAATACTTATTACCATCCAAATCCCATACATAAGCACCTTTTGCTTTTGAATAATATGATGGCCAGTAATCTGGTGAGAATAAATTTTTATTTTTAGACAAAAGCATATTACCGCCTGGAATATTTTTAACCGCTCGGTCCCACAAATTATTTCCCTTTTTGAAATTCATAAATTATTAAAACCGAATATTAAAGATAATCTTAATCTATAAATTCATCTAATAAGAATTTAGATTAAATTTTCGGATAAAAATAAGAAAATATAAATTTTTTTCTAGATCTTTAAATTAAAAAAACTTTAAAAATTAACCAAGTAAATCAGTCTTATTTGATAGTTTAATTTCTGAGGTTTAAAAGTTAATAAAATGACTATTTTCGATGAACCTTTTAAAATTAAAGAAAATTACATATATGATGATACTTCCAGAATAAAATCCTACTATATTATCTCCAGTTACAACTATCTTTTAAACTGCCCTTAGATAAAATTTAACTGGGCAAATGAACAATATTATTAATTTAAATCATAAAACTCTTTATGTATTAACAAGTCCATTTTAACTTCTGAAAGAATATTAAAAATACGTTCAGAGGCTCCACCATCTCCATAAGGATTTTTAGTTGATAATAATAACTTTCTAAATTGATGTGTATATGATTTCTTTATCGCATTTTTGATCTCTTCACTAATAGGATTACAATTAATTATGCTATTCGACTGAATCCTACCTTTCTGTCTATCACCAATATTGATTGTTGCCTTTTTAAAACTAGGAACTTCAGTTATCCCACTAGAGGAATTTCCAACAACAGCATCAACTTGAGCTACGCAGCTCAAATAACGCAATTGACCTAATGAAGTAAAAACATGCGCATTCATATTTTCAGACACAAAACTATTTACTAAATCAAAAATAATTAGGCTATCAGTATCCGCATTTGGCATAGTGAAAATGAGCAAGGTATCCTTTAAATCATTTAAAGCATCAAATAATTGAGATATTTGAAATTGTGAAGTTTTATCTTCCAGAGTTACTGGATGAAATGTTATTAATAAATTTTTTTTCTTAAATTTAATCCCTAGAGAAGTTTCTAACTCTGCCTTAGATAAAAGATGAATATTTTTGATAGCATCGACTCCTAAACCTCCAACATTGAAAACTGTATTAGGATTTTCTCCAAGTTGTATAATTCTTTTTCTATATTTTTCATTTCCTGCAAAATGAAGATGGGAACATTTAGTTATGGAATGTCTTATGGCTTCATCAATAACTCCTTCTGTTAACTCACCACCGTGTAGATGAGCTATTGGAATTCTCGCAAACATAGCAGCATAAACGGCAGATAAAATTTCATATCTATCTCCTAAAACAATAAGTAAATCAGGAGTTAAAGAATCGAAAGTTTTCCCAAATCCTTTTAAGCCAAGTGAAGCAGATTTAGCTAAGCTTAGAGGCGTATCTGAGACCAAGTTTAAATCGATTTTTCTAGAAATAATTAATCCATCTGCTTCGATTTCCTTATATGTTTCACCGAACATTTTAGATAAATGAGTTCCTGTAACAACTAATTGGAGCTCAAACTTATTTGATCTATTAAGAAGTTTAATTAATTGGCGCAAAAGTCCATAATCTGCACGAGTGCTAGTAACAACGCAAATTTTTCTTTTTATTGATAATCCTTTTTCAAGTGTGTTCATTTTGATATGGTACATAAAGAATATTTTATTTGTTAATAGATCTGATCAGCCAAGGTGTATAAATCATTATTAACTTATTACTTTTCAACCTTTTTATAGTTAGCTAGTATTTTTTATGTTTTGAAGACATCTTTTGATAAATTAGTTTTTGAGGGATAGATTGGGCTTTCAAACTTTAATACCCTATCCATTTTTATAATGAGACTTAAGATAATAGCTGAAGCAGGTGTAAATCATAATGGCGATGTTTCTACAGCTCTTAAGCTTGTGGAAGCAGCAAAAAAAGTCTGGTGCAGATTATATCAAATTTCAGACTTTCAAAGCTGTTGATTTGGTTATAGGTTCTGCGACTCAAGCCAAGTATCAAGAAAATAATACCAATATTAAAGAGTCTCAATTATCTATGCTTAAAAAATTAGAACTAAAGGAAAGAGACTTCAAAGAGATTTTTGCATATTGTCAAAAATTAAATATTGGTTTTCTTTCTAGTGGATTTAGTCCCAGAGACTTTTCTGTACTAAATCAATTTGAAATGGATTATTTAAAAATACCTTCAGGAGAAATTACAAATATTCTCCTTCTTGAATATGTTGCAAGAAATAGGAATAATTCAAAAATATTAATTTCTACTGGAATGAGTAAACTTAAAGAAGTTGAGGAAGCAATTAATATTTTAAAAAAAAGGGGAATTTCAGAGAAAAGTATTGCTCTTCTTCATTGCACTACTGAGTATCCTGCACCATTGGATTCTATTAATCTTAGAGCAATGATGACTTTAAAAAAACAATTTAAATGTGAGGTAGGTTATTCTGATCATACTGAAGGAAAGGATGTTTCAATAGCAGCAGTAGCTATGGGCGCGACAATCATAGAAAAACACTTTACTTTGGATAGAGGCATGAAAGGTCCTGATCATAAAGCAAGTTTAGATGTAAAAGGATTTTCCTCGATGGTTAAATCTCTAAGGAATACTTATCTAGCATTGGGTAACTCACTTAAAGAAATTACATACGCTGAAAAGGAAAATATTTTAATTGTAAGAAAGTCGTTGGTTGCATTAAAAAGAATTAAAAAAGGTGAATTATTTACAATGCAAAATTTGGGTATAAAGAGGCCCGGTAATGGAGTTTCTCCAATGAAATATTATGAATATCTAGGTAACATTTCAATGAAGGATTATGATCCAAATGAAGTTATTTAAGATAAAAATAAATGTTTAAAATCTAAAAAAAATTGCTCTATACCTTAGAGAAATTTTTATTGATTTTTTAATTTAATTTGTTAAAAGCCACACCAAAATAATAATTTTGATCACATTGAAAATAAGTTTTAACTTTCAAACCTTTTTTCTTATGAATTGCGAATCCTGAGTCCCTTACCCATTCCCATTGAAAAAAATCTGAAGATCTTTTAATTGATTGCCATTTATAAGCAGATTCTTTTATTACCCAATATTTTAATACTTGTTTACTAATGTTAGAAAATTTATATTTCCTTAATTCCTTTTTTTCATCTTCTTTAAAGAATCTTTTCATCAAAGAATTAGCATTGAATATTCTATGCTTATTTTCTATATCTATCCCTATATTATTCGGGGCCCAAGCAAAAAATAATTTTTCATCAGTATGACTTATGCTGATGAAACCATTTAAAGAATTCAAAAATGGTGCCTTGCCAGGCTCTGCGTCAAGAGGAACATCTAAAGGGTGAATTTTAAATATTTTAGATAAAGAATATCTTAAATAGCCTCTAGTATATCGATAATTATTAAAAGCAGATTTAGATAGATGTTTTTCCCAACGTCTTTCTTCAAGAGTTATTTGCAAATAGGGCAAATCCCTGGGGTAAACCCATAACTTGATCTCTTTGGGCAAATCAGGAATATAAAGAATAATAATCTTAATATCACAAGCATTATGATCATATTAAATTAATAAATCAGATATATAAAATTATTTAAAAAAGTTAATTTTTATTTAGATATTTAGTTTCTGTATTTGATAAATAATTGGATTATTGAAATTAATTTATTTATGTAAAGTTTCATAAAATATTTTAATTTAGTCATCTAGAGAGAATGTTGATAATAAACGTGATCCAAGTGGCTCATGTTTAACGGATAATGGAAAAAAATCAGGTAGTCTTTTTTGAATTATTCTTTTTTTATCTTTGGGAACTACTAACAACAAAAAACCTCCGCCACCAGCTCCAAGCAATTTACCTCCCAATGCTCCATTTTCTAAAGCGACCTTATATGCCTCATCTATACGTAAATTAGTTATTTCAGGTGATAGTGTTCTTTTATACATCCAACCATCATGTAAATATTTCGCTAGAACACTGCTACTCAAATTATTATTATAAATACAATCACGTAGTTCAATTGCCATCTTTTTCATTTTTTCTAACGAATCTTTAATCTCAGGTATTGCTTCATTTTGAGACTTTAGAATTGAATCAGCTTTACGTTTCGTACCAGTCCAAAGAAGTAAAAAGCTACTAAATAATTCCTTTAAATCAAGTTTTTCACTCCATATATGATCTATAAAAATTCGCCCTGACTCTTGAAATTCAATAAAGTTCATTCCTCCAAAGGATGCAGCATACTGATCTTGCTTACCAATAGGTTTCGAAAGCATTTCTAGTTCGACTTTACATGCTTCCTCTGCTAATTGAGCAGGTGAAACTATCTCATCTCTCATGTGATGAAGACAATTAAGTAATCCAATAGCAAAACTAGAAGAGGAACCCAAACCTGTTCCTGAAGGAATATCTGCAGTAGTTGATATGTATAAGGGCGCGTCAACTTTTACTAGTTTTAAACATTCTCTTGCTATTTCATTTTGAATTTCTTCAAGCGAATTTACAATCTCAGTAGTTGAATAACTTAATCTATATTTCTCCTTGAATAGTGGACTATGAGTTTTGACGGTAACGTAAATATATTTATCTATAGTTGAACTCAGGACGGCACCGCCATATTTCAAATAGAAATCAGAAAAATCTGTTCCGCCACCGGCGAAACTAATTCTTAGAGGAGTAATAGTAGTTACTGTTTTAGCCATACGAATCAATAAATTTTTTCCAAATCTGAAAACTTATTCAAAATAAAAGGTACTAGGCCCAAAATATCTTTGGAATGATAATCAGTTTCAGGTAATTTTCCCTCGTAATTATCAGTTAAAAGCAAGCTTCCACATCCGGCATTATACGCTGCCAAACAATCTCTTTTATCATCACCTATAAAGAAGGTTTGATCTAGCCTAAAGAGAAATTCTTTTGATGCTTCAAATAACATCCCAGGATTAGGCTTTCGCCGAAAACTATTGCTCTTCCAATGATCAGTAGATACAAAAATTTTAATTATTTTGATATTTAAATGATTTAAATGT
>CACGGY010000035.1 GCA_902572675.1 uncultured Prochlorococcus sp. | reverse complement strand
CTGTTTATGACTGGTTTCAAGAGAGACTTGAAATACAAGACATAACTGACGACGTAACTTCCAAGTACGTACCACCTCATGTAAACATTTTCTATTGTTTAGGAGGCATAACTTTAGTATGCTTCCTAATTCAATTTGCAACAGGTTTTGCAATGACTTTTTACTATAAGCCAACAGTTACACAAGCTTATAGTTCAGTAAGTTACTTGATGACTGATGTAAGCTTTGGATGGTTAATAAGATCTGTTCATAGATGGAGTGCATCTATGATGGTTTTGATGTTAATACTTCACGTTTTTAGAGTTTATCTGACAGGCGGTTTCAAAAGACCTAGAGAATTAACTTGGGTAACAGGTGTTGTCATGGCAGTTATAACAGTAGCCTTTGGTGTTACGGGTTACTCATTACCCTGGGACCAGGTTGGTTATTGGGCTGTCAAGATTGTTTCAGGAGTGCCTGCTGCAATCCCAGTAATTGGTGATTTCATGGTCGAACTTCTTAGGGGTGGAGAGAGTGTTGGTCAATCAACACTTACTAGATTTTACAGTTTGCATACTTTCGTATTGCCTTGGTCATTAGCAGTATTTATGTTGATGCATTTTCTAATGATTCGTAAACAAGGTATTTCAGGTCCTTTATAAACCCATATAATTAAATTACAACTTCAGTTCCAGATGTCTACTTTAAAAAAACCAGATCTTTCTGACCCAAAATTAAGAGCTAAATTAGCTAAAGGCATGGGTCATAATTATTATGGTGAACCAGCTTGGCCAAATGATCTTTTATATATTTTCCCGGTAGTTATTTTAGGTACTATTGCCTGTGTAGTTGGACTAGCAGTTCTTGATCCTGCAATGTTAGGTGATAAAGCAAATCCATTTGCGACACCCTTAGAAATATTACCCGAATGGTATCTATATCCAGTTTTCCAAATACTTAGAGTGGTTCCTAACAAACTTTTAGGAATTGCACTTCAAACGTTAATTCCTCTTGGATTAATGATTTTACCCTTCATTGAAAACGTTAATAAATTCTCTAACCCTTTTAGAAGACCAATTGCAATGTCTATTTTCTTATTTGGAACTTTCTTTACAATTTATCTAGGTATAGGAGCATGTTTGCCAATCGATAAATCACTAACTCTTGGTCTATTTTAGTATCAAATTTTAAACATATCTAAGTCATTATTTTCTTTTCTGAGAAAGTGATTCATTAATAAAAAGCCAACAATGGTCCAAGTTTGGTAAGTTCTTGATTGTTGTCCCACCCAAGTACCTGTAGGTCCATCAAAATATTCTGCCCATTCTTGCTTAGGTAATTGATTGAGTTGGCACCAATATGACTCCTCTATTAAAGATTTCATCTCTTCCATAAGAATTACATCATCGGAAGCATAATTTTTTTGATGTAAAAGAACAGCTGCCCCAAAAAACCAAAGCAAACTTGGCCAATGTCCACCATTATGATAACTCCAAGGCCAATTCTTTGGATCCGATCCAGTTTTATTTTGCCATTCTTCTACATCCATATGAGGATGACAAATTCTCATAGGCATCTCAGCCATTAAATGTTGTCTGTTATGTAAAACCAATCTAAATAAAGCTCTTTGTTCTGCAGGGGGTAGGACCTCGAATATACAGGCTAAAGAATTACCTAAACTGTAAAATCGAAAATCAGGCCTTCCAGTTCTAATATTTCCTATTAAGTATCCACCTCTATTCTCCAACCAATCTTGAAGCCATGAAGGAACTACTTGAGGTTGAACGTTAAATTCATTGAAGTGTTGATCGTCTCCATACTGCTCAGTTGGCCTTCTTCTTAAAATTTGCATTGTTTGGCTGGTCACCCAATAATGTTTTAAGAGAAAACTTCCTAAATCCTTAACCCATTGATTTGTAAGAATTAGTCTTTGATCTAAAAGTCTGCTAACGTGATCTTCTCGACTTAATTCCATTAAATTAATACAGCTTTTTAAACATCCATGAAGTAAAACTTCGACCTCTAAAGGTGCTCCCCACACATCCATAGGTCTATCAATCATGAATGCACAATCTGGAACAAAAAGTACCGGAGTACCCTCAAATGTTGGATGCAAAACTAAATCTAGTAAAAGTTGAATACCTCTTTGAACACTTTGACTTTTCCCAAAAGCATAATCTCCACTCTTATTGACATAATACCAACATAAAATTGGCCACCATAAACTTGCATCAGCTGAAGTAATTCTCCCTATTGATCTCTGACCATAATCTCCTATCAGCTCTCCGTTTTCTTCGACGAAACTAGTAGGAAATACTCCACGTGTTTGGTAATTATTGCTTTGTAATTTAAGACAAACACTAAGGAACCTTTTGACGATTTCGTAACGTTTTTGAGTAATGAGGTAAATCATTACAGGAACGTTGTCTCTTAAAAATATTTCTCCATAATTTAATTTTTTATTTTTTGTTGGGTGTTCTAGTGCAGCAACGCTGCCTGCTAGCTCGCCTGATATTTCAACCAAAGTTTTTTCGAATTGTTGTTTTGCATTTGTTACAATTTTTTCTTCCTCGGAACTTGGTCTTACTCTTAAATTTTTTTGACTAAATCTTTCTGCCATTTCATTTATATCCCTTTATTTAAGCCTAGTTGTTTAGAGAGACTTTGAACAAATAAAAAATTAATAAAAATTTTTTGTATAAAAGGTTGCACAATTACAGTCATATGGTTTAGTATTTTCTTCTGGGCAAAAATATTCTTTTTTGCATTTTTCAAGCAGTTATCTTAAATCTGATTTTTGATAAATGAATGAATTTTTTGGAGACTTGATCTCGATCAGGATTTCCAGCCAGAAGAAGGGTTTTCCCTTCGAAGTGAGTTATTCACTTGTTGTTTAACTCTGCACCTAGAAAATTTAAAAACTTAGGAACTGATGCTTTTATTGCGTCAAAACTTTATCAAATTAAGATTTGGTAATTTTGAGATGTATTTGCAATAAAGGTGTGAGGTCCCGTCAAGAATATATAAATTGTTTTCAATTGCTAACTTTTAGTTTTTTGAAAACCAACGGATCTGAGATCTTGGAAAGTCACTTTGAAATATTTTTAATGTGCACTCAAAGTAATCCTTAATTATTTAAGGAGGCTGAACCTAAATATAATTAAGTCCATCTTAATTTTATTTGGAGAATGCAATTCATATTGAGTAGATTTATCTACAAAAGGATTTGAACACAACGGAGAGTTTGATCCTGGCTCAGGATGAACGCTGGCGGCGTGCTTAACACATGCAAGTCGAACGAACCTTCGGGTTAGTGGCGGACGGGTGAGTAACGCGTGAGAATCTGCCCTCAGGAGGGGGATAACGGTTGGAAACGACCGCTAATACCCCATATGCCTACTGGTGAAACGAATTTCGCCTGAGGATGAGCTCGCGTCTGATTAGCTAGTTGGTGAGGTAATGGCTCACCAAGGCTTCGATCAGTAGCTGGTCTGAGAGGATGATCAGCCACACTGGGACTGAGACACGGCCCAGACTCCTACGGGAGGCAGCAGTGGGGAATTTTCCGCAATGGGCGAAAGCCTGACGGAGCAACGCCGCGTGAGGGACGAAGGCCTCTGGGCTGTAAACCTCTTTTCTCAAGGAAGAAGATATGACGGTACTTGAGGAATAAGCCACGGCTAATTCCGTGCCAGCAGCCGCGGTAATACGGGAGTGGCAAGCGTTATCCGGAATTATTGGGCGTAAAGCGTCCGCAGGCGGCTTTTCAAGTCTGCTGTTAAAACGTGGAGCTTAACTCCATCATGGCAGTGGAAACTGAAAGGCTTGAGTATGGTAGGGGCAGAGGGAATTCCCGGTGTAGCGGTGAAATGCGTAGATATCGGGAAGAACACCAGTGGCGAAGGCGCTCTGCTGGGCCATTACTGACGCTCATGGACGAAAGCCAGGGGAGCGAAAGGGATTAGATACCCCTGTAGTCCTGGCCGTAAACGATGAACACTAGGTGTCGGGGGAATCGACCCCTTCGGTGTCGTAGCTAACGCGTTAAGTGTTCCGCCTGGGGAGTACGCACGCAAGTGTGAAACTCAAAGGAATTGACGGGGGCCCGCACAAGCGGTGGAGTATGTGGTTTAATTCGATGCAACGCGAAGAACCTTACCAGGGTTTGACATCCTGCGAACCTCTTAGAAATTTGAGGGTGCCTTCGGGAATGCAGTGACAGGTGGTGCATGGCTGTCGTCAGCTCGTGTCGTGAGATGTTGGGTTAAGTCCCGCAACGAGCGCAACCCACGTTTTTAGTTGCCAGCATTTAGTTGGGCACTCTAGAAAGACCGCCGGTGATAAACCGGAGGAAGGTGTGGATGACGTCAAGTCATCATGCCCCTTACACCCTGGGCTACACACGTACTACAATGCTACGGACAAAGGGCAGCAAACTCGCGAGAGCTAGCAAATCCCATAAACCGTGGCTCAGTTCAGATCGTAGGCTGCAACTCGCCTACGTGAAGTAGGAATCGCTAGTAATCGCAGGTCAGCATACTGCGGTGAATACGTTCCCGGGCCTTGTACACACCGCCCGTCACACCATGGAAGTTGGCCATGCCCGAAGTCGTTACTCCAACCCTTGTGGAGGAGGACGCCGAAGGTGGGGCTAATGACTGGGGTGAAGTCGTAACAAGGTAGCCGTACCGGAAGGTGCGGCTGGATCACCTCCTAACAGGGAGACAACAAAATGTTAAATATTAATTTTGTCACCTTAGGTCGATCGGTATCTCACATTCTTAATTTATTTAAGGATTTTATTTCCTAAGTTTTTTCTAGGTCACACCCATTTTTTCCCTGGGCCATTAGCTCAGGTGGTTAGAGCGCACCCCTGATAAGGGTGAGGTCCCTGGTTCAAGTCCAGGATGGCCCATATCTCTATGTTGGGGGTATAGCTCAGTTGGTAGAGCGCCTGCTTTGCAAGCAGGATGTCAGCGGTTCGAGTCCGCTTACCTCCACTGATTACCACCTCTTCCATAATTTATAGAAGGGAAAATTTTGAGTTGTGATCAAATTCTGAACGAATCTAGCTTCCTAATTATTTTATTAAGATGCTGGACTCATTGAATTAATTTCATTGTTTTCAGAGAACCTTGACAACTGCATAGATTATTTTTAAAGACAATAAGCATCTTTAATGATGCAGATTTATTATTTGTGCTAATGCATTAAATAACAATTCTATTAAGCTGATGCTTCAATTTTTGAAGTTATTGGTCAAGCTACAAAGGGCTCACGGAGGATACCTAGGCACACAGAGGCGATGAAGGACGTGGTTACCTGCGATAAGTCTCGGGGAGTTGGAAGCACACTTTGATCCGGGAATTTCCGAATGGGGCAACCCCATGTACGGCCAACTGAATATATAGGTTGGTGCGAGCTAACCCAGCGAACTGAAACATCTTAGTAGCTGGAGGAAGAGAAAGTAAATAACGACTCCCTCAGTAGCGGCGAGCGAACGGGGAATAGCCCAAACCGATAGTCTTGACTATCGGGGTTGTGGGACAGCAATATGGATCAACAAGTCTAGAAGAAGCGTTTGAATGGCGTGCCACAGAGGGTGAAAGCCCCGTAATCGAAAGATAAGTTGACCTAGCTGTATCCCGAGTAGCACGGAGCACGTGGAATTCCGTGTGAATCTGCGAGGACCACCTCGTAAGGCTAAGTACTACTGTGTGACCGATAGTGAAACAGTACCGCGAGGGAAAGGTGAAAAGAACCCCGGGAGGGGAGTGAAATAGAACATGAAACCGTGAGCTTACAAGCAATGGGAGCCCGACTAATCGGGTGACCGTGTGCCTGTTGAAGAATGAGCCGGCGACTTATAGGCACTGGCGGGTTAAACCGGAAATGGTGGAGCCACAGCGAAAGCGAGTCTTAATAGGGCGTTTGTCAGTGTTTATAGACCCGAACCCTGGTGATCTAACCATGGCCAGGATGAAGCTTGGGTGATACCAAGTGGAGGTCCGAACCGACTGAAGTTGAAAATTCAGCGGATGAGCTGTGGTTAGGGGTGAAATGCCAATCGAACCAGGAGCTAGCTGGTTCTCCCCGAAATACGTTGAGGCGTAGCGTCTAGTGCTCCAGCAGGGGGGTAAAGCAACCATTTCGGTGCGGGCTGCGAAAGCGGTACCAAATCGATATGAACTCTGAATACCCTGTGTGTAACTAGGCAGTCAGACTGTGGGGGATAAGCTCCATAGTCAAGAGGGAAACAGCCCAGACCGCCAGCTAAGGTCCCAAAATTAACGCTAAGTGATAAAGGAGGTGGGATTGCCCAGACAACCAGGAGGTTTGCCTAGAAGCAGCCATCCTCAAAGGAGTGCGTAATAGCTCACTGGTCGAGCGATCCTGCGCCGAAAATGAACGGGGCTAAGCGTTATACCGAAGCTGCGGATAAATTTATTTATGGTAGGGGAGCGTTCTATGTAGGGTGAAGCGTTAGCGTAAGCGGACGTGGACAGCATAGAAGTGAGAATGTCGGCTTGAGTAGCGAAAACATGGGTGAGAATCCCATGCCCCGAAACCCTAAGGGTTCCTCCGGCAGGCTCGTCCGCGGAGGGTTAGTCTGGACCTAAGGCGAGGCCGAAAGGCGTAGTCGATGGATAACAGGTCAATATTCCTGTACCAGATGTGTTTTGAGAAGGGGGACGGAGAAGGCTAGCCAGGCCAGATGTTGGTTACTGGTTCAAGCGTTCAAGGCTTTGAGAGATGGAGAAAACATCTTGAGCTAAGGCGTGAGTACGAGCTGCTACGGCAGCGAAGTTGGTGATGTCATGCTTCCAAGAAAAGCCCTATACTCGTTAAGACACATATGCCAGTACCCGAAACCGACACAGGTGGGGTGGTAGAGAATACCGAGGGGCGCGAGATAACTCTCTCTAAGGAACTCGGCAAAATGGCCCCGTAACTTCGGGAGAAGGGGTGCCAGCGAGAGCTGGTCGCAGTGAAGAGGCGCAAGCGACTGTTTACCAAAAACACAGGTCTCCGCTAAGTCGCAAGACGATGTATGGGGGCTGACACCTGCCCAGTGCCGGAAGGTTAAGGAAGCTGGTTAGCTTTTAGTGAAGCTGGCGACTGAAGCCCCGGTGAACGGCGGCCGTAACTATAACGGTCCTAAGGTAGCGAAATTCCTTGTCGGGTAAGTTCCGACCCGCACGAAAGGTGTAACGATTTGCGCGCTGTCTCGGAGAGAGGCTCGGCGAAATAGAATTGTCTGTGAAGATGCGGACTACATACACCCGGACAGAAAGACCCTATGAAGCTTTACTGTAGTTTGATATTGTGCTCGGGCTCTGAATGCGCAGAATAGGTGGGAGACGTTGAAATAGTACTTGTGGGTATTATTGAGTCATCGGTGAGATACCACTCTTTTAGAGCTAGGGTTCTAACGCTTACCCGTTATCCGGGAAGCGGACAGTATCTGATGGGCAGTTTGACTGGGGCGGTCGCCTCCTAAAAGGTAACGGAGGCGCACAAAGGTTCCCTCAGGCTGGTTGGAAATCAGTCGTTGAGTGCAAAAGCAGAAGGGAGCTTGACTGTGAGACCTACAAGTCGAACAGGGACGAAAGTCGGTTTTAGTGATCCGACGGTTCTGCGTGGAAGGGCCGTCGCTCAACGGATAAAAGTTACTCTAGGGATAACAGGCTGATCTCCCCCAAGAGTTCACATCGACGGGGAGGTTTGGCACCTCGATGTCGGCTCATCGCAACCTGGGGCTGAAGTCGGTCCCAAGGGTTGGGCTGTTCGCCCATTAAAGCGGTACGCGAGCTGGGTTCAGAACGTCGTGAGACAGTTCGGTCCATATCCGGTGTATGCGCAGGAATATTGAGAGGATTTCTCCCTAGTACGAGAGGACCGGGAGGAACGCACCTCTGGTGTGCCAGTTATCGTGCCAACGGTAAACGCTGGGTAGCCATGTGCGGAGTGGATAACCGCTGAAAGCATCTAAGTGGGAAGCCCACCTCAAGATGAGTATTGCCATGGCTTAAGCCAGTAAGGTCACGGGAAGAACACCCGTTGATAGGCTCTACGTGGAAGCTTGGTAACAAGTGCAGCGGAGGAGTACTAATAGACCGAGGGCTTGACCAAATAAACTTAATTTATTGTGTTTAATTTATATAATTTTCTATGCAGTTCTCAAGGTTCATACTATCCTGGTGTTCATGGCGATGTGGAACCACTCCGATCCATCTCGAACTCGGTTGTGAAACGCATCAGCGGCGAAAATATTTAGGGGGTAGCCCCTTGAGAAAATAGCTCAATGCCAGGTAAAAATATTTAAAAGGGTTTACTTCTTTAGTAGACCCTTTTTTATTTTTGGCATTTAGGACACCAATGGGTACTTCTTCCAGTAATTTTTTGCCTTTCAATTAAATTCCCACATTTGCGGCATTCTTTACCAGTTCTTCTATAGACATTTGTCTGCAAACCAAAATTTCCATTCTCTCCTTCTAAGTCTCTAAAATCACTAAATGTCGTCCCCCCAGAACCTATACTTTTTTTTAATACAGTTACAATTGATTCTCTGAGCTTGATTAACTCACTCTCCTTTATTGTTCGAGCTTCCCTAAAAGGTGAGATACCAGCAGAGTACAAACTTTCATCAGCATAAATATTACCTATACCTGCCACTATTGTTTGATCTAATAAAATAGCTTTAATAGATTTTTTTCTTTTGGAAATAACCTTCTTAAGATAATTTGTATTAAATTTCTTAGAGAATGGTTCTGGTCCAAGTGAACCTAAACCTTTGATTATTTTGTAAGGCGATAAACCTTTCTTGATCCACCACATTTGACCAAAACTTCTTACGTCAATGTATCTAAGCTCATTATTATTTTTATCGAAAACTCTTATTCTTGTGTGTTTACAAGGCTGAGTATGGTTTTTGATAAATTTGAAATATCCGGTCATTCTTAGATGAACCACAAGATATCCATTGTTTTTTGTGAATCTTTCTAAAGGAAATTGAATATTTTTGTTCTCAATTTTTTTTAGTTCAGCTATTAAATATTTTCCTCTTCTATCCCATTTGTATATAAGTGAATTTTGAAGTCCTTTAATAAATTCTTCCTTGTTAGTAGGAAAAGCAACAGAGGAATCCCTACAGACTTCTACTTTTTCAATAATAAATGTATTAAGTTTTTGCTCTAAACCTCTACGAACAGTTTCTACTTCAGGTAACTCAGGCAACTATTTAAGCTTTCTCTAATTCACTTTCAGCAAAATTATTTGTATTTGCTCCACCATCAGTTCCGCTTATGCCAGCATAATTTACTTTATCGAATCTAACAACACAGTTATATTTAATACCTGATGTATCAACAGAAGCAACTTTACCTATTTCGTTGTACCAATATGATTCTGGTCTTTTTACTCTTACGAGATCTCCTCTTGAAATTGCCATTACTGTTAATTTAACTTTTAAAAGAATAACCCATCATTAATAGTCTGAGACAAATTATTCACACATATTAATTAAAATTTTTAACAAAAATCATTTATTAAATTTTTTTCGAATTCTTCTTTAGCAGGTTCCCCTCCTCTCCATTTTCTGCCTGGAACTCTTACATCTAATTCATTTTTATCGCAATTGATTGA
>CACGGY010000034.1 GCA_902572675.1 uncultured Prochlorococcus sp. | reverse complement strand
GTCTTGGAGGATATCTTTTTGAATGACTGGAAGGTTCCAGTAATTTTTCTGAGAGTTCTATAACTTTTTCAGTTGGAACAGGTTTTTTTAATTTTGCTGTTTCTTGGAAAATTACTGAATTCATGATATTGAAATACTATTTTCAAAATTACCGATATGTAATATTATCATACTATACTATTGATAAGATTAATTATCTGTGAGTCTCGGATATCGCGATAAATTATCTAGAGGTCGAAGGGCTATGGCGCATTTGATACACCTCTGGCATGAAAGAAATGGTTGGTCTCACAGAGTATTGCCATTACTTTCAGAAGTTCTTGATTTAGGTAAAGTTCATAATTCGCAAATTTCTAATCTTAGAAATGGGAAGTTATCTTCGCCAGGCCCTGAAGTTTTTCTTGCTTTAGCTCAAGTTAATAAGATTCTTGATCAAGGCATTGAAAAAATCAGGGATCGTTTTGAAAGTGATTACCCAGAGTTATGGAAATCTTTGGAAGAGTCTGCATTACCCCTCAAAAATGATTCTGGTGATCCATTGTCGGCCGGGGAGTTATTCGAGATATTTTCAGGATTAAAACCTTTACCTTCATCCTTTGACTGGTACATAGAAGATGAGGAAGCCTCTGCTTTAAGTGATGCTCTTTCAGTGCATTTTTGTCAGAATAAGGCTTGGAGATCATGTAAAATGCAGGTAATGGAGGCTTATGCTGTCAATAAATCTGCCCGTAGAGAACGTTTTGCTGAGGTAATTGCAGGAATTAGAGATTATACGGCAGAAGAATTAGATGGAGAACTTCTTGATTTATATGAGGCTTCAAAAAAACTTTCTTATTTTCAGGGTAGAGGACCTAATGCTTTCCTCGCAGAATTAAGAAATTTAGCTTCTGAAAAATAACATGAATTTTCATAATAAATGACTCTTGACAATAACTTAAAACTGGCTGAAAACGCTGTTCTTTCTGTTGAAGAGAGTTTAAGTAAAGTTTTCCAAGAAAGGTCTAATCAGGTTTTCCAGAAATTAGAAAATATTTTGACAATTTTTAAGGAAGAAAAAGTTTCTACTAGTCATTTCAATCAATCTTCTGGTAGTGGTCATGATGATATATCTAGAGAAAAAATTGATGCGGTTTTTGCAAGATTGTTTCTTGCTGAAAAGGCTGCTGTGAGGATGCAATTTGTAAGTGGAACCCATGCAATAAGTTCTGTCTTATTTGGAATACTTCGACCTGGAGATGTAATGTTATCTCTTACAGGACAACCATATGACACTTTAGAAGAAGTTATAGGAATAAGGGGAGGAGGAAAAGGCTCACTTAAAGATTTTGATATCGAATATAAGCAAATAAATATCTGCGAGAATTTTGATTCTTTTGAAGAACAAATTGTTCATTCTTTTGAAGAAAATACATGCAAATTAGTATTCATACAAAAAAGTTGTGGATATAGTTGGAGAAAGTCTCTTACGAATCATCAGATAGAGAAAATTTGTAGTCTTATTCATTCCCTTGATCCTAATTGTGTATGTTTTGTTGATAACTGTTATGGGGAGCTTGTTGAAGATAGTGAACCAATTTCTAAAGGAGCAAATATAATTGCAGGATCATTGATTAAAAATTTGGGAGGAACAATCGTTCCAACTGGTGGGTACGTTGCTGGAGATGCAGAGTTGGTTGAGATGGCATGTTCTAGATTAACCTCACCAGGCATTGGTTCTTCTGCAGGAATAAATTTTGGACTAGGAAGATTAATTTTGCAGGGTTTGTTTTTAGCACCACAAATTGTTCACGAATCACTAAAAGGTGCTGATATGGTTGCAGCAGTCTTTAAAAATTTGGGATTTAAGGTTTTACCAGAGCCAGCAACTTATAGATCTGATCTTATTCAGTCAGTAAGATTGAATAATCCTCATTTGGTACAAAAAGTTTGTCAATCTTTTCAAAATTCTTCACCAGTAGATTCTTTTCTGAATGTTGTTCCATCATCAATGGATGGATATGATTCAAAATTATTAATGGCAGGCGGTACTTTTATTGAAGGTAGTACAAGTGAATTTTCTGCTGATGCCCCTCTAAGAGATCCTTACAATATTTTTGTTCAAGGTGGTTCTCACATAGCTCACATCAAAATTGCATTAATTCGATTATTATCTGAATTATTAGAGGAAAAATTAATTTCAAAGGATTCTCTACTTCCTTTATCTATTTAATCATGTCTTACAAGTTTCCAGACAACCTCAACTATGCTGATACTCATGAATATGTCTTGGAAGAAAATGGATTATTAAAAATTGGAGTTAGTGAATTCGCTATAGATCAATTAGGAGATATTGTTTTTGTTGAATTAGCTGATGAAGGGGCGACTTTAGAGAAAGGCGAGACTTTTGGAACAATAGAATCAGTTAAGGCCGTAGAGGAAGTCTATTTGCCTTTTTCAGGAGAAATAGTATCTGTAAATGAAGGTGTTATTGAGAACCCTGAGCTTTTACAGAATGATCCGATTGGAGACGGTTGGTTAGTCATTTTGAAACCAGAATCAAATGCATTGATTGCTGATTTGATGACTTCTGAGGAATATCAATTAAAGGTTGTACCAAAATAAGGCAAACTTTTTAAAAAGAGCTATTTTAAAGAAAAACATTTTAATATGACATCCAAATTTGGGTCTGATTTGTTTATAGATAGGCATCTTGGGTTAGGAGATAATGATGAAAGAATCATGCTGAATAAGCTTGGTTTTAACAATATTGATCAATTTATAAATCAAGTTATTCCTGAAGATATTCAGCTTAAAAATAAATCTTCAGAAATATTGCCCCAAGGTTGTTCAGAAATTGAGGCTTTAAATGAATTAGAAGAGATTGCGAATAAAAATACTAAAATGAGATCACTTATAGGCCTTGGTTATTATGACAATCATTTGCCTAAAGTAATCCAAAGACATGTTCTTGAAAATCCAAGGTGGTACACGTCTTATACTCCATATCAAGCAGAAATTGCACAAGGAAGATTAGAAGCTCTATTTAATTTTCAGACTATTGTTTGTGAACTAACAGGATTCCCTGTCGCCAATGCATCTTTGTTGGATGAGGGTACTGCTGCTGCAGAAGCTATGGCCATGAGTTTTGCTGCAAGAAAAAATAAATCTTCAAAAGTGTACTTAGTGGAGTCAAATGTTTTTGATCATACTTTTAATGTTCTACAAACCAGAGCAAAACCTTTGGGAATATCCTTAAAACGCTTTACTCAAAGTAACCTTCCTAATCATGATGATGTTTTTGGAATGTTATTGCAATTACCTGGTAAAAATGGAGAATTATATGATCCCACATTCTTAATATCCCAAGCACATAGATCAGAAATTATTGTTACGGCATGTATTGATCCACTAGCACAAGTTTTGATTAAACCAATTTCTGAATTTGGTGTCGATGTAGCAGTGGGAAGTATGCAAAGATTTGGAGTTCCATTGGGTTTTGGTGGCCCCCATGCAGCATATTTTGCTTGTAGTGAAAAATATAAAAGGCTGATACCCGGAAGAATTGTTGGGCAAACTCTATCTAAAAATGGAGAAAAGTCTCTAAGACTAGCATTGCAAACAAGAGAGCAACATATTCGAAGGGAAAAGGCTACCAGTAATATTTGCACTGCTCAATCTTTGTTAGCCATAATTTCTTCTTTTTATGCTATTTATCATGGACCCTCTGGATTAACCCAAATTGCTAAGAGATTAGTTGAGTTGAGAATAAATTTAGAATCAAGTTTAGCTGCTTTGGGTTTTGATATTCCTGATGGGATTAGATTTGATAGTGTTGATGTTTATTCTGAGCACTCCCAGAGGATCCATAATGAAGCTCTAAAAAATGGCTATAACTTAAGAATTTTGCCGTTGGGATCAACTATTGAAAATTCAACTGGCTTTGGGATCTCTTTAGATGAGCTTAGTAATGAAAAAGAAATAAAAGATATTTTGACTTTCATAGCAAACCTAATAGAAAAAGAAGAAGATTTAGAGCAAATAAAATTTGATAAAGAATTTCATCTTGAATGTTTAGCTTTGAGATCCAGTGCATGGATGCAGCAAGATATATTCACAAATTACCAAAGTGAAACTGAATTAATGAGATATATATTCCGACTTGCAGAAAAAGATTTTTCTTTGGTAGATGGGATGATGCCATTGGGAAGCTGTACCATGAAGTTAAATTCTGCAGCAGAGTTAAATCCAGTCTCTTGGGCTAATTTATCTTCCATTCATCCTTTTTCCCCACGAGATCAAACTAAAGGCTATTCAAAAATTATATCTGACCTAGAAAAATGGATAAGTGAGATTGTTGGTTTAAAATCAGTTTCTTTTCAACCAAATGCAGGCTCTCAAGGAGAGTTTGCAGGTTTATTGGCAATAAATTCTTATTTTGAATCAAAAGGTGAACTGTTAAGAAAAAAATGTTTAATTCCAAAAAGTGCCCATGGAACAAATCCTGCTAGTGCAGTTATGGCAGGTTTTGAAGTTTTAACTGTTGAATGTGATGACGAAGGAAATATTGATTTTGAAGATTTGTCAATCAAGGTCAAGAAATTTAATAACCAAATAGGGGCTCTTATGTTGACTTATCCCTCTACTCATGGAGTTTTTGAATTACAAATCAGAAAGATATGTGATTTAATTCACTCTGTGGGAGGATTTGTCTATTTAGATGGAGCAAATTTGAACGCTCAGGTTGGATTATGTAAACCGGGGAATTATGGTGTTGATGTTTGTCATTTGAATTTACATAAAACATTCTGCATTCCACATGGAGGTGGTGGCCCAGGAGTAGGTCCAGTTGCTGCATCAGAAACTTTGAGCCCATTTCTTCCTACTCATTCTTTAATGGATAATAATTTATCTAATAGTTCCAATTACGTATCTTCTGCCAAGCATGGGAGTGCAAGTATTCTTCCAATAAGTTGGATGTACATAAAAATGGCTGGTCTTAGTGGTTTAAGAAAAGCAACTGCGCATGCAATTTTATCTGCAAATTATATTGCGCATTCTTTAAAGCATAAATTCAAGATTCTTTATAAAGGAAAAAATAATTTTGTCGCACATGAATGTATTTTAGATTTTAGGGATTTAAAATCCAAAACTGGTTTGAGTGTAAATGATTTAGCTAAACGATTAATAGATTATAGTTTTCATGCCCCAACTATAAGTTGGCCTGTTCCAGAGACGATAATGATAGAGCCTACTGAAAGTGAGAGTTTGGTTGAATTGGATAGATTTTGCGAAGCTATGCTATTGATTGGAGAAGAAATCAGCGAAATAGAAAAAAATGTTGCATTAAAGAATAATAATGTAATAAGTAACTCTCCCCATACGCTGAAAGAGTTAATTGCTGATAGTTGGCATTATCCTTATTCAAAAGAAAAAGCTTCTTTTCCTTATAAAACCCCAACTTCTATTAAGTTTTGGTCTTCAGTTTCTAGGATCAATAATGCATATGGCGATCGCAATTTAATTTGTTCTTGCAATGTAAATCAAGGCGAGACTTTCGAAGAAAAAAAATGTGCTTAAAGGACTAGCATCCTTATATTTCCTTAGTTATTATCAGTGAGAATAAAAATTTAATATTTTCTTATAGAATTTTTTTAAATTTTTTTATTAAAATATTCGAGCATCAAATTTTTTTGGGGTATTTGAAGCTATGACCAAAGATTTTAAATCTGGTAATGTTAAGCACTTGCCTGTTAAAAACGTCGACTTACCAGATTTTGTTAATAATTTTTCGGGAGATAACTCAAACATTTGTTCCATTGAAGGAACTAATGTTATAAGAGTACCCTTTGGTAAAAAATTTTCAAAGAAAAAAAGGCCCGAAAAGAATCAAAATATTGCTACTCTAATACTTCCTTTAAGTTCATATAGCAATCCTACGCCTCCACACGTAGCATGATTAAAACTAATCCTAATCTATTTCTTTGAGAGTATCTGCATAATAATTTTTTAGTTGTAAAGTGGCTTGATTCCAATCCCATTTTTCTGCTTCGTTACGTGCTTCTTTCCTCATAACTTCTCTTTTATCTTCATTCTCTAGAATTTTTTTTGTCGCCTCAATCAAACTCTGTTCTCCATTATCTTTTTCATCGGGATCATATAAACAACCATTAATCCCATCGCTGATGATATCTGGAATTCCCCCTTTGTTGGCTCCGATAACTGGACATCCTGCTGCCATTGCTTCTAGTAAAACTAACCCAAGTGTTTCTGTACTAGATGGAAATAAAAATATATCTCCAGAGGCATAGGCGCTAGCAAGTTCATCGCCAGATAAATATCCTATGAAATTAGTCTTGGTATTTTCGAAGATTTTTTCAAGCTGGTTTCTATATGGTCCGTCACCTACAAGTGCTAGGCAAGCATCTGGGATACTTTCTAAGACTGGCTTAATTCTCTCAATTTGTTTTTCTGCTGATAACCTTCCTACATAAATCAATAAGTAATTAGCGTCGTTATATTCCCCAAATAATTTTTTTCTCATTTTCTCACTTCTTAAATCTGGTCGGAAACTTTGAGTATCTACTCCTCTTTGCCATAGTGCAGTCCTTTGTATACCTTTATCTTTTAACTCATTTACCATAGCGGTGGATGTACATAAATTTAACAAGGCTTGATTATGTGCTGCTTTAAGTAATTCCCACAAAAGTGGCTCTAACATACCCATACCGTAATGTTCTAGATATTTCGGAAGATGAGTATGGTAACTGGCAATTAAAGGAATATTATTAGTTTTAGCCAACCATATGCCACCTAAGCCAAGTACTGCTGGATTAACAACATGTATCAAATCTGGGTTAAATTTTTCTAACTTATCTGAGACTGCAGGACCTGGTAAACCAAGCTTCAACTCTGGGTATAAGGGCAATGGCATTGCAGCAACTCCAACTACAGTTGCGCCCATATATGATTCTGGACACCCCTCTGGACAAAAAATTATAACTTCATCACCATTTTTTATTAAAAATTCAATCGTTTTAGTCAGTCTTGTGACTATGCCGTCAACTTTAGGTAAAAAAGTTTCAGTAAACAATGCAATTTTCACTTTCTTAAGGTAATTATTTCAGAAATTTTAATTAGTCTTTATGGCCTCAGCTTGTTTTTTAGTCCAGGATGAAACACAAGGTATGCGCTTAAGATCACATCTATTGGAGTATTTTTTAGCAACTTCAACAACTTCTTCTAATAAGCCATTATCAAGAGTAGTTGGGTTTAAACCTAATTCTATAAAGCATTTATTATCAACAATTAGATCATTTTCTACTGCTTCATTCCTTGGATTTGGTAAATAATTGATATCAGCACCAGTTAGAGAAGCAACTTTTTTAGCTAGTTCTCCAACTTGATGACTTTCTGTCATTTGATTAAAGATTTTGACTCTTTCTCCAGATTTTGGAGGATTTTCAAGAGCAAGTTGTACGCATTTTACAGAGTCTTTTATATGTATAAATGCTCTTGTTTGTCCTCCTGTCCCATGAACACTTAATGGATATCCAATTGCAGCTTGCATTAGAAATCTGTTTAGAACAGTTCCATAATCTCCGTCATAGTCAAATCGGTTTGTCAATCTAGGATCTTTTAAAGTTGCTTCTGTATTTGTTCCCCAAACAATGCCTTGATGTAGATCAGTGATCCTTACAAGATCATTTTTGTTGTAGTAAAGAAATAATAATTGATCTAAAGTTTTAGTCATATGGTAGACACTACCTGGGCTTGCAGGGTGTAATATTTCTTCTTCAAAGCGGCTTCCATCAGGTTGTGGAACTTCAACTTTTAGATAACCTTCTGGAATTGTTGCACCTCTATGTGATCCATATCCGTAGACACCCATTGTCCCTAAATGAACAACATGAATATCTAAATTACTCTCTACTATCGCAGCAAGTAGGTTGTGGGTGCCATTAACATTATTATCTACTGTATATCTTTTGGTAAAACTCGATTTCATCGAGTAAGGAGCTGCTCTTTGTTCTGCAAAATGGATTACGGAATCTGGTTTTTCATCAATGAGCAAATTGAGTAATTTTTGATATTGCTTAGAGATATCCATGTTAAGAAATCTCATAGGCTTGCCTCCAGTCTCTTCCCATGCAGAAAGTCGTTCTGTTATAGAAGAAATTGGAGTTAAAGATTCTACCTCTAGATCAATATCAATTTTTCTACGACTTAAATTGTCGACAATAATTACATCATGATTTTGCTCTGCTAAATTCACCGCACAAGGCCAACCGCAAAAACCATCTCCACCTAGAACAATAACTTTCACTCAGAACTCCAGAATTAAAAGATTCATAATATATTTATTAAATTACTACAGCGTGCTTCCACTTTGCGAAAAAACATTGTAAATAGTTTCAAATCTTCTTTCTTATTACGATAAATAAAAGCAAATAATAAATTTTTACTTTCTTTTTAAACTTTTCTCAATTTAGAGAATTAGATAGATATATTTTTTTCCGGCGAACTTGCTACTGCAAAGTCTTGTTTTTTAATTCTTCCTGCCAGAAAAGCTTGCCTGCCAGCTTTCACACTATAATTTATCGCTTGAGCCATTAGAGGAGGATTTGCAGCTTGTGCTATTGCACTATTGATTAAGACACCATCAGCTCCGATTTCCATAGCTTGAGAAGCTTCACTAGGCACCCCAATTCCTGCGTCAATTATTACTGGCACTTTTGCATTCTCAATAATAATCCTTATATTTGATAAATTTAACAATCCTTGCCCGGAGCCTATGGGAGAGCCCAATGGCATTACAGTTGCACAACCTATTTCCTCTAGTCTTTTGGCAAGAATAGGATCTGCATTGATATAAGGTAGTACAGCGAAACCCTTTTTTATTAAAATTTCGGCTGCTTTAAGAGTTTCTATTGGATCTGGTAGCAAATACTTTTTGTCAGGAATAACTTCTAACTTCACAAAATTATTTTCTTCTTGACCAGATAATTTTGCAAGTTCTCTACCTAAAATTGCTATTCTGACTGCCTCATCGGAATTAACACAACCAGCTGTATTAGGAAGCATCCAGTATTTTTCCCAGTTGATCTTTTCGAGTAAATTTTCTCCGGTCTGATCAATTTTAATTCTTCTTATAGCGACGGTTATAATTTCCGTTTCAGAATTTGACAAACTTTCCACCATATCTTGAGTAGATTTGTATTTGCCAGTACCAACCATTAATCTACTGGAAAATTGTTTTCCACCAATTAGTAAAGAAGAATAATTTTCCATATTTAGAATCCCTTATTTTTAATACCTTTATAAGGTTCATAATTGTTTCTTTTTTCTAACTCCTTACTTTTTTTAATTGCTGTTTTGTTTTTTGGATCTATCACCAAAACCTTTTGATAAGTTTCATATGCTAAGTCGTACTCAAGTAAACGCTGTTGTGCTGATGCGAGGTTATTTAATGCTATAGGATATTCTGGAAGTGATTTTATTGCAGATTTATAGTGTTTAATTGCTTTCTTAAATTCATTTTGAGCAGCATAAGAAAATCCTAAAGCATTATTTATTATCGCTTTGGCTTCATCAGGTTCATTTTCATAATTTTCAATTGCTTTTAAAAAAGTTTTAGTAGCTTCAGAATATAATCTTTTTTTTATCTGAATAGACCCAAATTCATATAATTCTGTAGCTTGAGTGAGAGAATCTAAACCTTTCTGCTCGAATTTTACTAAATTTAATTCTTCACTTCTTGT
>CACGGY010000033.1 GCA_902572675.1 uncultured Prochlorococcus sp. | reverse complement strand
GTGGCGATCCAATATCAGCTTTACCATAAACTTTTGAGTTATGTTTTTCTGTTAGATCTTTTTTCTCGCAAATAAGCCATTTCCCACTAACAGGAAATCCACCATAACTTTTTGCTTCTGGAATTTTTCCCACCTTACTTAAAAGAAAAAGATGGGATTTGTGTATTAAATCATGATGACCCTTGGATATCTAAATTATCATCTGATCTTAAAAAAAGATCTTTATTAGTCTCTACAAAGATTACAGAAAGTGAATTTGAAAATGATGATTTTTTTTTCGTAACAGATAAAAAATTTACTGAAAGTGGTTCTACTTGTATTTTTCATACACCTAGGGAAAAAATTCAACTTTTTGTTCCACTTGTTGGTGAATTTAATTTAATGAATGCGATTCAAGCAATAACAATTTTGTATAAACTGAATTTTTCTTTAAAAGATTTATCAAAGTTAATGCAATCTTTCCCTGGTGCTCCTGGGAGAATGGAGAAAATACAAATTGATGATAATGACGTTTCAAGATCTCTTCCAACAGTAATTGTTGATTATGCCCACACTCCTGATGGATTAAAAAAAGTTTTGCAATCAATTAAAAAACTTTGTGAAGGGAAACTAATAACTGTTTTTGGCTGTGGCGGAGATCGTGATCGTAGTAAAAGGCCTTTGATGGGATCAATAGCTGAAGAGTTGTCTGATCAACTTTTTATAACCTCAGATAATCCAAGATCAGAAGAACCCCAAAAGATAGTAAATGATATTTTGATGGGTATAAAAAAAAGAGAAAAAATAACAATTGAAATTGATAGATTTAAAGCAATAAATGAATCTATTAAATTTGCCAATAAAAAAGATATTGTTTTAATTGCAGGAAAAGGACATGAAGACTACCAAATTCTCAATGATAAAGTTATTAATTTTGATGATAGAAAAATAGCTTATAAATTATTAAAAGAAAAAAATAAATCTCAATAAAATTTCCTAATTAAATAAGAAAGATTTTTACGCAAATCACAAGAAAAGTTTCTTAGAATCAATGGAGTTATTTTTAAAAAAATGAAAGGCTTAGCCCTAGTTGTAGGCGCAGGTGGAATTGGAACACAACTAGCTAAAGATCTGAATGAAAGTGAAAAAGATTTAGATGTTGTTTTGTGTGGAAGAAAAAGTGAATTTAATCCTTTTTGGGAATTAGATATAGAGGATTCTCAATCCCTTTTGCAGTTGAAAAATAAAATATCAAATCATCCTTCAAAATTAAGACTAATTGTTAATGCTACAGGTAGACTTCATAGTGATTCTCTTCAACCGGAAAAAAGATTACAACATCTTGATAAAAAGAATATGATGGAAAGTTTTTCAATAAATGCCTTTTCTCCTATTTTATTAGCTAAAGCGATTGAAGAATTTATACCAAAAGATTGCGATTTTAATTTTGCAAGTATAAGTGCAAGAGTTGGTAGCATTGGAGATAATCAAACTGGAGGTTGGTATTCATATAGAGCTGCAAAATCTGCGCAAAATCAGTTTTTTAAATCTTTAAGTATTGAATGGGCTAGACGTTTCCCAAAGGCTGCTATCACATTGCTTCATCCAGGAACAGTAGATACTGATTTATCTAGACCTTTTCATAAATTTGTTCCAGAACATAAATTATTTAGTAAAGAAAAATCATCCCAATTTTTGATCAATATTATTAAAAATCAAAATCCAGAATCTAGTGGAAAATTTATTGCATGGGACAGCTCAGAGATTCCTTGGTAAACTAAATTTTTTTTATCAAAAGATCTTTAAGTCAATATTTTTTTATTTCTTTAGCAAGTAAATCAATCTCAGCTTCTGTAGTCATTTGATGTACGCATGCTCTAAACCATTTTGGATCTTCTAAAACTCTAATCCAAATTTTCTTTTCTCCTAGTTTCTTTACAAATTTTTCCTTATCTTTAATATTTTCGATATTAAAACTAACAATCCCATTTAAATATTTTTTTTCTAAAACTAATTCAACACCCTTTGATTGATTTAATTCATCCCAAAGTTTTTCACTTAATTTTTTGATATTTTTGTTTTTTTCTTTTTCATGGCAGTCTTTATCCAAAAGATCTAAAGAATTCCGGAGCCCAGCAAGTAAAGGAATACAGGAGGTGGCTATTTCAAATTTCCTTGCATCGTCATGAAAAAGATTATCTGAAGGCTCATAAATACCTTGTTCTTTTTTTAATGATTTCCAACCAATTATTGTTGGATCTGTTTCATGAATAAATCTATCTGAGACATAAATGGCTCCAAGTCCTTCTGGTCCACATGCCCATTTATGAGAAGTTATTGAATATAAATCGGAATAAAAAACTTCTTTTTCAATATTTATGTGACCAAAGGTTTGAGCACCATCAACAAGTAAATAAGAATCTTCTCGATTATTTTTTAATTCGATAGAAATTTTTTTTAAAGGGATTTTATATCCAAAGTTCCATAAGATATGAGAAATAATTAGGATCTTAGTCTTACTATTTAGATTTTTCAAAATCTCTAAAATTATATTTTCGTCGTTTAGATCTTTAATTTTTTGGATTGGCAAAATTTTGAATATTAATTTATTTCTCCTGCAAAATTCACGACTTGCAGCCACTACTCCAGGATGTTCACAGTCACTTATTAACAACTCTTCTCCCTCTTTTACTTTTATTCCCCAGAAGGGCAAAATCATACCAGAAGAGATGTTTTCGGTAAGAGCTACATTCTTTGAATTGACACCTAATTTTTGTGCAATGATTCTTTTTGTGGTCAATATTTCTTTATAAATAAAAGGCCACATATCATTAGTAAATGGTCCTAAATTTTGGATAATTTCCCAAGTTTTAACTATTGCTTCTAGAGAAGATTTTGGTAATGGTCCTTGACCACCATAGTTAAAATAATACTTATTTTTTAATGCGGGTATTTGATCTCTTAGATTATTTCTCATGGAAATTTATATTTTAAACTCTTGAATTTTTTAAATATTGCCCACTAAAGTTACTGTTCTAAATTCAATATCCTCAATTACTTTCCAAGGTTCAGCACTTCTTTCTGCAAATTCTAAATTTTTAAATCCTAGTTCTTTAAAATCACTTATAAAGTCTGGTTCATACCATGCTCCACTAATACATCCTGTCCATAGATCATGATCATTTTGCAATCTTAAAGGTACTTTTTTGTTAGAGACAATATCGCTAATTGCAATTCTTCCATTATCGTTTAAAACTCTTTTTATATTTCTTAGAAGGTTATTTCTAGATTCTGGACTTACCAAGTTTAAAACGCAATTACTTAAAATAATATCGACTGATTTGTCGGCGATTAATGGATTTAAATCTTCATCTAATTCATCAAGTTTTTCAATTGATCCTTCAAGAAATTCTGTATTGTTAAAACCTATATTTTTTGTAACTTCTTTAGAGGCTGATCTTGATAAACAAAGCATGTCAGGATTCTGATCAACTCCAATAACTTTCCCTTCTTTTCCAACAATTTGGGCACAAATAAAAGCATTTTTGCCGCTACCACTTCCAAGGTCTAAGACTATATCATTTTTTTGAACATATTTTGTTGGATCACCACATCCATAGTCTCTTTCTATAACCTCTTGAGGAATTGCTTCAAGTAAAACGGGATTAAAACCAACTGGTGTACAAAGACAACTTTCTTTTTCAAGTGCGGCTGAACCATATCTTTCTTGAATCGCATCTTTATGATCGAATTGATTAGATGCTTTATTCGATGTGTTTGTATTACAGCAACTTTCAGACATATTTTTTAAAGGACTCTCAATAAATATAGCCAAAAAAAAAGCCCCTGAAAAAGGGGCTTGTTTTTTGTTTAATTAAATTATTTAGTGTAATTAACACCTCTGTAATTTAATTCTGCTTTTTCATTACTTGAAGAAGCGTCATCCATTCTGTTGGTGTATACGTTTCTTCTGTAGGTAAGTTCAACAAGTTGCTTTTTTGCAGCTTCTTTGTTTTGAACGTAGTTTTTACCTCTGTAAGTTAAAGTAGTCATGATTCGATGTGACAACACGGCCATCCCCCGTTCCATGGTATGACTCGAACTGCGCCCTCCGAAGAAGGTGAACGAAAAAGTAGCGATTGCTACCAAATAATTATAAACGTATTTTTAACGGCATGTCTAGCTTTTACAAATAGATACGAAGATTTAATGTTTTTTTAATTATTATCTTAGGTAAATTTTTTTATAAATAGTCTCTAAAAAGGTTTATGTTTATATTTGGTTTAATCTTCATGTAACTATTTATTTATGACAGGTTTTTTATATTTCTTGGGAAATACTTTAAGGTGGCCAGTGTTAAAGCCAAAAGAATTTTTTTCACTACATGCTTATTTTTCAATTATTTATTTGATAACTTTTACCTTGAGTAAATATGATGTAAGCCAATCAAATTTAGTTTTCACTTTAGGAATTCTTGCACCTCTTTTAATCGCTATTGGTCAAGGACTTCCAATTGATTGCCTTGATATGGAATCATCTTTGTTGAAGGAATTAAAAACTAAATAATATTTATTTCAGTTAAATTTTTTATAAAACCTGGACAACTTCGCTTATTTCAGGAATCATTTCTTTTAACTTTCTTTCAATACCCATTTTGAGAGTCATAGTGCTACTTGGGCAACTACCACATGCTCCTTGAAGTCTGACTTTGACAATTGGACCATCTATTTCTGCAATCTCTACATTTCCTCCATCAGAAATTAAAAAAGGTCTTAGCTCGTCAAGGACTTTTTCTACATTTTCGTTTGTCAGTGAGAGTGTTTCAGTACTCATAATTTTGGATTAACTTTATAATAAGCCTAGAAAGAAATCTGATTAATTGCAAAAAAGATAATTTTCTGTTGTGACTTCATCTAAAAATCCCACTAATGACAATAGCTACTTTGATGCAGTCTTAGTAGGAGCAGGGATAATGAGTAGTACTTTAGCCCTACTAATTTCAGAAGTTTTACCAGATATAAAGTTTCTTATTATAGAAAAATTAAATGCTCCAGGAAGTGAAAGTACTGGCGCTTTTAATAATGCAGGTACAGGACACGCGGCTAATTGCGAATTAAACTATACCCCTCTAGATGAAAAAGGAAATCTAAAAATAGATAAAGCGCTCTCAATAAACCGTTCTTTTGAAACATCCATGTCTTTATGGGCTTCATTGTATGAAGCAGGGAAAATTGATATTAAGAAGTTTCTAAAATTTATTCCTCATATTAGCTTTGTGTCTGGTCAGGATAATATTTCATTTTTAAAAAAAAGATTTCAGAAAATGACCGAAAATCCTGAATTTATCGATATGGAATTTTCTACATCTTTTGATGAAATTTCATCATGGGCTCCTCTAATAACAAAAGATAGAAATCCATCTACTCAAATTGCTGCTACCAGAATAGTTAGAGGAACTGATATTAATTTTGAGGCTTTAACTAAAGAGTATTTGTCATTACTTTCCTTAAACAAAAATGTTGAAATTAGATATAAAACAGAATTAGTAGATTTAAAGAAAATTGATAAAAAACAATGGGAACTAGAAATCAGATCTGAAGGTAGAAAAACTTCAATTAGAACTGGCTACATTTTTCTTGGTGCTGGTGGAAAAACAATTAATTATTTACAAAAATCAAAAATTCCAGAAGCAAAAAGTTATGGTGGATTTCCTGTTAGTGGGAAATGGCTTATTTGCGAGAAAAAAGATCTAACAGAAAAACATAACTCAAAAGTTTATGGTAAAGCTGATATTGGATCGCCACCAATGTCTGTGCCTCATTTAGACACAAGATGGATTGATAATAAAAAACTTCTTTTATATGGACCTTTTGCTGGATTTACAACGAAATTTCTAAAACAAAGTTCTTACTTTGACTTATTTAGTTCAATTAAAAAGAATAATATTTTTTCTATGTTAGACGTTGGTTTCAAGAACAACGATTTGATTAATTACCTATTATCACAATCATTAAAAAACCATGACTCAAGAGTTGAGAATTTAAAGAATATGATGCCATCAGCTAATCCTTCCGATTGGTATTTAAAGAATGCTGGTCAAAGAGTCCAAATAATTAAAAAAACTGAAGGTGGTGGTTCTTTGAAATTTGGAACTGAGATTGTAAATTCATCTGATGGATCATTATCTGCTTTGTTAGGAGCCTCTCCAGGAGCAAGTACTGCGGTTTCAATTATGGTTGAGGTTCTAGAAAAATCTGTTTTATTTTTAAACGATAAGCATAATCTTCAGAAAAAAATAAATGACTTAATTTATCCAGAACTATCAGTCTCTGAAAATTACAGTAGCTTCATAAAAGACATTAAAAAAAGAAATAATTCCATTTTTGGTTTCCATCCATAATTCTAATTAGCTAATATTAATCAAGATGTAATAAGAGGAGAATTTTTCTTTCTATATGACTGATATATCGGTTTCAAAAATTAGAAATTTCTGCATAATCGCTCATATTGACCATGGTAAATCTACCCTTGCAGATAGGTTGCTTCAAGATACGGGCACTGTGCAGCAAAGGGATATGCAAGAACAATTCTTGGACAGTATGGATCTTGAAAGAGAGAGAGGAATTACTATCAAGTTACAGGCCGCTAGGATGAAATATAAAGCTGACGATTCCCAAGAATATGTTTTGAACTTAATAGATACTCCAGGGCATGTTGATTTCTCTTACGAGGTTAGTAGATCTCTTCAAGCTTGTGAGGGCGCTTTACTAGTTGTTGACGCAAGTCAAGGAGTAGAAGCTCAAACCTTAGCTAATGTTTACCTTGCCTTAGAAAATAATCTTGAAATAATTCCTGTTTTAAATAAAGTTGATTTACCAGGTGCTGATGCTGAAAAAATAAAAAAAGAAATAGAGGAAATTATTGGACTCGATACATCTAATGCAATAAATTGTTCAGCAAAAACTGGAGTTGGTATTAAAGATATTTTGGAAGCAATTGTAAGAAGAATACCTCCTCCTCAAGATGAAATTAAACTACCTACGAAGGCATTGATTTTTGATTCTTATTATGATCCTTACAGAGGAGTTATTGTTTATTTCAGGGTGATATCTGGGTCTCTTAATAAAAGAGAAAAAATATTATTAATGGCAAGTAAAAAAAATTATGAACTAGATGAGATTGGAATAATGGCGCCTGATCAGCAGCAAGTTGATGAATTACATGCAGGAGAAGTTGGTTATTTAGCCGCTTCTATAAAATCAGTTGCTGATGCGAGAGTGGGAGATACGATTACTCTTTTAAATTCACCTGCCAATGATCCTTTGCCTGGTTATAAGACAGCAAATCCTATGGTTTTTTGTGGCTTGTTCCCGACTGATGCTGATCAATTCCCAGATTTAAGAGTATCACTTGAAAAATTACAATTATCTGATGCAGCTTTAAAATACGAGCCCGAAACCAGCAGCGCAATGGGCTTCGGATTTAGGTGCGGATTCTTAGGACTTCTTCATATGGAGATTGTCCAAGAAAGATTAGAAAGAGAATATGACTTGGATCTAATCGTAACGGCTCCATCAGTTATTTATAAAGTTAATTTAAATCAGCAGGAACATATCTTTATTGATAATCCTTCTACAATTCCTGATCCACAACTTAGAGAATCAATAGAAGAGCCTTATGTGAAAATGGAAATTTATGCACCCAATGAATTTAATGGAACATTAATGGGTTTATGTCAGGAAAGAAGGGGAGTATTTTTAGATATGAAATACATAACAACAGATCGAGTTACCTTGATTTATGAAATTCCATTAGCAGAAGTTGTTACAGATTTCTTTGATCAAATGAAAAGTAGAACCCAAGGTTATGCATCAATGGAATATCATTTGATTGGCTATAGAAAAAATGATCTTGTTAGATTAGATGTTCTAATAAATTCAGAAAGAGCAGATCCATTAACTTCTATTGTTCATAAAGATAAGGCTTATGGAATTGGTAGAAGTTTAGTTGAGAAATTAAAAGAACTTATTCCAAAACAACAATTTAAAATACCTATTCAAGCATCAATCGGTAGCAGGATTATTGCAAGTGAAAGCATAAGTGCTTTGCGAAAAGATGTTTTATCTAAATGTTATGGAGGAGATATTTCTAGGAAAAAGAAACTTTTAAAGAAACAAGCCAAAGGTAAAAAGAGGATGAAGGCAATGGGTAAAGTTGAAGTCCCTCAAGAAGCTTTTATGGCAGTCCTAAAATTAAATCAGTAATTTCTTTTAATTTAAAATTTATAACTACTTATTTTTAAAAGAATTCGGTATATTTCATTTATATCTTTAAAAAAAGATTTTGGATATTAACTCATTTAATCGTGTCGGCGCAAATATCAGAAAAGCTGGATTTTTAATTGTACTTTTTTATCTTCTTGTTGTTTTAATAATAAAATTTTTAGAGGCCAATAATTTTTTTGGCTATTCATTTTCAATGTTAAGCAATGATATCTTTGCCCCGCCTTCTCTTAATCATTTTTGTGGCACAGATAGATTAGGAAGAGATGTTTGCTTAAGAACTTTGCAAGGATCATCATTAGCGATAGAAGTTGTATTCTTAGCTATTCTTTTTTCATTAAGTTTGGGTTTGCCATTGGGATTATTAAGTGGATATTTTGGAGGTTTTTTTGATAAATGCTTATCACTAATAATGGATACTATTTTTTCAATACCTGTAATTTTGCTTTCAGTTGTTGTGGCTTTTGTATTGGGTAAGGGTATCCTTAACGCCGCTTTGGCATTGTGTATTGTCTACTCTCCTCAATATTTTAGATTAATCAGAAATCAGACAATATTGGTTAAATCCGAAACTTATGTGGAGGCAGCTCAAGTTGCAGGAGCTGATGTTAAAAAAATTATTTTTAAATATATTCTCCCAAATGTAATAACACCATTGCCTATTCTGCTTACCCTAAATGCTGCAGATGCTGTTTTGGTATTAGGAAGTTTAGGATTTTTAGGCCTTGGCGTTCCTGCAGATGTCCCAGAGTGGGGAAGTGATTTAAATCTGGCCCTTGCCGCTTTACCTACAGGTATCTGGTGGACGGCTTTGTTCCCAGGTTTGGCAATGTTTTTTTTAGTTTTAGGTCTTTCTTTTATGGGAGAGGACCTTGAAGAAATTTTTGATAGTCAAAATTCTTAATAAATTTAGTTATCTGTAATAGGATCGAGTTCTCCTTGATCATTCAACTTTGGATATTCTTTACCTGAATTTTTATAAACCGCAGCTAATTCTGGGTAACACCATTCAAAAAGTGTTTTTTGATATTCATCTATATTTAACCCTTCTCCATTAGAGGGCAATATACCTTTATTTTTTCTTTGGCGAACAGCTTCAAATAATAATATAGATGCAGCAACTGAAACATTCAGAGATTGAACCATACCTCTCATAGGTATAAAAATTGATTGATCAACCATTGATATAAGTTCATTACTTAGTCCCCATTTTTCTGCTCCTAAAACAAAACATGTATTTTGAGAATAATCAAAATTTCTATAATCTACTGATTCACTATTAAGAGTAGTTCCATATAATTTAAAACCCTTATTCTTTAAATCAGATATTGCCGTGATAGTGTTTTCATAATTATTCAGTTTTACCCATTTTTGACTTCCTTGAGCAGTACTATTAAAAGTCTTAACGGCATTCGTTTTACTAATAAAATTTGCTTCGAAAACTCCTGCCGCATCACATGTCCTTAATATCGCAGATAAATTATGTGGTTTATTGACATCCTCAACTAAAACACTCAAGTTTTTCATTCTGCAATCTAAAACACTTTTGATTCGTTCAAATCTTCTTGGTAAAATTGACATTTATAATATTTTCACACTTTTAAATTATATTCAAAAAATATTGATTACCTATTAAATCTCTTGGTTTATAATGTTTTGGTAGTTTAAATTAACTCAATGGCATACATAGAATGGGACTATACAGTAATTACAAGTATGGTAGAAAAACAAGGGTGGGATTTACCTGATCGTGAATCTGAAGAATGGATTAAATTTAACGATGAATTAGGAGAAAAAATGAGAGGTGTTGGACCTTGGAAGTGGTAGCGGCAAAAATGC
>CACGGY010000032.1 GCA_902572675.1 uncultured Prochlorococcus sp. | reverse complement strand
TTTGCAATGTTCATTAGTTAAATAGTTGATATGAATGCTAAGTGCTTTGTTTTATTACTAAAGTCTAAATATTTTTCTCAAGAAAATGTTTTACTCCGGAACCTTTTTTAGTAAATATTAAATTTCAACTTCTATTTAATCTCAAACTTATCGGCAAAAACCATCCCTAATAGAATCTATATAAAATATATATAGGTATTTAATTTTAAGAAATTAGAAAGCCTTTAAGAATAGATAACAAATTTGATGTCAACCAAGTCTGATTCATTAAAAGGAAAGCTTACAGAAAATTTTTCTGAATTTTCTCAACTATCTGACTATTCTTTTATGGATTCTCTTAAAGCAGATCCTCAATCAACAAAAGATGGAAATGATCATAAGCCGCGTTCAGTATATTCGGGTCATTACGTACCAGTTGTTCCAACTGCTATTCCAGAACCAGAATATATTTCCCACAGCAACAAACTTTTTAAAGAACTAAGACTAAGTTCAGAACTTACTAAAGACAAGAATTTTTGTCGTTTTTTCTCAGGTGATATTTCTGTTGCTAATTATCCAATGAGTCCTGTTGGTTGGGCAACAGGTTATGCATTATCAATTTACGGGACTGAATATACCCAGCAATGTCCCTTTGGAACTGGCAATGGTTATGGCGATGGCAGAGCAATTTCTGTTTTTGAAGGTTTATTCAATGGAAAAAGAATGGAAATGCAACTTAAAGGAGGAGGTCCAACCCCTTACTGTCGTGGAGCAGATGGTAGAGCTGTCTTAAGGTCTAGCGTACGAGAATTTCTTGCACAGGAATTAATGGATGCCTTGGGAATTCCTACCTCAAGATCTTTAACACTTTATGTCTCACGTTCAGAAATAGTTAGGAGACCCTGGTATTCCAAAGGTTCCAGGTATTTTGAACCTGACATCATGATTGATAATCAAGCGGCAATTACTACGAGAGTCGCTCCATCTTTTTTACGTGTAGGTCAGATTGAACTTTTTGCAAGACGAGTTCGTAGTAATGCGCATAATGAGGCCCTCAATGAACTAAAGATGATAATTCAACATCTTATTGATAGGAATTATAAAGATGAAATTGAATATGAGATTTCAATTGAAAGTAAGGTAATAAAACTAGCATCTTTATACAGATCAAGACTCATATCACTTATAGCCAACTGGATGCGAGTTGGTTATTGCCAGGGTAATTTTAATAGTGATAATTGTGCTGCTGGTGGCTACACCTTAGACTATGGACCCTTTGGATTCTGTGAATTATTTGATCCAAGATTTCAACCATGGACAGGGGGAGGCGAACATTTCTCATTTTTTAACCAACCTTCTGCTGCAGCCATCAACTTTAAAACATTCTGTTCCTCTCTTAGTCCGTTACTTTCAGAAAGCAAACAAGATCAAGAAAAGTTAGATCAAATCGAAAAAGACTTTTCTGAATTGATGAACAAAGAGTTGAAGAAAATGTGGGCAAACAAGCTTGGCTTAGCACATTACAACGAAGCTTTAATAAATGAATTTTTTAATCTCATGGTCATTTCAAAAGCAGACTATACAATTTTGTTCCGTAAACTCTCTGAAATACCGGATAAATTAGATTCTTTAAAAGACTGTTTCTACTTACCAATTAATGACGAGCTCAATAATAGGTGGGAAGTATGGCTTGAAAACTGGCAATCAGTCTTGAAGAAAGAGGAAAATATTAAAGCAAAATCGGCATCAATGAAATCCCTTAATCCAGTCTATACTTGGCGCGAATGGATGGTCGTTCCCGCATATGAAGAAGCTGAAAAGGGAAATTACAAAAAAATAAAAGAGTTACAAGATGTCTTTAGCAATCCATATGTAGAACAACCCCCAGAAATAGATCAAAAATATAATCGACTAAAGCCAAGCCAGTATTTTAACTATGGAGGAGTATCTCATTACAGTTGTTCTTCGTAAAAGGAGAATCCTAAAAATGCAGATTGAATAACTTAGAGAAAAAATCTTATTTATTTATGGACGTAGGCATTCCAACTACTGATACAACTCCCACATGAAGTATGGCCGGCTTCTTCCCAACATTTTTCACATAGTGGCCCCTCCCATTATTACTCTCTATAAATGCATCACCCGCTTTAAAGAAATTAATTTCTTCACCCCTCACATGTTTTAATCTTCCTCTGGTGACATGAATCAACATTGGGGAAGGATGAGTATGAATTGGAGTTTTCAAGCCAACTGGAATCTTTACTTTTAAGAGTCTTAATTCAGGTTTACCCTCGGGATAATTAAAATTTTTACCACTCAGTCCTTTTGAACTTTGAATAAGGGGTATAACTTCAATCTTTTCTTCAGTAATAGATGGGGATGGTAAAGCTAAAGTCCCAATAAAAAGAAAGCAAAATGGAATAAATTTTTTTAATTTCACTGTATATTTGATTTTCACTAATAATAGATAGTTTGCAAAAATAAAAAACTAATTTATTTTTTATATAACTTTTCTAATTGCTTAATTTCCTTTCTTAAATCCTTACCTCTCTTATTTAATTTATTATTCTTAATAACTAATGGGATAATCCACCAAGCTTGAAGACCTAAGAAGATAAATACTAGAATCAATAATTCAAGAGTTCCAGGTTGCATTTAATAAATTCACCTTCTTTGTAAATACCAACATCTTAAAAGCTTTTAAATATTAATGAGATTAGCAATATTTCTAGGCTGCTTCTAATTCAATATTAAGTTCAATACCCTTTAAAATGATTGCTTCTTTAAATTTAATAAGTTTGGAAATTATTCTTTGCTTCTCTTGATCAGTTCTATAGGAATCCTCTACAACTTCCTGCATTGCAAGTGTTACTTTTTGTAGTTTGATTTCTAAATCTTCTCTGTAATTCATAAACTTAAAGAAATTACCTTTTTATTAAAAAACAAAATAATTATTAGTAAATAAGTACTTAACCTTAAAAGGATTGACAGCTAAACAAGTAGGATATAATTTATAGTACAAACGTATTAATGTTAATCCAGTCAATCAAAGGTAAAGCATGGATCCTAAGTACTCATTTGGTTGTAGCACCAGCAAGCCAAACGGATGCCTACTAAATCCCGAAGGCAGCAGAATGATCTTTTTTGAAGAATGCAAAAATTCTGCTAAACCTAATTTTAAAATTGATACTCATCTTTTCTATACAAATCACCTTGGAGAACCTGGAGGGTACAAATCCTCTGAAAAACTAAACATAGATTTAGCGTGGGAAAAGTGGCACGAACTTCACCAAAAAGGGTGGACAGAAGTGGCTCACAATTATGGTTAAGGACCACCGCCAAGAGAAAGCCTTTTATATACGTAAGGTGCAAACTAGCTCCTTTTTTTTATCTTGCTATACCAATACTAAAAGATGATTTAACTTCTTCTGCCTAAATAAAATATTGTGGAATTAACTGAGCTAATTAAGGATTACGTTGCTACAGAATTACTATCAAGTATTGAACTTGACTTTCTTGAAGGAGAATTATGGGAAACCACACAACATATCGCAGAAATAAATACAGTTATCCAAGCCCCAAAAAATATATCAAAGAAATTAGGACTAGATGAAAAAACTTGTTGGCAATTATGCTGTGCAGCTGTTCTTGACTCCTCAAGACCATTAAAAAATGGACAAAATCGAGTTGATGATTTTAAAAAACTAATTAATCGATATAAAATTACTCTTATATAAAAAGACTCAATGATACGTTTACTTATTGCCTCAATTATTTTTTTTATACCACTAGAAGGTTTTGCTGATGAAAAGCAAAGAGAAATTGAGAATGAAGCTATAAATCTTGTTATTAAAAAATATGGGAAAGGCTTAGAAAATAGATTAAAAGGAACGGGAGTAACTCCCAGTTATCGAAGTTGGTATGAAAATGATTGCTTTGTAAGTATTGCAGCAGGTACATTTCAAGAAGATAATTGGTCGGCAATGAAGTGGTTTAGCGTTAATGTCTGTTCTGAATCAGCTGAAATAATGAAAAGTGAATGAAGGAAATAAGTCGCCTATTAGTTTTGCAGCATTTAGAAATAGAGGGACCAGGTCTTTTTGAACAATTTGCTAAAGAAAGAGATTTAAAAATTGAAATAATTCGTTTAGATAAAAAAAATGCTCTGCCGCAAACAAAAAAAGGTGACTTAATATTAATTATGGGTGGACCAATGGGAGTTAAAGATATTGGAAGCGAGAGATATCCATGGCTTAAGTTAGAAAGAGATTTTATAAAAAAAGAATTAGAAAATGAGAGACCTATAATCGGTGTTTGCTTAGGTGCCCAGTTGCTTGCGAGTGCTGCTGGAGGAGATGTAGAAATTCTTAAATGTGGATCACCTCCAAAAGCATTACCAGAAATTGGATGGTCTCAGATTTTTATAGACAAATCAAATAAAGACTTTAAAGCGCTGTTTGAAGTCCCTTTTCATGTATTGCATTGGCATGGAGATAGGATTTTATTACCTAATAAAGCAGTACTAATTGCCAGTAGTGATCGTTGTAAGGAACAGTTTTTTAGGATTGGTAATTTTGCTTACGGACTGCAATTCCATATAGAGACTACGGGAGGAATGATTAAAAAGTGGATTAAAGAAGATAAAGAATTTGTCCTTAAAGGATTGGGCTCAAATGGTCAGAAAATTTTAAAAGAAGAGAATAAAAAATATATTGATAAAACTTTTTTAAAAAGAAAACTTCTAATAAGTAAATTATTTGAATTATTAGATAATTAAAAAGGGAATAATCAACCAGTAAAAAAGGGCTTGATAAAGCCCTGAAAAAAAATTTAAAGAGGATTTTTACTAGAAAATTCCTGGAAGAATTTGACCAGTAAAATAATAAGCTCCCAGAAGAGCGAACATTCCAAGCATTGCTGCTTTACCATTTAGCTTTTCAGCTTTTTCGGTCATAATTTTTTTTGCGAATTCCATAATAAAGTGAAATATATTTATATCTAAAAACTAATTATTACAATTTCAGAAAGTTGTAGTTTTTTCTACCAAATTGATATCTTTCTAAAGATTTAAAAATAAATGCTTAAACAAGAAATTGAACTATTAATATTTTGCTAACCAATCTGCAAAGCGTAGGAAGCCCCCAAAAAGAACTATTTAATAAAAATGTAACGTTTACGCTACATATATGTAGTAAATATCTTGAAAATAACTTAATTTCGACCCTTGGCTTTACATTTATTAATAGTAGTGTTACATTAGTTAACAATTACACAACTTAAATGGCTAATTCAAACGTTACTACTGAATCAGGTGGTAGACAGAATATGTTTCCTACAGAGACACGTCCTTACATAGATGAGTCCGTTTCATATGACAGCTACCCACAAAATGCAGAAAAAGTAAATGGTCGTTGGGCAATGATTGGTCTTGTTGCATTAGTTGGTGCTTACGTTTCAACTGGACAAATTATTCCTGGCATTTTTTAATGAGTCCACTTTCAGGTTTTTTGGCCTTAATTGTATTCTTTACAGCCATCCTAGTTGCTTATTTAACTAAGCAATTCCAATACGAAAATTTAAACTATTCATCTTCTAATCAAATGAAAAACACTAACACAAAAGTTAAAACAATCGAAAAAGAAAAAGTTGTTGCTGAAACTCTTAACGGCAGATTCGCAATGCTTGGACTAATTGCTGCTGTTGGAGCATATCTAACAACAGGTCAAATAATTCCTGGTTTCGTTTAAAACTTACTAACTTATAAATCCAACACTTAATAAAATGGAAAATTCAAAACCAACTTATTGGCAAAATGCTGAGAGAACCAATGGAAGAATGGCAATGATGGGCTTATTTGCATTAGTTGTAAATTATGGCTTATTCGGCTGGATTATCCCAGGAATTTTTTAAAATGAATTTAGGCTTACTATTTCTTAAAGTAAACACTTTAGGGGTAATAACTCTCTCAGAACTTGATTGGATAACTAATCATCAATCTGAATTTTCAAGGTTAGATATGTCTTTAGTTATCAAAATCGGACGCCTAATGGATTCTGGGGTTGTTGAAATTGATAATAGATTGCCCGTTTAACTTATAAAAGATTGATCGTCATGAGTGTTTGTCAATAGGGATACTGACAAGCACTTTTTTTATGAGAAAAAACTATATATCAAAAAAAAGAGATTGTTTCTTAGCTAAAAACAATCTCTCAATTACCTAATTCTTACATGAAAAATTTCGAGTAAGCTCACAAATTTTAACTTATTATTTTATGCAGTAAATACGTAAAAATGTTTTTGTTATTTATCTTTTTAAACCACCTCTTTTTATCCATAAAAACCATGTAACCCAAATTGGAGGAAGAAATCTTATTAAAAAAGAAATTTTATATATATAAAATGGGGCATTTTCACTTTGAAATAAATTTATCAAAAAAGTAGATACATTTACCCAGAGTAAAATTATTAATATATTGACACCCAACAAAGCGAACTTATTTTGTTTGAATATTTTTGGCATAAGGTGAATTTTTTATACTTTTAATTTTAAATAATCCCGGGGAATTAATTATAAATTTTCAAAAAAACTTTAAATTTAAAATCCACACCCAAATAAAAAAAATACTAAATTTTAATCCCTCTCCAAATAACATTCCAAAAAAAATAGGAGGCGTAAATATTAAAAAAAGAATAGAGAATAAACTAAATAAAGCGAATGATCCTCTTTGCAAATAATTTTTTCTTTTTGTTCTTCTTAAATTTTTTAAGGTATTCCACTCCCATTCGATAAACCTGTAGAACTTTTCTGAAAATAAAAATAAATATTTCATTAATATTATTAAATTCTATCGGCTTTTCCTATTTATAAAATTAATTTCTTCTGTTAGCAATAAACTTTATCCCCTTCTTCAGAAAGATAGTAAATTCTATTTTCTGAACTTAAGAAGAAAGTTAATCCCTTATATTGTGATCTTCTAAATTTATTTAATCTAAGTTTGTGTAAATCCCAATTATCTGTACTTATATCAGGATTAAATTCTCGTTCTTTTAAGAAAGGTACATGAGTCGGACTAATTGTTGTTTTTTTTGCTAACTTTTTATTTCTTTTTGAATAAAAAAATAATAATAATAAAAGTACAAAAATAAGAATTAATAATATATTTGTCATTGTCAATTTTTCTAAATTTTAAAAAACTTTATTTTGGAGAATCAAGAACTTTTCATAATAAATTTATATGTAAGTAAAAAATCCTATTTTTATATTCTTGTATTTTTGAATACTTATCAAGGGTTTTCTTTAATCAGATTATAAAGTGAGTCGCATTTTTAACATGACTCAAAATTCCATGAATACTCCTTATGCAAAAAGAGTAGCAGAAAAGTTTAGAGAAGCTCAAAACTATTTAAAAACTAATGGTTTTAGTAGATCAACTAAACATTTACTGGAAGATATTGAAAATACCTTTGAGAAATAATAATTTTCTAAATTATGATCTAAAAAAGTTTTTTTAGTAAATCTAGCCATAATTTAACTTAATTAATAGCTCTGATAAGAAAACTTTTGTCCACCAATACTTGCCTCATACATTAAGCCACCTTTGGAAAATGTGAATACTGCAGCCCCATTACTATAGTCTGCTGAAGCATTTGCTCCTCCTGTAATTAATGCCGCGCTAGCTGATGCATCAAATTCAAAATTACCTTTAATAAATCTATTTAGATCATTTTTATTTTGAAAAAAAGATTATTTGGCTAAAAGCTTGAGCACCTAACTGAAAACCAACGGAGAATTGAGTCAATGAAGCAGAACCAATAACTTTATGATTTTCAAAGACCTCCCCACTACCTCTAGCTCCTCCTATCCCAAAACCAGCTTTACCAACATTAGGAAAAACGACATATCCTACGGCTTCTCTAAAGTATGGTTTTTAACCTTTTTATTTTCTTGAGTTTATTTAAAGCATCTATTGTCTTAAAATTTGCTTTTTTTTTTCTGAATTTGTATTTTTTTTTTGACTTTCCAACCTATTAATAATTCATTTGTATTAGAAAAGTAGAATTTAGAATTTGCTTTTATAGGTGCATTAGAAAAGCAAAAGATAGAATAAAAAATGACTGAAGCAAGTGTATTAAATAGTTTCATAAATTTAGGCAGCTAAATCTTCTTTATTATTAAAGTCTTTACTTTTTATCATTCCGTAAGCATCCAAACCATCAACAATCTTTCTTGATACAAAATCAATATCATCCGAACCTGATGGATCAAAATATCTGCCAAGATAGTTGCGACTAAGAAATCGTCAAAATCGGATGCCTTTTTAACCATTAATAATATTAGAAATTGTTAACTCACTTTTATCTTATTTTTTGCAAATAAGAAAGGGATAGATATAAAATTCTTACTCCGAAAAGAAGATTAGCTCCACAAATAAAAAATTGATAAATTGAAATTATCTAAATGCAAAGTTTATGAAATTATTTGTTTTTTCAATTGTTTTTTGCGGCATATTTAATCCTGTATTTTCAGAAGGACATAATAAATTTCAAAAAGAAGATTTTGAAAAAATTAAACTAATGAAAATTGAATACTTAAATAAAAAACTAATTTGTGTAAATACTTCTAAGAATTTCAGACAATTAAAGAGATGCTGGGAAAAGAAGAAACAAAAAATTAATTAGTCATCAATAGGATCTATATCTTCTAAACCCTTTTTTAAATCTTCTATTAATTTTGATTTGCCAACAGCTATCAAATTTAATGTGTCTTGATAAATTTTAGTTTGTGAATCTGCAGCGTTAATCCCCGCTATTAATTGTTTAACTGGTTCAGGCAATGAGTCCATGTAATATTCTGAACCTTCAAATTTTAATTTTCTTTTTTTTTGTTCAGTAGAACCAGAATCTGTCATTATTAAGTTAGTATTTTTCTAAGACTATTATAACCACTTTGAATTGAGTTAATAATGTTATTAAATCTGCAAATATCTATTCAAATTAATGAGCTTTATAATTAATGCATTTTCATGAAATAGAGAAAAAATAATGGTTTCACATTAATAGAGTTAGTAATAGTAATTGGAGTATTAGGAATACTTTCATCAATAGCTATACCATCTTTCTTAACTGTTATTGAAAAGACTGCAGATAGAGTTGTTAGGACAAGTCTTTTGCAATCTTTTAAAGAATGTAAAATAGATATCATTAGTGATGAAGAAGTTCCAACTTTCAAACTAGACATGGGAACTGTCAGAAGAAATGGTTTTTATAAATTTTACCAACAATATGATTACATCCCAAGAAAAGATGGATCAATACCTCCAACTACACTTGGGAATTGTATTGGCCCTTTAGGACCTCATAGATTAGGGGTAAGAAAAGTAAAAGGAAAAAATAAGAATGGAGAGCTATGGATAAATTTAAGTACTGGAGAAAAAATTGAAAAAGGCTTTTTGAAGTGGGATTAATTTAAAAAAATAGATTATAAATTATTTTATAAATATGATAATTTAGCCTTAAATAGATACTTTTGATTCTTCTTGATTATTTAAAGTAGGTTCTTCGTAAAGAGAAGCTAATAATTGATTGTTTAAATCTTCAAATATAGGTTGTTTTTCATAATCAATATCACTGCTTCCTAAGGCATCCAAATTATTAAGCTCATATCCAGAATCTAAAGAAATTCTCTCGAAGGAATCAAATTCTTGATTTCCTAAGATCAATTCATCTTCAAGTAATGAATCATTTAATTGACTATTATCAAACTCTTCTGATGCGAAAATTGCTTGAACAAATTCTCTTGTTACTCCATCACTATCTAGATAAGAACCTGTGGCGTTTATCGTATTACCCTCAATTTGATCATCCATAATTTCTGCTATTAGTGAAATAGACTCTATTCCAACTTCATGCAAAGTTGAAAGTTCTCCATTGTTTGAGATTCCATCAGAGTTAAGATCTTGCCATATCATTACTTGTTCAAATAAATCATCTTGATAATTAATTAGGTCATCATTATTAGAATCGATACTATCTAGTGAATCTAATGAAGAAACAAATGATTCAGTATTAAAGTGTTCTGAAAATACCTCTGACATATCATTTATTGATCCATCATTATTTATATCCATAACAAGTAGTCCGTCATCAGGAGCTGTCCATCCTGTAATTTCTAGATCACCATCAACATCTACATCAAATAAAACTTTCTC
>CACGGY010000031.1 GCA_902572675.1 uncultured Prochlorococcus sp. | reverse complement strand
CCCTTCCCGTTCCCTGTAAAAACAATCAATAATCCTTTTTTTGTTTTTCTGATTTGTAGTCTTTCGGCTTGAATATCTTTTCTTTTCTGCATTCTTTTTTTATATGAGCTCTCATCGCTATCCGGTGATAATTTACCTCCCATTCCAAGTTTATTTGCTTGATTATCGAGGTTGAATATTTTTTCGGAAGATAAAGGTTTTTCTTGCATATGCCCCTTGTTTTGTTTAATGATTATAAATCTTTAAATATTTTTAGCTCTTTTAACTTTTAAAAGTGCATTATTGACAGCCTGTTGTTGATCTCTTTTTGTAATCCAGTGGTGATAAGTTTGAGTATGTAAACTAACCGAATGTCCCATCATTCTGGCAGCCACAGTATCGGGTAAATCATAAAAAATTGTTCTTACTGCCCAAGCATGCCTGAGATCATAAGGTTTTATTTGCAAAGAGTAACGCTTAAACTGATCTGTAATTTTTTTTCCAATATTTTGTAAGGTTGTGACTTTCAGGTCTCTTTTTATATTTGGTAGAAGATCTGGATTTTCACCAAGTTTTGATAATTCGAACTTTTCTACCCATTCAGGATGAAATGGCCAAACTTGATGTTCCCCAGTTTTAGTTGTAGGTAAAACTCTAATAATTTTGTCTCCAAAATTAGTTAGAGAACTTAAATCACAAAAAAATACTTCATGATTCCTTAATCCATATGTAGCCATCAAACCAAAAACAAATTTCCAAGATTTGTTTGGTATTTTCTCCCAAAGTTTCTCTATTAACTCGTCTTTAGGAAGGTCCCTAAATCCTGCTTTGTTCATGCCATATCCTCTAGAATTTAATTTCCAGTCTTCAGGTAATTTAATTTCCAAAAACTTGGCTAAAACACTTAGAGAAGTAGCGCATTGTTTCCTACTTCTGCTACCTTCCTTGTAACTCTCAAGTGTTTTTTGAAATATTTTTTCTAAAGCTACATTCTCATAATCATTGTAAATATTTAGGATTCTTTTCATATAAGGTTTGTAAGAACTTTTCCAAGTGGTTTTTCTTGTACTGGTTCGAAAATCACTCTTGTTTTCTTTAAAAAAAAATTCCTCAAATTGATTTAATCTATTTGGAAATTCAAAGTCATTTCTGATTTCCTTTTTATTGGAGTTAACTATCCAATTAATCCAGTCAAATTGATTTAATTCCAGTTGCAAATTGATTAATTGCAATTTTTTCTGAGCCTCCTCTAATCCTGAAATATCAGCCTTTAAACCAAGAGATATTCTTTGAATTTTAAAGTTTTTCTTATCTTCTTTTGAAGGGAGTGAACCTCTAATGTTTAGTTTCTCACCCCTTTTTTCAATTTTTAGTTTGCTGCCTTGAGTTGCAAATTTATCATTGATATTATTAATTTCCTGAATTACGTTCATTTACTTATATAATTGTCCTTATGATGACGTTTTTAATGTTGATTTTCAATCTACATAAATTTTAAATGGATAAAGTAGGCGTCTTACTAATGAATTTAGGAGGGCCTGAACGTATTAATGATGTAGGCCCATTCTTATATAATCTTTTTTCTGATCCAGAGATAATCAGGACACCATTCCCTGCTTTTCAAAAGCCTCTAGCTTGGTTAATTAGTACGCTTAGAAGTACCACTTCGCAACAGGCTTATCTTTCTATTGGTGGAGGGTCTCCTATAAGGAGGATAACTGAACAACAAGCAAGAGAATTGCAATCAAAATTAAGGGATAAAGGTTTAAATGCTACTACTTATATCGCTATGAGGTATTGGCATCCTTTTACAGAATCAGCAATAGCTGATATGAAAGCAGATGGTATAGATCAAATTGTTGTATTACCTTTATATCCACATTTTTCAATCAGTACAAGTGGTTCAAGCTTCAGGGAGTTAAAAAAATTACGGGATTCAGATAGTGACTTTAAGAAAATCCCTATGAGATGTATAAGAAGTTGGTTCAGTCAATCAGGTTATTTAAAGTCAATGGTCGAACTAATTTCTGAACAAATTTCACTTTGTGAATCACCTTCTAATGCTCATATATTTTTTACTGCACATGGAGTTCCTAAGAGTTATGTAGAGGAAGCTGGAGACCCTTATAAACAACAAATTGAAGATTGTTCTTTACTTATAATAAATGAGTTGGAAAAATATTTAGGCCATAGCAACTCGTATACACTTTCTTATCAAAGTAGAGTTGGCCCTGTTGAATGGTTGAAGCCCTACACAGAAGAAGTGTTAGAAGATCTTGGAAGGTCTAAAATAAATGATCTGATTGTGGTTCCAATAAGTTTTGTTGGAGAGCATATTGAAACATTGCAAGAAATTGATATTGAATATAAAGAAATTGCTGAAAAAGCTGGTATCAAAAATTTTCGAAGAGTTAAGGCTTTAAATACTCATCCTACTTTTATTGAGGGTCTTAGCGATCTAGTAGTTTCTTCTTTGGAGGAGCCTCTAGTTAATATTGAAGAGGCTTCACAGTTGCCTGAAAAGGTAAAACTTTATCCTCAAGAGAAATGGCAATGGGGTTGGAATAATAGTTCTGAAGTTTGGAATGGAAGAGTTGCAATGATAGTTTTCCTGATACTTTTTATTGAACTTATTTCAGGATCTGGCCCCTTACATAGGCTAGGAATTTTATAAAGATCAATTTATAATTTTCTTAAAAAATTTGAATTTGTTAAAAGATTTTTAAATTCATTTCTGACATTACATTTCTAAATAAGGCAAAAGTTTTTGATTAAGTTTAATATTTATAGTAATTATTGAATTTCTTTAGTGACTCTTACTTCGAGATCCTTCTCAAAGGATAGTTCAAAAAATGAAAACCCAGTTTGGATAACTGGTGCAGATGCGCTAATGGATTCTCTAAAAATTCATGGGGTAAAGATTATATTTGGATATCCTGGAGGAGCAATATTACCAATTTATGACGCAGTTCATAAGGCAGAACAAGATGGTTGGTTAAAGCACTATATGGTGAGGCATGAACAAGGAGGTTCTCATGCGGCTGATGGATATGCAAGATCTACAGGTGAGGTAGGAGTATGTTTTGGGACCTCAGGTCCAGGTGCAACAAATTTGGTTACTGGGATTGCAACTGCTCAAATGGATTCAGTCCCTCTTGTAGTCGTTACAGGTCAAGTTCCAAGACCTGCTATTGGGACTGATGCCTTCCAAGAAACTGATATTTTTGGTATTACTCTTCCAATAGTTAAACACTCATGGGTAATAAGAGATCCTTCAGACATCGCGAAGGTAGTTTCAGAGGCTTTTTTTATTGCTTCTTCTGGTAGACCTGGCCCTGTTTTAATTGATATACCCAAGGATGTAGGTCAAGAATTTTTTAATTACCAAAGAGTTTTACCTGGTGAAATTATTCCTAAGGGATTTAAAAGAAATGGAGATATAAATGATTGTGATATCAAAAAAGCGATTAAATTAATAGAGGAGTCTGAAAAACCTCTTCTTTATGTTGGTGGTGGAGCAATTTCTTCAGGAGCTCATGATGAAATAAGAACTTTGGCGAAAAATTATCAAATACCAGTGACTACTACATTAATGGGAAAAGGTGCTTTTGATGAAAAAGATAACTTATCAGTTGGGATGCTAGGTATGCACGGAACTGCTTACGCAAATTTCGCTGTTACTGAATGTGATCTTTTAGTAGCTATTGGAGCTAGATTTGATGATAGGGTGACAGGAAAATTAGATACTTTTGCTCCTAATGCAAAGGTCATTCATATAGATATTGATCCAGCAGAAGTTAATAAAAATAGACGTGTAGATGTTGCGATTGTCTCTGACGTTTCAAAAGCTGTTCGCAAAATTAATGAAAAATCTCTCAATGATAAATTTGCTTTTAAGACAAAGAACTGGTTAGAAAAAATAGATTTTTGGAAAAATAAACACCCTTTGTATGAACCGCCTGAAGAAGGAGAAATTTATCCTCAGGAAGTTCTTTTGAAAGTTAGGAAGCTTTTACCTGAAGCTTATGTAACTACAGACGTTGGACAGCATCAGATGTGGGCTGCTCAATATCTTAGGAATTCTCCAAGAAAATGGATTAGTAGTGCAGGCTTAGGAACTATGGGTTTTGGATTGCCAGCGGCAATTGGAGTAAAAGCAGCCTTACCGAATTCAGATGTAATTTGTATTGCAGGAGATGCAAGTGTCTTAATGAATATTCAGGAATTAGGAACTTTATCTCAATATGGTCTAAAGGTGAAATTGATTATTATCAATAATCGTTGGCAAGGGATGGTAAGACAATGGCAGGAAAGTTTTTACGATGAAAGATATTCTTCATCTGATATGAGTTGTGGTGAACCTGATTTTGTAAAACTTGCTGAGTCTTTTGGAGTTAAAGGTTACTTAATTTCTGATAGAAAACAATTACAGGATGAATTAAAGAATGCTCTTGATCATGACGGCCCTGCATTGATAAATATCCTTGTCAGAAGAGGTGAAAATTGTTATCCAATGGTTCCTCCTGGTAAAAGTAATTCTCAAATGGTTGGATATGTTAATTGTGAAGACTAATATTTTTAAAAATTCGTCATTTAAAGAAATTAACTTTAAGCTAATCTAAAAACTTAGATAATTCTAAATTGAAAAAATTATCAAAAATTTTAATTATAGTCTGCTTGATTATTGTTAATCCTGTAATAGTTAACTCGGCCGAAATTCTTCAAATTAAAAGTTCAAATACTATTTTGGTCGGAGACCAAAATAGAAATTTAACCATTGGATTATTTTGTGTAGATGTAAATGAAAATGATGAGATTGAAGCAACTAATCTACTTAAGAGTGAATTTCCAAGGGGGAGCAAAGTGAAAATAAAACCTTTTGGTTTTAAAGAGGATGTTTTGTTAGCCAAAGTTTTTAATATTAAAGGTACTAAGGAGATGACGGAATTATTGGTCGCTAAAAACTTAAGTAGTGAAATGTGTCCAAGTTAATTATCTTTATGAGCAAATAAGATTCCATTGTCTCGAGCTTGTTTTGCTCCTTCTCCAGGAATTAAATTCATTATTGAATTTGTATGTGCATAAATTTGAGATATCTATATTTGTATGAGGGATGTTCTCATTTAAAAGTTGTCTATAGGCAGATCTTTTTAGATCAAGTTGATTTAAGTTTTGCTCTCTGAAGTGATTTGAATCACTAAAACAAAGACCTTTTTTAGTTTTAGTCAATTTGAAAGTTATGTTTTTGTTTTCGGCCATTCTATAAAATTCTTTGAGTGTCATTTTATCAACTAGATAATGTTCCTTAGAAATCGCTGGACCTATTGCAACAAGTAAATCATCTCTAGATGTACCAAAAGTATCGAAAATTTTTACCAGATTTTTTATTATTTTTTTTTCTAAACCTTTTCTTCCGCAATGCAAGGTTGCTACATTTCTTGTCCTTTTATCTGCAAAAAATATTGGCATACAGTCAGCTGTGTAAACCCATAAGTTTTGATTGCTTTTATTGCCAATAAGACCATCTGCATAAGTCTTAGTTCCTTTTTGCGAATGAGATCCAAGTACTATCACATTACTGTGAATTTGATTGGAAACACAATTTATGGAATTTTCATTAAAGTGATTCCCCAATAATTGAAGAAATTTCTCAGAGCAAGACTTCGTGAAGTATGCATGTTTGAAATTATTTTGACTAAGAATAGGTGATGAATAATACTCAAATTTTTTGTTTTGAATATGAATTTCATCTTTTGAGAAATATATTTCTTTGTAAGGAATAGTTCCTGCTCCTAAACTGAATTTATGAAATTAATTCAATATCTCTTAAGATCCAGAATCCTGCAAATTTTTCGATATACGGCGTTGACTGTATGGAAATAAATTGATAACCAAAAGAATTTTTTTTATTCTCTAAAAACTTTGTATTCAAAATGTTTGCATCTTTTTCTGGTAAATCAGTTACCAACCACTTATCATCTTCTGACGCTTCAAGTATAAGTTGGGTCTTATTTACGACTAATTTAATAGGTTCTAAACAACTAAACCATGCAGACAGTGCCAAAGATCTATCTTTGCTAAAAAGTCTTAATCCTGGAACTAAGTAATTTTCATCTAAATCTTGCTGAATTGGGAAAATATCTCCAAATTCCATAGGCCAACTTTCTGCTGATTTTAATTCCCCAATTGATATTTCAGAGATAGTTAAAGCATCACCTCTTACTGCTTCTGGTAGAGGTGTAGGAGAGTTTTCCATTTTAGAAGTAAAAGTAGGAGCTAATACACCTCTTACATAACCTTTTTCCTTTGGATAAATCTCTTTTTCAAGAAATTCGATTCTATCTAATAAATTGTAAGTTCTCCTACTTACAATAGCCTCAATACTTACTGCCTCCAGAGATTTCTTAATAATCGATTTCATTGACGACCTCCAGAATCGAACTATAGAAGGTTTCTCCCATCCTTGTTTTTTTGCTTCACTTATTGCTTCATTTAGTGCCTTTGTAAGCCACACTGAATTAACTTCATTAGCAGGGCACTTTTTATTCCAAAGAAAAACATCTTCTGTCTTATAACTTCTAGTAGAGCAAATAATTAATTCCCACCTTTTTTTTCCATTTGATTCAATAATTGGTCTTGAGTAAAAGTCTAATTCCCAATCTGAAATTTTTAATTTAAGACTTGACTCCATTTTTTTTTTAATGTTCATTTATCTTGTTCTTTTTTATCGAAGAGTGCTTTAGTTTTTAGTGCTCTCTCTGTGGCTTCTTGCATAACTTTTTGCTTATCAATAATTAATTCTCCCGCAGAGTTTTCTAGGAGTGCTGTATTGAGACCAATACGACCTTTTTCGAGGTCTATTTCAGATATTAAAGCTTTTATCATTTCTCCTTCTTTAAAAACCTCTCTTAAAGAACGAATCGAGCCATTTGTTAATGAGGATTGATGAAGAAGTCCACTAGCTCCACCTAAATCTATAAAGAAGCCATATGGTTTTACTGCCAAAACTTCCCCTTCGATTAATTGACCTAATTCTAAACTTGCAAGTTTAGAGACTAATGATGCTTTCTTTTCGGAGAGAACTAATTTTCTGGATTCTGGATTAACCTCAATAAAAGCTACTTTTAGAGTTTTGCCAACAAATGATTGATGATTCTCACCATCTTCAAGTTGGGATCTTGGGATGAATCCTCTTAATCCATCTACGTCACACGTAATTCCACCTCTGTTAAACCCATTAATTAAAACGTTAATTAATTCTCCATTTTTTGCGTAAGTTGATACTTTCTCCCAACTTTGCCTGAGAATTAATGCCCGAGCGCTCACTGTTACCATCCCATCAGCATTTTGTTCTTTAATAACCAAAACTTCCATTTCAAGGCCTATTGAAAACTTTTCTTTAAAGTTAGTGATGACACCCAAACCACATTCTTTTTTGGGCATATAACCGGGAGCTTTTCCACCAATGTCAACATATAGCCCATCACTTTCGATTGCTATAACTTTTCCTGAAATTGTTTCTCCTGTAGCCCCAATTGGCTCATTTGCATTTAAAGCCTCTAAAAAAGCACTTTCATCAAAATCGAATTCATCAACTGTTCTTTCTAATTGAAAATCTGTGTTTTGCTCAGAAAAATTAAGGGGTCTATTTAACTCTTGTTGAGAAATGTCAAAAGACTTAGTTTTTTCATTACTATCCTCAATTTCTTTTATTGATTCGTCTTTAATTATTTGAGGTTTGTTTGGAATATCTTCTTTTTTAATTTCTTCTTGCGAATTGGGTTGCTCATTCTGTATTTCTGGAGAATTTTTTTGAGTATCTTTCTTGCTTATGTGAAGCACCTGAAGAGGTTTTTTATTGCCCTTTGGTTGGATATTATCTTGGGCATTTTTATTACTGACTCCCATCGTAGGTAAAATAAGAATAATTAATTATTAACATACTCTAAATGTTAGTACTCAAAATTAAAATTAATGAACTTTAAACCAATACCTAACAAATTTGAATATTTAAATTGGCAAGAAATTGAGAGTATTGCAAAAGACAAAAGATCAACATTGATTTGGCCATTCGGCGCTGTCGAACAACATGGGCCGCATTTGCCTCTTGCTACAGATAGTATTTTTGTTGATGAAATAATTAACGAAGTTTTTAAATTATTCTCTCCTGAAATTCCATTAAAAAAACTCCCAACGCAATATATTGGTTTTTCTCCAGAACATAAAGGTTTCCCCGGGACAATTTCACTTTCCTCAAATTTAATAACCTCCATGATTAAGGAAGTTGGTGGTCAATTATCTGAAATGGGTTTTAAAAGATTGATATTGATTAATGGACATGGAGGTCAAATTTCACTATTAAATACAGCTGCAAGAGAGCTAAGAAGTTTCGCACCCGGGATGGCAGTTTTCCCTTGTTTCTTATGGAGTGGTGTTAATGGATTAAGTGAATTATTAACAAAAACTGAGATCGAGGATGGGCTTCATGCTTCTTTAGCTGAAACAAGTTTGATGCTGGCTTTAAAACCAGAGTTAGTAGGTGATGAACGCCCAAATGAGGCTTTTAAAGGCCAGATTCCAGAAGGTTGGAGTCTAGAGGGCAATGCACCTACTGCTTGGCTTACTGACGACCTCAGTAAATCAGGTGTTATTGGAGATAGTAGAGGAGCAAATGAGTCTTTAGGGAAAAATTTAAAGGAATTATTGATTAATCATTGGTTCAAATTGATTATGAATCTGATGCAATCAGATTGGCCAAGCAATTCTTAAATAACTTTAAGTAAAAAATGTGACTTAACAATTGAAACTATTTTCATGATATTTAAATAAACTCTCTATAATCGTGTAATATTCATGCATAATGAGCTAAAGATTACTGACATGCAAACTCTAGAATCAAATAAAAAAACTATTGAAGAATCGACTAACCCGATTTCTTTAGATTTGCCCGACTTCACTACAGATTCTTATAAAGATGCATACAGCAGAATAAATGCAATTGTTATAGAGGGAGAGCAAGAGGCTCATGACAATTACATTTCAATAGCGACTTTAATTCCAAATGAGTTAGAGGAATTAACTAAATTGGCGAGAATGGAAATGAAGCATAAAAAAGGCTTTACTGCATGTGGAAGAAATTTAGGTGTAGTAGCTGATATGGAATTTGCTAAAAAATTCTTTTCTAAATTACATGGTAATTTTCAAGTTGCTCTTGAAAAAGGAAATTTAACAACATGTCTTTTAATACAAGCCATCTTAATTGAAGCATTTGCAATTTCTGCTTATAACGTCTACATAAGAGTTGCGGATCCTTTTGCAAAAAAAATAACAGAGGGAGTCGTTAAAGATGAATATCTTCATTTAAATTATGGTCAAGAGTGGCTTAAAAAGAATCTACCTACTTGTAAAGAGGAATTAATGGAAGCTAATAAGGTTAATCTTCCGTTAATCAAAAAGATGTTAGACGAAGTAGCAGATGACGCATCAGTTTTAGCTATGGAAAGAGAAGAATTAATGGAAGAATTTATGATTGCTTATCAAGATACATTGATGGAAATAGGTCTAGATAATAGAGAAATTGCAAGAATGGCTATGGCAGCTATCGTCTAATTACATTTCTAATTAATTAAGGATTTTAATAATTAATCAATCCTATTTAATTAGGTACCTCTGTGCTATTGTTCATAAGATCATATAGAAACCATTTATAAATTTTAAATGTTTGGGTTAATAGGCCACTCAACAAGTTTTGAAGATGCAAAAAGAAAAGCTTCGATGCTAGGCTTTGATCATATTGCTGATGGCGACTTGGATGTTTGGTGTACTGCTCCTCCTCAGCTTGTTGAAAATGTAGAAGTTAAGAGTGCTACTGGAATATCTATTGAAGGTTCTTATATTGATTCGTGCTTTGTTCCTGAAATGCTTTCTAGGTTTAAAACGGCTAGAAGAAAAGTACTAAATGCTATGGAACTAGCTCAGAAAAAAGGGATTAACATTACCGCTTTAGGAGGATTTACGTCTATTATTTTTGAGAATTTTAATCTTCTACAGCATAAACAAATTAGAAATACATCATTAGAGTGGGAAAGGTTTACTACTGGCAATACTCATACCGCTTGGGTTATTTGTAAGCAACTAGAAATAAATGCGCCTCGCATTGGGATAGACCTTAAAAAGGCAACTGTTGCAGTAATTGGTGCCACAGGTGATATTGGTAGTGCTGTTTGTAGATGGCTTATCAATAAAACTGGTATTTCAGAACTTCTTATGGTAGCAAGACAACAAGAACCGCTAGCACTGTTACAAAAAGAATTAGATGGCGGCACCGTAACAAGCTTAAATGAGGCATTGCCTCAGGCGGATATTGTTGTATGGGTTGCAAGTATGCCTAAAACTATTGAAATTGATACAGATAACTTAAAAAAACCATGTTTGATGATTGATGGCGGATATCCCAAAAATCTTGATGAGAAATTTCGGGGTGAAAATATTCATGTTTTAAAAGGAGGTATAGTAGAGTT
>CACGGY010000030.1 GCA_902572675.1 uncultured Prochlorococcus sp. | reverse complement strand
TATCTCATTTCATATGTATTCTTTACTTGCTGAATTAAGTGCACATGATTTAGAAGTTGCTGAAACGTTGATAGGAGTTATAAGGTTTCTGTTGATATTTTTAGCTGCAAGAGCATTAGCAGAAGTATTAGTAAGACTGAGTTTGCCAACGATAGTAGGTGAGCTTCTTGCAGGGGTTGTGATAGGGGCATCAGGATTCCATTTGTTGATACCTCCCTCAGCTGGAACCGAATTAAATGAAGGACTTGTAAATGTTATTAGCTCATTAGCGTCAATCCCTCCAGAAGCAGTACCTGATGTTTATTTTGAAAGTTTTCCATCTCTTCAAGCAGTAGCAACTCTAGGGTTATATGCTCTTTTATTTTTAACAGGATTAGAAAGTGAGTTAGAGGAATTAGTAGCCGTGGGAGCTCAGGCTTTCACTGTTGCTATGGCTGGTGTAATTTTACCTTTTGCCTTTGGAACTCTTGGATTAATGTTTATTTTCCAAGTAGATCTAATTCCAGCAGTTTTTGCTGGAGCATCTATGACGGCAACAAGTATAGGAATTACTGCGAGTGTATTTGGTGAGTTGGGATATTTAAAAACTAGAGAAGGACAGATTGTTATTGGAGCGGCTGTTTTGGATGATATTTTGGGTATTGTGATTCTTGCAGTTGTAGTCGCCCTTGCTGCAGGAGGTTCTTTAGAAATTGCTCCTATCGTCAAATTAGTTGCTGCAGCTGTAGTATTTGTTATTGCTGCTATCGCATTAAGTAGAACAGCAGCCCCGGGTTTTGATTGGTTATTAGATAGATTGAAGGCTCCAGGAGCAGTAGTAGTAGCCTCTTTTGTGATACTGGTGTTGTGTTGCTTTGTAGCAACAGCCATTGGATTGGAAGCAGCTTTAGGTGCTTTTGCAGCAGGATTAATTCTTAGTAGTTCTAAAAATAATCACGCAATTCAACAATCCGTTTTACCTTTAGTATCTCTATTCGCAACAATTTTCTTCGTATTAGTGGGAGCTGGAATGGATTTATCAGTTATCAATCCACTTGATCCAACAAGTAGGTCAGCTCTAGTAGTTGCAGGATTTTTGTTAGTTGTAGCAATTATTGGAAAAATTGCGGCAGGATGGGTATTTTCAAGTGATAAACCCACAAATAGATTAGTTGTAGGTTTGGGCATGATGCCTAGAGGAGAGGTTGGTTTAATTTTTCTTGGACTAGGAACAAGCGCTAAGTTGTTAACTCCTTCTCTTGAAGCGGCTATTTTATTAATGGTTATAGGAACTACATTTCTTGCACCTGTTCTCCTGAGAATTGTTCTAAAAGATAAGCCCCCAAATGATGGCAATAAAATTTCAGATGATGTTGCAGCTGATCCTGTGGGTCTTCTTTAGTAAATAAGTTTATTAGAATAAATTAACCAAAAGAATTTTAATAAATGGATAAATCAGCTCTGATTGATAGTGATGTAAATTATGACTGGAATTTTTTAAATTACCCAATACATACTGTTTCAGCTAATCCTGAACAAATATCAAAAGATTACGCAATTTTATTAATTCATGGTTTCGGCGCTTCTACGGATCATTGGAGATTTAATATCCCTGTTTTGAGTTCAAAATACGAAGTTCATGCTATGGATTTACTAGGTTTTGGAAAAAGTCCTAAGCCTCAAGACGTCGAATATTCAGGATCTTTATGGAAAGATCAGGTTGTTGCTTATGTACGAGAGAAAATAAAAAAGCCTACAATTGTCGTTGGAAATTCATTAGGTGGTTATGCAGCATTAGCAGCTGGTGCAGAATTAAAGGAGCTAAACGCAGGAGTGATATTACTTAACGCTGCGGGATATTTTAGTGAAGAAAAAACTATCAAAAAGAATATCTTGCAAACTTCAATTGAAACAGTTGCTGGCATATTTTTGAAAAATATTGTTCTTCAACGTTTAATTTTTGAGAATATGAGAAATCCAAAAAATATTAAAAAAACTTTGAATCAAGTTTATGTTGATAAAAAAAATGTTGATGATTTTTTAGTAGAGTCGATAAGGAAGCCTTCGCTAGATTTCGGAGCTTTTAATGTTTTTAGAAGTGTATTTAACCCATCAGGTCCTCAGGGATTGCCGTTGGATAAGTTATTCGCAAAGCTAAATGCACCATTATTACTTCTTTGGGGAGGGAAAGATCCATGGATGAACACTCCAAAAAAAAGAAATCTATATAAAAAATTTACACCAAAGAATACACAAGAAATTATTCTTGATGCAGGCCATTGTCCTCATGATGAAATACCTGAATTAGTTAATCAGCATATTTTGGATTGGGTTGATTCTCTGTAAGTAATACATTGTGAAATTTGAATTATCTAATCAAGACCAAGAAATTTTTGTCTTCCAATTAGATAAAAATAACTACATTAAATTTTGTCCTAAAAGAGGCGGCATTATTACGAATTGGGTTTCGGATGGTAATGAAATACTTTATTTCGATGAAGAAAGATTTATGGACAAGACAAAAAGTATTAGGGGAGGTATTCCAATTTTGTTTCCAATATGTGGAAATCTTCATACTTTTAGTTCAGTATTTGGAAATGGTTATTTGCAAATACCACAACATGGTTTCGCTAGAGATTTGCAATGGCAATACTCCTTCAATGAAAATGAAAAAATTTTACGCTTATTCTTAAATTCATCTAAAAAAACCAAAAAATATTATCCTTTCGATTTCGAATTAAAAATAGAAGTTATCTTAAAGATTAACTGTTTAGAATTTGAAATTACAATTAATAACAATACAGACTTTGTTATGCCTATAAATTTTGGTTTGCATCCTTATTTTAATGTTTCAGATTTCAAAAATTTAGATTTTATTGATAATCCACGTAATTGTCAGGATCAAGAAAAAAATATTATAAGTAATACTTTGGATGAATTAAAAAAAATTAATTTAGGAGTTGATTTGCTTATGTATACTTCCGGTAGAAGCTCTTTTCGAGATAAAATCTTTAAAAGAGAGATAACTTTAAATCATCCATATCCTTTTGATTTAGGTGTTATTTGGAGTGATCCTCCAAGAAAAATGATATGTCTCGAGCCTTGGACTAGTCCTCGAAATTCTTTTGTTGATGGATTTAGAAACATTATGATTCCTTCAAATGATAGTAAAAGGTTAAATGCCTCAATACAAATAAAATCTCTTAAGTAATTTTGCAATACTTATGAAATTTGTCGTTATAGATGATGATCCTACAGGTTCTCAAACTGTTCATGATTGCTTATTACTGCTTAAGTGGGACTGCTCAACTTTAGTCAAAGGTTTTGAATCTAAATCTAATTTATTTTTTATTTTGGCTAATACAAGGTCACTATCGGAAAATGATGCGAAATTAACAATAGAGGAAATTTGCAAAAATCTTAAGTCTGTAATTGCTTCTAAAACCTATGAAGAAGAAATTATTTTTATAAGTAGAGGAGACTCAACTCTTCGAGGACATAACTTTTTAGAGCCAAGTGCTATAAATAGTTGCTTAGGTCCTTTTGATGCTACTTTTCATATTCCAGCTTTCATAGAGGGTAAAAGATTAACAATTAATGGATCTCATTTTGTTGATAAAACCCCTATTAGTCAAACAATTTTTGCAACAGATAAAATTTTTGGATATGAGACAAGTAATGTCAAGAACCTTTTATTTCAGCAGAGTAAATCTCAAATAAATTTTGAAGATATTCAAAATCTTTTATTTTCAGATATCGAAATGCTAAATGATGAAGAAAATAATATTGTTTTTAAAACACTAAAGAACTTGAAGAATAATAAACATGTAATTGTAGATATAGAAAATTATTCTCAACTAAAAAAATTTTCCTTAGTAATTAAAAAATTAATTAAACACAAAAATTTCCTTTTTCGAACTGCAGCAAGTTTTATAAGTTCAATTTCTGAGAAAAAAAGTGTCTTTAAGAGTGAAATATTTTTTTCTAGTTTAAGAAAAAGAAATAAAGAAAAAAGTTTTCTTCCAGGACTCATAATTGTTGGATCTTATGTAGAACTTTCAACAATACAATTAAATAATTTATTAGAGATAAGTTATTGCAATCCGGTTGAATTAGATGTTTTTGAATTCTTTAAAATTACCTCATCAGATAATAATCAGAAGCGAAGGAATTTGTTTAAAAATAAATTTTTGAAAGAAATTAGATATTCTTTTGAAAAAGGAAAAACTCCCGTTTTGTTTACTTCAAGAAAATTTATGTCTTTAGATGCTTCTGAACTATTTATTTTTTATAATTTACTTGCTTGTTTTATTGCTGAATTAGTCGCAGATTTGAAGTATGAAATAGGATATTTGATTTCAAAAGGTGGAATAACAACAAATTTGATTCTTAGTGATGGACTTAATGCCGATTATGTTCATCTTGAAGGGCAGATTTTACCAGGCATTTCAGTGGTGACTTATAACCTAAAAAATGGCGAAAAACTGCCTATTGTTACTCATCCTGGAAACATTGGTACTAAAGATTCACTGGTTAATATTTGGAAAGTTTTTGAAAATAAAAGTAATTTTTAAAATTAGAAATTTGAGATAATTTCTTCAGCAAAACTACTGCAGGATAATGGTTCTACTTTTGGTTCCATTAGGCGTGCTAGATCATAGGTGACTTTTTTTTGTTCTATTGCCTTACTTAAACCATTAGTAATTAAGTTAGCTGCTTCATCCCAACCAAAATATTCAAGCATCATTACACCACTTAGAATTACTGAGCCTGGATTAATTTTGTTTAAGCCTGCATGTTTTGGAGCTGTACCGTGCGTAGCTTCGAAAATTGCTGCATTATCTCCAATATTTGCGCCGGGCGCCATACCTAGGCCTCCAACAATTGCAGCAGCTGCATCAGAAACATAGTCTCCATTAAGGTTTAATGTTGCAAGAATTGAATATTCTTGAGGTCTAGTTTGAATTTGTTGAAATATACTATCAGCTATACGATCATCAACAAGAATAAGTTTTCTCCATTTTCCATCTCCATGAGAATTTGATATTGATGCAATAACTTCTTTAATTTCTTCGCAAATGAATGCTTTTTTGTTATTTGTAAGCTTGTCAAAACCTGGTTCAATTTTTCGAGCATTATTTTCAATTGTAATTTCTGGATTTTTCTGAATATTATCTAAAATCCAGCTTTCTCTTTCTGTAATGCAATCTTCTCTAAATTCATTTACTGCTAATTCATATCCCCAATCTCTAAATGCACCTTCTGTATATTTCATAATATTCCCTTTATGTACAAGAGTCACATGCCTTTTATCTCCAGATAATCTTTTAGCATGTTCAATAGCTTTTCTAATATGCCTTTGGCTGCCAAATTTGCTCACCGGTTTTATTCCAATACCCGATCCGTTTGGTATGGATCTGTTTTTTAAATTTTTGCTTTTTGGTATGACAAAGTTATTTAAGTGATTAATTAATTCGAGACAATTATTATCTTCTGCTTCCCACTCAATTCCCATATAGATATCCTCAGTATTTTCTCTATAAACGATAACGTCTAAATTTTGGGGATTTTTGTGAGGGCTTGGAGTTCCTGAATAATATTTGCATGGTCTAACACAGCTATATAAATCAAAGATTTGCCTTAATGCAACATTAAGAGATCTAATCCCTCCACCGATGGGAGTCGTTAAAGGACCCTTAATGGCTACACCAAAGTGTTTAATTGCTTCAATAGTATCTTGAGGTAGATAATTATATGTTCCATATAGTTCACAAGCTTCATCGCCAGCATACACTTTAAACCAATTAATTTTTCTTTCATCTCCATAGCTTTCCTTTATCGCTGAATCAAGAACGATTTGAGTAGCAGGCCAAATATCAACTCCAGTACCATCACCCCTAATAAATGGGACAATTGGATTATTAGGAACATTTGGTTTGCCTTGATTAAAAGTTATTATCTCGCCTTCATTAGGTAAAGTTAATTTTTCAAATTTTGGCATAGCATTGAATTAATAAAGATAACTCATTGAACTTCCTCGTATTGTAATTTGCGATGAGTTATTTTCTTTAAAACCTAGAAATTTATTATTCAAATGTGAATAGAGAATACTTTATTGATCAGCATATCAACATCTTTATTAAAAGAAATAGTAGTTAATAAGCAAGTTAAAGCAAATTATGTCATTTTCAAAAAAACGCTCAGCTACTTATGAATGCAAGTTCAAATGTAAGTAATGTTGAAATAGCTAATAAAATTGCTTCTACCGCCGCTTTGTTTCGGAAATATTTTCCAGATGCAAGCGTAAATTTTAGTCCCTGGGACAATTCAAATAATGAATCCATGCAAGATACTATTGATTTTGCGTTTCATTTCCCTGGTTGGAGCCCTCTTATTGAATGTAGAGCAATACTCTTACAATTAAGAATTGAAAATGATAATAATGACAGAGTCCCGAAATTGTTGGGAATAATAATGCGAGGTATGATTGTTCCATCCGAGAGATGGAGAGTGGCTACCATCGGTGATTGGGAAATGACTGGCACTCATTTACCGCAAAAGGAACAAAAAGATAACCTTTTTTTGGTTTGTAAAGAACTTTATAAGCTATTCTCTACAACATCCGCTAGTAACAAAAATTAGCTGTTTTATGTATTTTCCTTGTAGATTAAATACACTTACAAAAATAATTCAAAATATATGGCAGTCGCTCTTGCAGGACAATTAAGAGAAGGGACAAAAAAATCCCACACTATGGCAGAAAATACTGGCTTTGTGGCTTGTTTTTTAAAAGGAGTTGTTGAAAAAAAATCTTATAGAAAATTAATTAGTGATTTATATTTTGTTTATGAAGCTATGGAAGAAGAAATTGAAAGACTGGTCAATGAGGAACATCCCGTGATAAAACCTATAGGTTTTAAATCATTATTCAGGAAAGAAACTCTTGTAAACGATCTTAAATTTTATTTTGGTGAAAACTGGAAGAATGAAATTAATATTTCTCAATCAGCCAAAGAATATGTTGAGAGAATCCGAGAGGTCGCAAAAAATTCACCAGAGCTATTGGTTGGTCACCACTACACTCGCTACATAGGAGATTTATCTGGGGGGCAAATTTTGAAAAGGATCGCTAAAAAAGCATTAAATTTGCATGGAAATGATGGTTTAAATTTTTATGAGTTTGAATTAATTGCTGATGAAAAGAAATTCAAGGAAGAATATTCCCTTACTTTGAATCAACTTCCAATAAATCAAAACACTGCTGATCAAATTATTGATGAAGCTAATCAAGCTTTTACTTATAATATGAAAATGTTTAAGGAGCTTGAAGGTAACTTGATTGCTGTTTTAGGCAAGATTGTATTTAATTACATTACAAAAAAAGTAAGGAAAGGAAGCACCGAGACCTAGTTATTTATGTTTGATTCATTAGTTGATTTCCTTAAAACCAATATTGATGAATTAAATGGTCATGAATTAGAAATATCTAGCGAATTCAAAGAACATCATAATGGAGACTCAAAATATATTATTAAAAATTGGCTTTTTTCATCTCCCGAATATAGAAAGTGGCGAATAACAAGATTAGATGGCGGCATAAAACTGCAAGTGTTTAATACGGTAGCATATCCAAATTTTGATAGTGAAATGCCTATTTTAGGAGCTGATATTTTATGGTTTGGAACTTCTCAAAAGTTATTAGCAATACTTGATTATCAACCTTTAATTCAAGAAGGCAAGTATCTTGAAAAATATTGTTCAAGTTTAGGTGGTATTAAGAAAAAATATTCTGCATTTGATAATAATAAAATGAAGAATATATACGATTCAAAAAAGTATTTTTCCCCATGGGTGATTATATGTAGAGGCAATAAATTAAATCTTGATAGAGATTTAAATAATATTTTCTATGCATTTGTAAATAACTATTTGAACATTTATAAATCGAATCCTGTTAATCTATTTTTAAATGCAGAAGAAATAAAGATTCATCAAATTAAATATGATAAGTACAGTTTTGAAAAAGACCCTGCAGATAAATTGTTTAAATCTTTTTTTGGAGAAAAATGGACAAACAAATTTATCAATAAATTTCTTTTTTACATTAAATAATGAGAATATATATTGAATGTTAATACAAGATACTATTTTTTACAGGGCAGATTGGAGATGGCATAATTTTCTAAAATATTTAACTAATAATTTAAGTAAACATAACTGTTTAGAAAAAATAATACCCGCGGAATATACTTATAAAGATTCAACTTATGGTTCAAAAAAATTAAAAAAAAATGTTAATCTCTCTACTTGGGGTGTAACGCATAAAAAAAGAATTCAATTTGCTAGAGCAGTATGTATAAATAGTCCAAATTATTCTGTTTTAAATTTTTTAATTATTCCTAATACAATTTATAATATTCCATTTTTTTGGAGTAGATTTTGTTTCTTTACCTAATAGTCATCTATTAGTATTAGATTTTCAGCCTTCATTAAAAATACAAAATCAATATAATAGTGATTTATTAGGAAAACTTATAAAACTCAAAAATCATTTTCATTCATCAATCCCATTAGCTGAAAAAATGTCTGCAGATGTAGCTAGATTTTTTTCTCCAGGAGTAATCTGGTCAAAATTACCTAAAGGAGAAACAAGTGATTTTTTAATTGCTAATCAGCTTTATAACTCATTTAAGGAATATCTTGATTTGTATTTGGAAATTCTTTTCGAAAGCAAAGAAGTCAATATTGAACTGCAAAAAGAATTAATAAATGGTCAAAATAATTATCTGAAATATAGAAGAGATAACGATCCAGCAAGGCCAATGTTGTCAAGTTTGTTTGGTAAAGAATTTACTGAATCTTTAATTAAAGAAGTTTTATTTACTACCTAAAAGTCTTATAATTTATTGAAATTTAAAATCATATGAAAAAAAATTTCTGTTCTTTTTGTATGTTTAGGAAATATTTGTAGGTCTCCTGCAGCAGAAGCTATCTTTAAAAGTCTACTTGAAAGGAAAGGATTAACCGATGGCTTTATTGTAGATTCTGCTGGAACTGGGAGTTGGCATATTGGAAAAAAAGCTGACTCTAGGATGAGAATTGCGGCGGAAAAAAGAGATGTAAATATCTTAAGCAGAGCTCGTCAAATTACTAGCAAAGATTTTGACGAATTTAACTATATTCTTGCAATGGACGACTCAAATTTTAGAAATATTCAAGATCTTAAAAAGAGTACAGCTTCAACTGATTTTGCATCAATTAAAAAAATACAAGATTTTAGATCAGTCTTTAATGAGCAAGAAGTTCCAGATCCATATTTTGGAGGTGATGAGGGTTTTGATTATGTCCTTGATATTTTAGAAGACTCTGTAAGCGGATTTTTGGAAAGTATTTATTGAATCTGAGTCTCTTTGGGAATCTTGTCATTATATAGATCAATAATTTTATCTACTACTTCATTAATTGAATAGTCATCTGAGATAATTTCTATTGCGTCATTCGCTTTTATTAAAGGTGAAATTTCCCTATTAGCATCTTCAAAATCTCTTTTTTTTATAAGTTCTTTTAAAGTTTGAAGATCTATTTCTTGTGAGTCTTTACTTTGTTCATCGAATTTTCTTCTTTTTGCTCTCGCATCTATGCTTGCAGTTAGAAATATTTTAAGTTCTGCATGAGGAAAAACAGTAGACCCTATATCTCTTCCCTCAGCCACAAGTCCTCCTAATTCTCCAATTTTTCTTTGCTCTTCTACTAAGAATTTCCTCACTTCTTTTATTGAGGAAATTTTTGACACGATGGAACTTATCTTTTGCGACCTAATTTCTTCAGTAACGCAGTAGTTATTAATAAAAACATCCTGATGTAAACCTTCATTAGAATTGAATACAATAGAAATATTTTTAAGAATATCCTTTAATGTTTTTTCTTTTTTAAAGTCAATATTTTCTTTTACTAAGAGCCAACTCAATGCTCTATACATTGCACCAGTATCTAAATATAAAAGTTTAAGTTTCTTAGCTATTAACTTTGTTACGGTACTTTTGCCTGACCCTGCAGGACCATCAATTGCAATAATAGGCCTTCTTTTCATTAAAAAAACGTGATCAATTAATCTAGTCTCTCCACATTTTATCGCACCAGCAAGTAGCGAAATATTATCCTCAACTTTGGCTTTTTGGAGTGTATGAGGGTGTAAATGTTCTAAATATTCAATTGAAATTTTTTCTTTTGATAGCTTTTTCATTATTTCTTCTAAACTAATTTTTTGTTCTTGTTGAAAATTATTTTTTGCTTCTAATAATTCATTTGAAAAAAATCTAATTAATTTCCTTTCATTTTTTGATAAATGCACATTACGAGAGCTTAAAGGAATTCCATCAAAATCTCTTTGTGTAGGAATAGATTTAATCGAAACATTTAATTTCTTTTTTAAGATAAGATTTTTTAAAATTAAAAGTTGCTGCCAATCTTTTTCTCCTAAGTAAAGATTTTTTGGCTTTATGAGATTAAGTAATCTATAAACAACTGTACAAACTCCATCAAAATGGCCAATTCTGTTCAATCCACATAATTTTGAAGATAATTCTATTGAAGCTTTAAGGTATTTAATATTTTTATTTGGTGGATATATTTCTTCAGTACTTGGGATGAAGATGGCATCTGCTCCATTTGCAAAGCAGATTTTTATATCATCGTTAATTGTTTTAGGGTAATTCTCTAAATCTAACTTTTTATCAAATTGAAGTGGATTAACAAAAATACTTACTAAATTAATATTTGAATTTTCATATTTTGCTGTTGATATCAATTTCACATGTCCATTATGGAGATTACCCATTGTCGGAATGAAGTTAATATCACTATTTCAGCAGTTTCTCCACCTAGTAATGAACAGTTATTTTCTTTACAGCCATGTGAAATACCCTGGACAACCTTCAATAATTGCCCCTTATCAAGTTTGCCAGTAGCAATGTAATCCAGAAAAAATAAAGGTTTTGCACCGCTAGTAATAATATCATTCATGCACATGGCAACTAAATCAATACCAACTTCAAAGTGAAAGTTTTTACTTTGGGCTAATTCTAATTTTGTTCCTACACCATCAGTTCCTGAAACAAGAACTGGTTTTTTAAAACGATCGATGGGAATTCTAAATAAACCTCCGAACCCGCCAATACCCTCAAGGACATTAGATGTATGAGTTACCTCAACTGCCTGTTTAATTTCCGAAACAAATTCTCGCC